>JAFYOF010000175.1 GCA_017560305.1 Alistipes sp.
GAGAAGAATGGCGGTTACTACATCTCATTCTCTGACGAGAGCTTCGAGGCATTGCTCGGCGGTTACTTGCGCGAGAAGGTTGCTCAACTTATCTTTAAGGCATAGTTCCTATGTTTGGAAATAAGAATTATTACTGTTTAGTAGCTGGCTTGAAGGAGTACACGCTCGATGCCGATACAAAGGGCTTCGACGCGAAGGCTATCGTTGAGGAGATTCTCGAGGAGCTTTCTTCATCGGATGCCAAGTTGGTGCGCCTGCTTTACAGCTATTACGACTGTGAGAATATCATCGCTCTGCGTGCTGGTCGCAAGTCGCACAACGAGTTGGGTAATATCCCTGCCGAGGAGCTGGAGGCGGAACTCGCCGAGCCAAAGCAGTTGCCCGCTCGTATGGCTCGCGTGGTGAAGGCTTACGCTGTGGCTGCGGATGAGCATGCCGAGGAGAACGAGTACGCCAAGGGCCTGAATCTCGAGCAGAGCTTCGAGCGTTCACTCCTGGAGGCTTACTTCGAGGAGTGCGCTCACTCATCGAGCACCTTCCTCAAGGCGTGGGCTGCGTTCGACCGCACACTGCGTAACATCTCGGCTGCGGCAGTTGCTCGCACACTTGATGTGGCGATTAACACCGTAACCGTGGGCAAGGGTGATATTGTTGATCAGTTGGAGCGTTCGTCGGCAGCCGACTTCGGTTTGCGCGGCGAGTTGCCATTCATCGACGCTGTGATTGCTGCCGTTAATGACGAGAGCAATATGGTCGAGAAGGAGCATAAGATTGACCTCATCCGCTGGGATCAGGCAATCGACCTGGCGGCAGGCAGCTGTTTCGATGTAAATGCAATTCTCTCATACCTGGTGTGTGTGAACATTGTGGCTCGCTGGGCTAAACTCGATGTTAAGCGTGGTCGCGAGATGTTCGAGCGCATTATGGCGGAACTCGATAGCAAGGAGTTAGTAAATAAATAATAAAAACGATATAAATGAAAACTTTAGGACGAGTAAATGGTATCATCTCCAACATCGTAATCGTGAAGGTTGACGGTGCGGTGGGTCAGAATGAGATCTGCTATGTATATTGCGGTGATACCCGAATGATGGCTGAGGTCATCAAGGTTGTAGGCGATGAGGCCTATGTGCAGGTGTACGACAGCACCCGTGGCTTGAAGATCGGCGACAAGGTTGAGTTCTTGGGTCATATGTTGGAGGCAACATTGGCTCCTGGTCTTTTGTCACGCAACTACGATGGTTTGCAGAACGATTTGGAGAAGATGGATGGTCTGTTCATCAACCGCGGTTCTATTACCGACCCAATCGATTTCGACGCAAAGTGGGAGTTCACTCCATTGGCAAAGTCAGGCGACAAGGTCACTGCTGGTGACTGGCTTGGCGAGGTGAAGGAGCAGTGGGTTGCCCACAAGATTATGGTTCCTTTCATTATGCAGGGCGCTTACACCGTGAAGAGTGTAGTGAAGGCTGGCGAGTACAAGGTGACTGACACAGTTGCTGTTGTTGAGGACAAGGACGGCAACGAGTACAATATTACAATGGTGCAGAAGTGGCCAGTGAAGCAGGCTGTGCGCTGCTACACCGAGAAGCCTCGTCCATCACGCGTGATGGAGACTGGTGTTCGTGCTATCGACACATTCAACCCATTGGCAGAGGGTGGTACAGGTTTTATCCCAGGTCCTTTCGGTGCTGGTAAGACTGTGCTTCAGCACGCCATCTCAAAGCAGGCTGATGCTGATGTAATCATCATCGTAGCGTGCGGTGAGCGTGCAAATGAGGTTGTGGAGATCTTCGCGGAGTTCCCTGAGTTGATCGACTCTCGTACTGGTCACAAGCTTATGGAGCGTACAATCATCATCTGTAACACTTCAAATATGCCTGTTGCGGCTCGTGAGGCTTCGGTTTACACAGGTATGACAATCGGTGAGTACTACCGTGCTATGGGCTTGAAGGTATTGGTAATGGCTGACTCTACATCTCGTTGGGCGCAGGCATTGCGTGAGATGTCAAACCGTTTGGAGGAGCTTCCAGGTCAGGATGCCTTCCCTATGGACTTGTCAGCAATCATCTCTAACTTCTACTCTCGTGCAGGTCTGGTGAAGCTCAACAATGGTCAGACTGGTTCTGTGACATTCCTCGGTACTGTATCACCAGCGGGTGGTAACCTCAAGGAGCCTGTGACAGAGTCAACAAAGAAGGCTGCGCGTTGTTTCTACGCCCTCTCACAGGGTCGTGCCGACTCAAAGCGTTACCCAGCTATCGACCCACTCGATTCTTACTCAAAGTATCTGGAGTATCCTGAGGTAGCATCTTACCTTGACGACCACATCGGCAAGAACTGGGTGAATATGGTTTACGAGGGTAAGACTATCGTTCAGCGTGGTAAGGAGGCTAACGACCAGATCAACATCCTCGGTGATGATGGTGTACCAGTAGCATACCACGAGCGTTTCTGGAAGTCGGAGCTCATCGACTTCGTTATCCTTCAGCAGGATGCATTCGATGATATCGATGCCAACTGTCCATTGGAGCGTCAGAAGATGATGTATGAGTTGGTGTTGGGCGTATGTCGCAAGGAGTTCAACTTCTCTGATTTCGAGGCTTGCTCACGCTTCTTCAAGGGCGTTATCAACCTCTTCCGTCAGATGAACTATGCCGAGTGGCAGAGCGAGAAGTTCTTCGACTATAAGAACCAGATTGAGCAGACAGTAAATAATCAACTCTCAAAATAAGGGTAGCAATGACAACAAGAGCATTTCAGAAAGTATATACAAAGATTGACAATATCACCAAGGCTACCATCACGCTCCGTGCTACGGGCGTAGGTAACGACGAGCTGGCTACCGTAGGTGGTAAGTTGGCGCAGGTGGTAAAGATTATGGGCGAGAATGTTACCTTGCAGGTATTTGCCGGTACAGAGGGTCTTGCTACCAACTCAGAGGTGGTTTTCCACGGTGAGGCTCCAAAGTTGCGCGTGTCAGACAACCTGGCAGGTCGCTTCTTCAACGCCTACGGTGAGCCATTGGAGGGCGGTGAGCCTATCGAGGGCGAGGCGCGCGAGATTGGTGGTCCTACAGTGAACCCATTCCGCCGTATCCAGCCATCAGAGCTTATCGCAACTGGTATCGCTGGTATCGACCTTAACAACACCATCGTGTCTGGTCAGAAGATTCCATTCTTCGCTGACCCTGACCAGCCTTACAACGCCGTGATGGCAAATGTGGCACTCCGTGCAAAGGCTGACAAGATTATCTTGGGTGGTATGGGTCTTACAAACGACGACTTCCTCTACTTCAAGCAGGTGTTTGAGAACGCAGGTGCGTTGGACCGTATCGTATCATTCGTGAATACAACAGAGAACCCTCCAGTAGAGCGTCTGTTGGTGCCTGATATGGCATTGACCGCTGCAGAGTACTTCGCTGTTGACAAGGGCGAGAAGGTATTGGTGCTTTTGACCGATATGACCCTTTATGCCGATGCACTCGCTATCGTGTCAAACCGTATGGACCAGATTCCATCAAAGGACTCTATGCCTGGTTCACTCTACTCGGATTTGGCAAAGATTTACGAGAAGGCCGTTCAGTTGCCTAATGGCGGTTCTATCACAATTATCGCCGTTACAACACTCTCTGGTGGTGACATTACTCACGCTATTCCTGATAACACAGGTTATATCACCGAGGGTCAGCTCTTCCTCCGTAACGACTCTGATACAGGTAAGGTTATCGTTGACCCATTCCGTTCATTGTCTCGTTTGAAGCAGCTCGTAATCGGTAAGAAGACCCGCGAGGATCACCCACAGGTGATGAACGCCTGCGTGCGTCTGTATGCCGATGCAGCAAATGCAAAGACAAAGTTGGAGAACGGTTTTGACCTGTCGGACTACGATGAGCGTGCATTGAAGTTTGCTCACGACTATTCAGAGCGTCTGTTGGCTATCGATGTAAACATCGAGATTGAGCAGATGCTTGATATCGCGTGGACCCTCTTTGCAGAGAACTTCTCGAAGGAGGAGGTTGCTATCAAGGCAGAGCTTATCGCAAAGTATTGGAAAGAGTAACAAATTATGGCAATTAAGTTTCAATATAACAAAACTTCGCTCGGTGAACTCGGCAAGCAGCTGAAGATGCGCCGCACGGCGCTCCCTACTATTAAAAGTAAGGAGTCGGCTCTGCGTTCCGAGGTAAAGCGAGCAAAGGATACCGCACGCGAGTACCGTAGTCGTCTGGATGCTCTGGCAGCCGAGTACGACTATATGGTCGCTCTGTGGGGTGAGTTCGATCCTACGCTTTTGCGTGTGAAGGATGTTGAGCTCGCCGAGCAGAAGATTGCGGGTGTGAGAATACCTGTGCTGGCGGGTGTGAGCTTCGAGCAGAAGCCTTACGACCTGTTCTCGTCACCGGTATGGTATGCCGATGGAGTGGAACTTTTGAAGCGTTTGGCAAAGTTGGGCGTTGAGTGTGAGGTTTACAATCGCAAGATGGAGCTTCTGGACTATGCGCGCCGCAAGACTACGCAGAAGGTGAATCTCTATGAGAAGGTGCAGATTCCTGGCTATGAGGACGCTATTCGCAAGATCAAGCGCTTTATGGAGGATGAGGAGAACCTCTCGAAGTCGGCACAGAAGATTGTTAAAACAAGACAACAGCAGGCTGCGGAGGGGTCTAAGTTATGATAGTTAAGATGTCGCGTTATGACTTTGTGTTGCTTGCGACACAGAGTGAGGATTTTATCGCTCGTCTGCGTGAGTTGGGCTTGGTGGATATCACCACAACAGGCTGGGAGCCACAGGAGAAGGATCGCCAGTTGGTTATGGATATCGACCAGTATCGCAAGGCTATCGAGACCCTCGAGGAGTTCTCGAAGGGCGAGGAGTACGGCTTCGCAAAGAAGGGTGCTGATGGTTCGGTCGTGATGGTTGAGCCACAGCCATATTCTTCAGGTAAGGAGGCGTTCGAGAAGTACACCGAGCTTCGTCAGCAGAAGTCTGCTTTGCAGGCCGAGGAGGCACGCCTTGAGAAGATGGTCGAGGAGTTGAAGCCTTGGGGCGAGTTCGAGGGCGAGGCACGCGAGAAGTTGTTGCAGCAGGGTATCGTGTTGCGTTACTTCGTTGCGCAGACCTCTACATTCGAGAAGTGCGCCGAGGAGTGGTCAGCAAACTACACCATCGTGGAGATTAACCGCGATTCGTCGGCTGTGTACTTTGTGGTGGTTGCTTCTGTGGGCGATGATATCGTTATCGATGCCCAGGAGGTGAAGGCTCCAGCGATGGATAGCCGTTCAGCAGAGGCAGAGGCGGAGATGTGTCGCTTGGAGTTGCAGAACCTCAATGTTGAGTTCTCAATCTGCGCTGCAAGCCTCGATGCAATCCAGCAGCAGTATGATGAGTTGGTGCGTCAGCTCCAGAATGTTAAGATCAAGGGTACAGCAACCCAAGCTGCCGATGGTGCATTGGTAGTGATGGAGGGCTGGGCTGAGGAGGATAAGTCACAGCAGGTGGACGCCTTGCTTGACGAGTACCCAGATGTCATCTACCTCAAGCGCAATCCAGAGCCAGAGGATGATACCCCAGTTAAGTTGAAGAACAACTGGTATGCGAGCTTGTTCGAGATGATTGGTGCGATGTATGCGTTGCCAAAGTACGGCACAATGGACCTTACTCCATTCTTCGCTCCTTTCTATATGTTGTTCTTCGCAATCTGTTTGAACGATGCGGGTTATGGTGCTATCCTGACCTTGGTCGGTGCAATCCTTTTGGCGAAGGGTGGCAAGGGCTTGAAGCAGGCAGCTTGGCTCACTATCTTCTGTGGTGGTGCAACTACGCTGTTCGGTCTCTATACAGGTTCGTTGTTTGGTATGAGCATTCCTGATATGTTGGGTTATGACGGCATTGCCAACTCTCCGTTCCTTGATTTCCAGAACCAGTTCTTCTCATTGGCGTTGGCGCTGGGTGTTGTGCAGATTTTGTTCGGTATGTTCCTTAACATCTGCCTTCAGACCAAGCTCTTCGGCTTCACCTCTACATTCGGTCTGCTCGGATGGTTTATCATCCTTGTGTCAGGCTGCGTGGCGGTAGGTCTTCCAATGATGAACGAGAGCCTCACAATCTCGTGGTTTACAGCTTCGTCGCCAGCATTCTATGCTGCGATGGGCGTGGGTGCGGTGTTGATGCTTCTGTTGAACAACATCAAGCGCAATCCACTCATCAACCTCGGCTCGGGCTTGTGGGATGCCTATAACAACATCACTGGCCTGTTGAGCGATGTGCTCTCTTACATCCGTTTGTTCGCAATCGGTTTGTCGGGCGGTGTGTTGGCGCAGGTTTTCAACTCGCTGGCTATGGGTCTTACAGGCTTGGATGCAGGTATCGAGAGCTTCGGTGTGGGCACAGTGTTCCAGATTATCGGTGCTACGGCTATCCTGCTCATCGGTCACGGTATCAACCTCTTTATGTCAGCAATCTCTTCGTTTGTTCACCCTATGCGTTTGACATTCGTTGAGTTCTATAAGAATGCAGGTTTCGAGATGACTACCCGTCAGTTCGAGCCTTTAACAAATGAGAATAATAAATAATCAAATTTAAATTTAATAAAACACAAAAAATTATGAATTCAGCAGCATTGATTTTGGCCTACATTGGCGTAGTATTTATGGTAGGCTTGGCAGGTATCGCATCTGCAATTGGTACTTCTATCTGCGGTCAGACAGCAGTAGGCGCTATGAAGAAGAACAGCGGCGCGTTCGGTAGCTACATGATCCTCTCGGCTTTGCCAGGTTCTCAGGGTCTCTACGGTTTCGTATGTTTCTTTATGGTTCAGGGTCTCTTGACAGCAGACATCACTATGTTCCAGGCAGCTGCCGTATTTGGTGCAGGTTTGTTGGTAGGTTTGGTAAACCTTTTGGCTGCTTACTACCAGGCAAAGGTTTGTGCTAACGGTATCAACGCTATCGGTAACGGTCACGATGTAATGGGTAAGACTCTTATCCTCGCAGCGTTCCCTGAGTTGTACGCTATCTTGACAGTTGCTGCTACATTCCTTATCTCAAATGCAGTTGCATAATCGGTAGGGTAGCAGATTATCTTCTACGGGATTATCCTTTTCGGGTAATCCCTTTTTTTTGTGCTTTTGTGAGCGAGTGCTTATTCTGATATTGTGCACTCATAGGAAATGAAAAACTGCCGTAGAGGCAGTATCTTTGGTGGCGTAGCGCTTTGCGCTACCCCCCCGCCACCAAAGATAATTTTACGGAACGAATGAGGGGTATAATGCCACAAAAGAAATAAATTCTGCTTTCACTCTTGCTTTTCTGTGTGATAAATCGTAATTTTGAAGATAGAAAACCTTAAAACAAAATAACTATGAATAAGTTTGTATATGATATCCCTACCAAGGTCTATTTTGGTAAGGAGCAGTTGTCGCATCTGGGCGATGAGTTGAAGAAGTTTGGCAGCCGCGTGTTGCTCACCTATGGCGGTGGTTCAATCAAGAAGATGGGTCTCTATGACGCCGTTTTGAAGGAGATTGAGAAGGCTGGTCTGGAGTTGTTCGAGCTCTCGGGCATTGAGCCTAACCCTCGCATCGAGTCAGTCCGTACTGGCGCAGAGATGTGTAAGGAGCATAAGATTGATGTAGTGCTGGCCGTAGGTGGCGGCTCAACCATTGATGCTGCGAAGTTCATAGCTGCGGGCGCTTGCGTTGACCACGATCCTTGGGACTTCCTGAGCAAGACCTGGGCACCAATCAACGAGGCTCTGCCTATCGTTTCTATTCTGACCCTCTCGGCGACTGGCTCTGAGATGGATACTGCGGCGGTGATTACCAACTTCGCAACGCAGGAGAAGATTGGTCGTCTTGACCGCAACCTCTTGCCACGCGTGTCGTTCCTCGACCCAACAAACACCTTCACCGTGAGCCCATACCAGACCGCTTGCGGCTCGGCGGATATCATCTCTCACATCCTTGAGGTCTATTTCGCCCCAGAGCAGGATTTGTATATGCTCGACTGCTTTATGGAGGGTATGCTCAAGACCGTTATCAAGTATGCACCTGTGGCTATGAAGGAGCCTGATAACTACGAGGCACGCGCCAACCTTATGTGGACCTCATCGTGGGCAATCAATGGCTTTATCACCGCTGGCAAGCGCCACGCGTGGAGCTGTCACCCAATCGAGCACGAGTTGTCGGCATTCTACGACATCACTCACGGCTTGGGTCTGGCTATCGTGACACCTCGCTGGATGGAGTATTGTCTGGAGGAGGGCAATGTGGATAAGTATGTTCAGTTTGCAGTGAATGTCTTTGGCGTAGAGCCATCGGAGGATAAGATGGCGGTTGCGAAGAAGGGTATCGAGTTGCTTGCTGACTTCTTCTTCAACACTCTTGGTCTTGACGATAACTTCACCAAGATTGGCATCAAGCCCGAGGACTTCCCTGCAATGGCTCGCAAGGCGTGTGCAGGTGGCGTGATTCCAGGTTTCAAACCGCTTGCCCAGGCAGATATTGAGAAGATTTACGAGATGTGTATTTAACATAGATAGGTGGCTCTTCGGAGCCACCTATTCTGTAGGTATATAAAACAAAAAACCGAAGCGATTTGCTTCGGTTTTTCAGTTGGGCTACCAAGATTCGAACTTGGAATGACAGGACCAGAATCTGTAGTGTTACCATTACACCATAGCCCAATAATGTGTTGTCGTTTTTGACACTGCAAAAGTAGAATATTATTTCTAAACTGCAAAGAAAAATCAAGTTTTTTTTCGTCTAAATGTAAAAAATCTTAATATTTCACTAATAATCTACCCTGATGAGCCACTCGCCCGACCCCAAAGTGCCGCAATCTATGCGCCCATTAGGCAAAATGTGCAGTTTTTGGCGGCGACCATTTATGCTCAACCGTGCGTTTGTGACATCTCCCGTTGCGGGCAATGACACCTCGGCGGTGGTGTTGGCTGGAATCTTCAAGGCGAGGGTGTAGTTCTGCTCGGTGTTGTCGATTGAAACCACCACGCCGCCACGGATGGTAGGCACTACCGCCTCCACCTGCTTGAGCGTAGATGCCTGCGGCGCAATTGCCATTCTGCCAAATCCTGCATCAAGAGGTCTTACGCCCACCACATAGCGCGGAATGATGTTGGCGGGTGCAGCACCCCACGCGTGATTCCAGTCCTGATTAGGCTTGAACTTATCGTCCCACGCCTCGTAGGTGATTGTGGCGTTGTGGCGCACCATATTATACCAGCCTCGCTCGTCCTGCTTGGTCAGCATTGCAAGGGCGTAGTCATCGTCGTGGTGGTCGTAGAGCGCCTCCATCAGGAACTGTGCGGCATAGACGCTGCACGCCATTCCCTTTGAGTGGATATGCTCCAAAACTCTCTGTCGGTGCTCCTCGGGGACAAGACCCAATGCTAGAGCAAAATGGTTGGCATGAAGTGAGTGGTGGTCGGCACCGATTCCATCGTGGTAGAGCCCCTTCTCGTTGTCGAAAAAGTGGGTGTTGAAGTCTGTGTAAAGTCTCTCGCACTCCATTTTCAGTTGTTCGGCTTCGTCGGTGCGCTCGGTCAGCTGCGCCATCTGCTGGAGTATGACCAGCGCGCGGTAGTGGAATGCATTGACAACGGTGTTGAAGTCCGTGAGGCGGTAGTTGTCATCCTCGCCGTGCTCCCAGTCGCCGCAACGAGGCCAGTCCACGATGTCGCGTATGTTGCCGCCAAAGCGGATTGAGGAGCGGAACTCGTCGCTGCGTACCTTATTGTCGGTGGTTGAGATGAGTCCATTCTCTCGGCGCAGTGATGCAAGTGTGCGAGCCTTCAGTATGTCGTAGTTCGCCTCAATAGATCGTTTGTCGCCCGTGTAGAGGTAGTCGTTCCACGCGATGATGAGCGCCTGTAATATCCACTCCGTAGGCCAGGTGGGGTGGTCGAGCAAATACTCCGACGAGCGGCGTGCCATAGCATACTCGCGGTCGGTGGTGTAGTGGCTCAACTGGTTGATGAGTGCGTCAGCCTCGTATGGGATGCGCTCGCGGTCGCCATCCACATAGATGCCGAGCACCGAAGTCGCCTTGATGGAGTATTTGCAGAGCTCCCACACCGCGTTCAAAATCTCATTGTCGCTGTGGAACTGCGCCGCAGAGTAGTCAAATGGGTAGATTGCCGTGTGGCGCACGATATCCTCTTGTGCGATGTCGCCCGCATAGCCTTCAACCTCGCAGTAGCGCATAGGCGCAACCTCGCCGATGTAGTCGGGCATCAGGATAGCCTGCGGACCTGTGTTGCGCTTGTCGTGGGCGGGAATGATGGGGTAGGTGTGGCGACCCTTGCGCAGTGGCAACGCATAGCGGTAGTAGCGCACCGTGCCGTGAGGACGGCTGTTTACACGCCCATCCTTGCAATCTTCGCCAATGGAGATGTAGATTGTATCGTTGTCGCGCGGAGAGTCAAGCGTAAGTTCTAAAGAGCAGAACGAGGCGCGGCCGAAGTCGATAAATGTCGTTGTAGGGTCTATCTTGCTTATGGCGGTGGGGTGCTCCCTCTCGCGCACCTGCGGGCGGAACGAGCAACCATAACTCTGCAACTCCTTTGCGGTGCGGAATGCCACGCACTCCGACCACTCGCCCTTCGCGGCGTTGGTTGCTACGCGCACGCTCCAGTAATATGTCTTGTCGGCGGCAAGGTCTGCGCCAGCATAAGGCACAGCAACCGATTGCGCACTATGCACGCGGCCGCTATTCCACACCTTTCCTGCGTGGTTGGCAGCGTCTGTGGGGTTGTCGTCCACTACGATGTGATACCACCTCTGCACGATGTTGTTTCTACCCTCTTTATGCGGCACTACCCACGAAAATGTGGGGCGTGATGAGCGGATAGCTGCATATTGATTCTCTGCAAAGTCGCTCTGTGCAAGGTCTGCCATCTGCTTCCCCGTGCGGTAGCCGTTTTGGTACAAAGCATCAGCCTCGCTGACAAGGTCGGTGAGCAGACCCGTAGCGCAGTTTTGTGCCGTGAGGTTGAGTGACAGGGTGGCGAGCAATGCGACAAGTGCAAGGCGCAGAATATATCTTTTCATAGGTGTAGTGTTTAAGTAGTGTAAATTTAACAATTTTACTTCTCAAAACAAAATCTTTCACCGATAATAAAAAAGTTGCCACCGACTGCGAATGTCGATGGCAACCTGTTATAACCTAATGGTCGTAACCTGTTAATGTGGACCGCCCATAGGAGGACCCATTGGAGGACCCATTCTCATACCCTGCTGGCTCTTGCCGTCAGAGATGCCGTAGTCAGAGAGTGACTGCGAACCCTTCTTGCCGAAGAAGCGGAGATTGTAGTTGAACTGAACGGTGTAGTAGCGACCAATTACGCTGCTCCAAGAGTTCTGGGTAAAACCAGAGCCTGTTGAGCGTGAGAACGCCTTGTTCTGGTTGAAGATATCGTTCACACCGAACATAATCTCACCCAACTGATTCTTAAACAACTTGTGACCGATGAAGGCGTTGCAGAGTGTGTAAGAGTCGTTGTAGTTGTTGGTGTAACCGATGTACTGGATGTACTGGGCATTAGCCGAGAATGTGAAGCCCTTCAGGAACACAGCCTTGAGCGAAGCCTCGGCATTGTGGTTGAAGTACTCGTTCTTGCCCTGTGTGCCGAGTGAGTTGTTTGCCTGGTTGAAACCACCACCCCACGAGAGTGTGAAGTCGATATTCTCCGAAATGTTGCTACCCAACACGATGTTTGCATTGTAACCGATGTTGCTTGCGATGTTCTTCTGGCCGTTGATGAGCGAAGGAGTCTCGTTGTAGCTTACACCACCCATCAGGTTCAGGTTACACTTCATAAAGTTCAATGGCAAACCATAGTTCAGGTGAGTGCGCAAGTCGAGGAAACCATCCACATTCTCGGTTGTAGAGTACTGGATAGGAGTTGAGCCCACCTCGTCGATGATGTTCTGTGGGATGTTGCTGCCTGTGTACATACTCTGTGCGAGGTAGTCCTGCGTAGTCTGGAACGAGAACATCCACATCAAAGTCTGCGCCTTCTCCAGGTTGGTGAAGTTGTAGTGGAGGTTCATACGGTGAGAGTAAGCAGGGTTGAGGTTCTCGTTACCCTTTGATACATACTGTGTGTTCGAGATATCGAGGATGTTCTGCAACTGCTGGATGCGTGGGTTGTCGGTGCTTGACATCAGGAACACACGCAATGAGTTCTGCTTGTTGAAGTTGAAGTTACCCATCACAAAGTAGGTGAAGTCGTTGTAAGAGCGCTTCACTGGCTGTGACTGCACTGCCTGCACCTGACCATCGAGGGTAGAGTGCTGGTAGGCAAGGTTCACGACAACATTGTTCTTCTCCTTTGCCCAGCTGTAACCAGGACCTACACGGTGAGTTGTATAGTCGCTTGTATAGATGTTCGAGAGGGCTGGGTCGAGGATGCCATTTGTATAAGTGCCATCGTTGCCGAAGTTGAATGTGCTCTTGTTGCTCTTCTGACCTGTGTAGTTGAAGTCATAGCGAAGAGTCACCTGTGCATACTTCGATACTGGCTCTGCGTAGTTGATTGCTGCACCCACGCCGAGGTTGTCCGAAGTAGATGTGCTGGTGAGGTAGCGCAAGTACTCTGTTCCATCGGTTGCGGTGTTAGAGTAGCTGCGTGACTCGTTGTCATTGTCGCGGTAGTTTACACGACCATCCACAGTGATGAAACGGCCAATCTTGCCCAACTTCAGACGATACTGGACAGACTCCGAGAGGTTGTAACCGCCATTGTCACCGTTGCTACCATTCTTGATGAGGTTGTTGATGGCGTCGCCAATTTGTGTACCTGTTGTCTCGCTGAATGGATCGTATGACTGAAGGCTGAAGTTTGTACGCGACATAAACGACTGGTTCTCCGAGATGCGCCAGTCTACACGAGCACCCAAGCGGTGGTTGTAGTTGTGGTTGTCGCTGTAGCTCGACTGATCTAGTGTACCGAGGTCAGCCAAAGGTGCCTCATACCACTTGATTGTATGCGAGAGGTTGCGGGTCTTTGAGTCGTTGTAGAAGTAGTTTGCCTGCAACTTGACTTTATCCTTCTCGCCCCAAGAGTTCGAGTAGTTAAGACCTACGGCGCTCACCTTCGCTACACCGCTCTGTGGGCGTACCATATACTGACCTACGCCGCCGCGACCCATACCGCCGCCCATACCGCCAGTAGAACCGGTTGCGCCAACGATATCCTCGAATGAGAAGTTCTGCTTATTGAGGTTGTTGAACAGACCGAGCACAGTCAAGCGGCTTGCGCCGTTGAAGTGGCTCACGCTACCGCCCGCCAAGTACTTGTGGTGGTCGGTCACCTCGTCGGTCTGAGGCTGGTAGCCGTAGCCCGCAAAGATCTTACCCATCACGCCCTGACGCATACCTGGCTGGGTTACGATGTTCAAAGCCTTGAAGCTGTCGCCATCGTCCATACCCGAGAACTCGGCGTTGTCGCTGAGCTTGTTATATACCTCGATGTTCTTCACAGCCTGTGCTGGGAGTGAGTTCAGCGCTGTCGATACATCCTCGCCGAAGAACTCCTTGCCATCGACATAAATCTTCTTTACCTTCTCACCCTGCGCCTCTACCGAGCCGTTCTTTACGGTGATACCTGGCATCTTCTTCAACAGACCCTCCACATCGGCGTCGCTTGCCACCTTGAATGCGTCGGCGTTGTAACTTACGGTGTCACCCTTCTGCGATGCACGGATAGCCTGCACCTCCTTGACAACCATATCAATCTTTGTAGATGCCTCCTTGAGTGCGATGTTACCCAAATCCTTGTTGTTTGAGTTGATCTTCACATCCATCTCAAGGTCGTCGTAGCCGAGGAATGCAACGGTGAGCTTGTACTCGCCGTACTTCTGTGCAGGGATAGTCACCTTACCCTTGTCGCCCGAAGTGAAGTGCTTTGCATCGTCTGGCTTCGCAGCGGGAGCGATGCTTACCACGGCACCAATTACCGCCTCCTTGCTCTGTGCATCCACGATGGTCATCGAGAGTTTACCACTCTGAGCGTAAGATGCTGCGATGAGGCAAGTAAAGAGAATAGTCGTTAAAAACTTATTCATACTTTGCTTTCTGATTTGTTATTTTGTTTTGTCGTATTTTCAAACTGCGCACAAAGATATAAATATATCTTTGATATGCATACGCTTTTTAGGCGAAATGACAAAATAGGGGTGTCAACTGACGCTGACACCCCCTCCGAAAAACAACCTAATTTCCATTACTGCCCTTAATGGATACCTTTGGATGGGTCAGAGTAGGTTTGCTCCCACCCTCCATATCTTGCAGTGACTATTAGAAATCGCCACCACCAAAGCCGCCGCCGAAGCCACCAGGACCAGGACCGCCGAAACCACCAGGACCACCCTGGCCGCCCTCCTGACGCTGCTGCATCTGCTCACGCATACGCTGCTCCTGAGCCTTCTTCTGCATCTGCCACTTCTTATACTGCTTCTCTGTGAGAATCTTCTTCATTGCAGTCTCCTCAGCAGCCTGCTGTGCCTGACGCTGCTCCTGCATCTGCTTCATAAACTTTGCACGGTCCTCCTCGCTCATATTGCGGAAGTCCTGACGCTGACCCTGCTCACCCTTCTCGCGAGCCTCCTGCATAGCCTTCATACGCTCTGCGCGCTCAGCCTCCTGCTTCTTGTAGTTAGCGAGGTGGTACTCGTAAATCTTCTTGTTCTGCTCAGCGCTCAAATCGAGGCTCTTTGTCATACGATCAGCCTGCATCTGTGCGCGCTGCTCAACTGTCATACGCTGACGCTGCTGACCCTGTGGACGCTGACCCTGTGGGCCCTGTGCTGAAGCGCAAGTGGCAACCAATGCCATTGCTGCTACCAAAATTACTTTAAGTGATTTCATATTCTTTCTTGTTCTAAAAATTAGCAAATTCCTATCACAAAAGTAGTGACAAATTCTTTAATTGGCGCTTCATCCTCGGTTAGTCGGCCGATTGAGGGGGTGAAACGACTAATTTGAGGGTTGAATCGCCATCAGCCACTGCTTGAATTCGGGCACACGAGCCTTCGAGATGATAATTTTCTCGGGTGCTTCAATCGTAAGGTTGAGCGAAAGGCGGCTTCCGAACCACACGGCGATGTCCTTTACCGACTTGCGTGAGACGATAAATTGGCGGTTTGCGCGGAAGAACTCATCGGCTGGGAGTAACGACTGCAAGGTCTCCAGTGTGCGGTCGACGATATACTTCTCTCCCGAATGGGTGAATGCCGACACCTTCTCGTTTGAGGTGTAGAAGAAGGCGATGTCGTCAATCGACAGAGGGATAATCTTATCCTTGTAGTGCACCAGAAAGACACGCTGGTTCTCCTGCTTGCTTGTCGATGCCATACTCTCCACGCGCGACTTGTACTCGCTGCGCTCCACACCGCTCAGTTGCGCCAGTTTGTCTATGGCGTGACGCAGGTCCTCCTCCTTGAGGGGCTTGAGGATGTAGTCGATGCTGTTCACCTTGAAGGCGCGCAGAGCATACTCATCGTAGGCGGTGGTGAAGATGATGGGGGCGGTGATTGTCACCTTGTCGAAGATGCGGAACGACTCGCCATCGGCCAGATGGATATCCATAAATACAAGGTCGGGCGTCGTTTGGGTGCTATCCTCGAAATACTCCACACTCTCCTCGATGCTCTCCAGCACGGTGAGGACATTGTACGAAGGCGCCACCTTGCGCAGGATGGCCTGCAGGTTGTTGGCAGCAGCCGTCTCGTCCTCTATAATCAATACATTCATCTTTTCTCGTTTTAGATTTAGTTTTCAGGTTTCTGCAGCGGCAGGCGCACGATGAAGTCGCTCTCGGTGTCGATAATCTCGATGTCAGTGCCCGCTATCAACTGCCAGCGGCTGCTCAGGTTCTTCAGTCCAATACCCGTAGATGGCTCTGGCTCAAGTTTCGGCGCCTTGCGGTTGCTCACCACAAGGGTTGAACCCTCGGTGCGGATTGAGATGTGGAACGGATGCTTGCGCGTGATGGTGTTGTGCTTCACGGCGTTGCCAATCAGCGGCTGAAGCGTCAGCGCAGGCAGTGTCCACAAGTTGTATTTCTCGTCAATATCAATGTCGAAGAATAGTTTGTCGGCATAGCGCACCTTGAAAAGTTCGCTGTAGGCCTTGGCAAACTCCATCTCATCTTGCAGCGTAGACTTAGTGTTCTGACCATTCTGCAGGATGTAGCGGAAGGTGTACGACAACTGGTCGATATACTCCAGCGCCTTGTCGTCGTTCTTGTCACGCACCAGCATCGAGAGCGAGTTGAGCGAGTTGAAGAAGAAGTGGGGGTTAATCTGTCCCACCAGCATATTATATCGGCTCTGGATATTCTCCGTACGCAGATGCTCGTTCTCCAAAAGCACCTTCTGTTGCAGGGAGAGCAACTGATATATACGACCATACAGCACAGCCACCACCAGCGCAACGGTACATTTCAAAATTACCATCCAGTTTATCATCTCGCGCGGAGATTGCTGGAATGTCATCACCATTTGCGTTCTGCCAGTCATCCAGCTCACCGTAGGTGCAATGAAGTAGCAGGCAACGGTAATCACCACCACAAGAGCGCAACGATACAGATATTTACCCCTTGTGTCAATGCGGAAGGTCATCACTGTCAGCAATACCCACGACAGCAGGAAGTAGAATGCCATCTGCATCATAGTATCCTGATTGCGTTTTGGGCGGTCATAGATGACAGGTGCTGCAATTTCGTTGCCGTTCTGCATATGCACCTCGTCGAGGCTTGGGTTGCTGTTGCCGCGTGGCGGGAAGAGTGTGCAGACAATCTCGTCGCCATCCTGCAAGTTGTACCAACGCACCTTGCGGTTGCTCACGAAGATGCTGTCCACCTCAAATGCTCGCATAGGATGCTCCAGTACCACCTTCTCGGCGGGGATGATGTAGCCGTAGCCATCGGGCGAGAGGTGTAGTACGCCAGAGCACTCGGGGCGCTCCATCATCTCCTGCTCGATGCGCTGACGCTGGTCGTTGCTCTCGCGCTCTGCTACAATCATCGAGAGCAGATAGGAAAAATTGATTACCAGCGAGATGACGCAGGCAATCAAGATGTTGATGACCAGATTGGAACGCTTGAATTTCAATACATTCATATCGTTGTAGTTTTTTATTTTCTCTTTGTGCGGGCAGCAGTAGGGTGGTTGCGGAGGGGTAGGTTACTCTTCCTCCTTATACCACGATGCGTAGAGCTGGTAGTCGCGTGCAGTGCGCTTCACGATATGCTCACGCTGCTCGGGTGTAATCTCCTTCACCTTCTTGGCTGGCACGCCTGCGTAAACAGAGTTTGGCTCCAACTGCGCACCCGACAATACCAATGCGTTTGCTGCGATGATGCAGCCCTCAGGCACTACGGCGTTATCCAGTACGGTTGCTCCCATACCGATAAGCACGCTGTCACCGATGATTGCGCCGTGAATGGTTGCGTTGTGACCCACCGACACATCGTTGCCGATGTGAGTCTGCGATGGCTTTGGTGACTTGTCGTAGAGGGTGTGGATAACCGCACCATCCTGAATATTTGTGCGGTCGCCGATGGTGATTTTGTTCACATCGCCACGCAACACTGCGCCATACCAGATCGAACAATCCTTACCGATTGTCACATCGCCGATAATAGTAGCAGTCTCTGCCAAAAAAGTATTCTCTCCAATCGAGGGTGTGCAGCCCCTCACTTTTCTAATCAGTGCCATAAGTTTTAATTCAAAATTTAGAATTCAAAATTCAAAATTACTCATTCTTCTTTGCATTTCGCCAGAGCACATCCAGCTCCTCGGCGGTCATCTCCGAGAAGAGGCGGTCGCCAGCCTCTGCCTCCATATGCTGGAAGCGTGAGATGAACTTCTTGTTGGTCTTCTCCAATGCCAACTCGGGGTCAATGCCGTACAAACGACACATATTGATCAGCGCGAAGAACAGGTCGCCAATCTCGTCGGCGGTGCGCTCGTGGTTGCCCGCAGCCATCTCCACCTCGATTTCGGCAATCTCCTCCTTGACCTTTGCCCATACATCCTCCTTCTGCTCCCAGTCGAAGCCCGACGATGCAGCCTTCTCGCCCACGCGGAAAGCCTTTACCATTGCTGGCAATGAGCGTGGTACACCACCAAGGATGCCGCCCTGACGCTTCTTCTTGCGGAGTTTCAACTCCTCCCAGTTCTGCATCACCTCGGCAGGTGTGTCGGCGTGGATGTCGCTATAGACATGAGGGTGGCGGTAGATGAGTTTGTCGCACTCGGCATCGGCTACATCGGCAAAATTGAACTTGCCCTCCTCCTCGCCAAGTTTCGAGTAGAACACCACATGCAGGAGCAGGTCGCCCAACTCCTCCTTGATACCCTCCATATTACCCTCGGCGATGGCATCCACCAACTCATAGGTCTCCTCTATTGTGTTGTTGCGCAACGACTCGAATGTCTGCTCACGGTCCCAGGGACACTTCTCGCGCAAGGTGTCCATCACCTCCAGCAGACGCGCTGCGGCTTTAAGTTTGTTCTCCATAAAATCTGTTAATTGAAATAAATCATCTACAAAGTTATGATTTTTAGCGTGAAAATAGTATATTTGTATGTAATATTTTTATCGCTATGAGAAGATTTTGGCTAATTGTAATGCTCTCTGCGGTGATTTTTCACCTCACGGCATCAGCGCAGAATGTTGTGCCCGAGCCCATAAAGATTGAAAAAAGGAACGGAGCATTCAATATACTAACAACAACTAAAATTACACACAGTTCGGGGCTCCGTTCCTTGGCTGAACGCCTTGCGGAGTATCTCCCGCTCGACATTCGCGAATATAACGGCACGCAGAGTGGTGATATTGTGTTGCGCCACAGTGAAATATTGGCGGCGGAGGCCTATTGCCTTGTGGTGGGCGAGGGCGGTATCACCATCGAGGGCGGCTCGCCCGCCGGAGTGCATAACGGCATAGAGACCCTGCTGCAACTTCTCCCCTCGATGGTCTACTCGAAGGAGTTGTCGTTCCCCGTGGCGGTGGGCTGTTGTGCGGTGGAGGATGAGCCGAGGTTTGCCTATCGCGGATTTATGCTCGATGTATGTCGCACCTGGATGTCGGTGGAGGAGGTCAAAACTTTCATCGAGCGTCTGGCGCACCATAAAATCAACAAACTGCATATCCACCTCTCGGATGACGAGGGCTGGCGCATCGAAATCAAGTCGCACCCCGATTTGACCGAGGTGGGCGGCTATCGTGGCGTGGGCTCGCCCGTGGCGGCTCGCTATGGCAAGTGGGATGAGCGCTACGGCGGATTCTATACGCAGGAGCAGATGCGCGAGATTGTGGAGTATGCAGCGGTGCGCAACATCGAGGTTATCCCCGAGATTGACCTGCCTGGTCACAGCCACAATCTGGCGCGCGTGCGACCCGAGATACTCTGCAACTACACCCCTGGTTTGAAGGCCTCAGATGGCTATGATACGCGCAGCGTGATGTGTGTGGCGAAGCAGAGCAACTACGATTTGCTTGACGATATCTTCCGCGAGTTGGCGGATGTTTTCCCATCGAAGTGGGTGCATATCGGCGGTGACGAGGTGAACACCTCGCAGTGGAGTCGTTGTCCCGACTGCAAGGCGCTGATGGCGAGCGAGGGTATCGGTATAGAGAAGTTACAGGAGCACTTTATGAATCGTGTGGCGAAGATTGTAGGCAACTACGGCAAGCACCCCTGCGTGTGGAACGAGGCTATGAAGGCGGGAACGCTTACAAAGAGCGCGCAAGTGTATGGCTGGGAGAGTGTTGCGGCGTGTCGCAAGGCTGCGGCGGAGGGCTATAAGACCGTGGTGATGCCTGGCGCATACTTCTACTTCGATATGCGTCAGACTCAGCGCGAGCCTGGTCACGACTGGGCGGCTATCTTCGACGCGAAGAAACCTTTGTCGTTTGACTTCGTGGAGCAGGGCTTCACCGAGGCGGAGATGAAGAGTGTCGTTGGCGTGCAGGCGTCGTTCTTTAGCGAACTTTATATCTCTCACCGCGAGGATGAGCACGACTATATCTACTACCAGACCTATCCCCGTATCTGCGCCCTGAGTGAGTTGGCGTGGCGTGGCGATGGTGGCGAGTGGAAGCCTTTCTACGCCAAGATGGTGGAGAGCCATTATAGCCGTATGGTGGCGATGGGTATCGATTTCCGTTTGTTCCCGCCCGTGGTGAGTTATGCCGATGGGGTGCTGAAGGCCTCGACCGATGATAGTGCACATATATATTATAATATAGTGGGCGACGCAGAGCCCAAGCGCTACGAGCGCCCAATCACTACCGACAAACCGCAACTCTACTCATTCTTCAGCCGTATGGGCGGAGCGCAGAGCCCCGAGGCGGCGGTGAAGTCGCACTGGCGTATGTTGCAACCCACGGTGAAGATTACCTCATCGATGGAGCCCAGCGAGCGCTTCCCGTTCTCGAATGCCGAGGGCTATGGTCGCATCTCTCGCACGGCGAGGGTCTGCCGCGAGGGCGACTGGCTGCTCTACACATTTGAGAAACCCGTGTCGTGCCGCAGAATGGAGATATCTACGGGTAATCTCCAGTTGCCCCGCTACATCTTTAATGCCGGATATATGGAGGTGAGCGAGGATGGCGTGAACTTCAAGCGTGTGGATGAACTGAAAAATGGCGGTTGCGCTATTGAAAACCCCTCGCGCCCAATCAAGGCGGTGAGAATAGTTTGCACCGAGAGTGGCAATGGTGCCGATTTTGTCACTGTGCAAGCACCTAAAGTCTACCCTAAACTCTAAATACTATGCAGAACTACCTTGAGATAGATTCGCTGGAGGCGCTGGAGCGTCTGCTCGATAGTGATGGCGTAATCACTCGTTGTGCCTTTCAATGTATAGATTTCTACGATGTGCCCCAAGCCATCGAACGCTTCTATAGCGACTGCATCTTTATGGGGTGTCGTATCCCCGAGCAGATGATGCGCGGAGTGGATAACCGCTGTTACCTCTTCCCATCATTGCGCAAGCCTTTCAACACCTTCCCTCCGCGTCTGTATGATGCGCAGACCTTGTATGCGGGCTTTGACCCTCGCTCGGAGGCAAGTTTTCGTGAGTGCTACGACTCAAGGGTCTACCGCCACTATGTGGGCAAGGGAAAGATTTCGTCGGATGTAAGCGAGATGCTGGCGCGAGCCCTCCACGACCACTCGATACGTGATGCCCTGCACAATATGCTGGCGCGCTACGATGAGCGCAAGGTGGTGGCGGTGATGGGTGGTCACGCCGTGCTGCGCACCGATGCTAACTATGTGAAGATAGCCCTCATCAGCAAACTTCTCACCGAGCAGGGTTACCTGATGCTCAGCGGTGGCGGACCAGGTGCTATGGAGGCGACACACCTCGGCGCGTGGATGGCGGGCAGAGAGGAGTGGGAACTCTTCGAGGCGGTTGAGATGCTGGTTGATGCCCCCTGCTATAAGGATGCGGGCTGGCTATCGTCGGCATTCGATGTCATTGAGCGTTACCCTCGCCGAAAAGATTTTTGCAGCATAGGCATCCCTACTTGGTTCTATGGTCACGAGCCCGCAACGCCCTTTGCGAGCCACATAGCCAAGTATTTCGACAATAGTGTGCGCGAGGATGGTCTGCTGGCGGTGGCGAAGGGTGGCGTAATCTACACCCCAGGCAGCGCTGGTACGATGCAGGAGATTTTTCAAGATGCGGCGCAGAACCACTACGAGACATTCGGCTTCGCCTCGCCGATGGTATTCTTTGGCGAGGAGTATTGGACAAAGCAGGTGCCTGTGTATGAATTGCTCGAAAAGTTGCAGCAGCAGGGCAAGTATCGTAATTTGTTGCTTTCAATCACCGATGATATCGAGAGCGTTGTGGAGCATATCCTCTTGTTCGGTAGTGCGGCGTAGTGTTTGATTTGTAATATTTTAATTGTGAAATAGCAATGAAAAAGTTGTTTTATATCGTGCTGATGTTCTGTTTGGCTGCTTGCAGCGGCGGAAATGTCAGCGAGGATGTGGTTGTGGAGTTGCAGAGCAAGAGTTTCGATTTCTCCACCGACCACGAACCCGTAGTCTTGAACGAGGGCGAGGTATTTCAGTGCGACGCCGATGCGGAGCAGGGATTTACTCTCTCGCTGCAGGTTGATTTGGAGCAGTTGAACGGTGCAGACGCAGAGACTCTCTTTGAGTTGGGCGATGTTGCCAAGCTTTCTTATCGTCAGCACAACCCCAACCACTGGTATCCGCAGAACTATCCTGCCTACAAGATGGAGGATGGCTCTCTCCCCGTGCTTGAGGCAGAGATTCTGCTTCGCTCCTATGCGGGCGACCGTACCGACCGATTGGTTGTCGGAGTGCCTCTGGCGATGCTTGAGCGACCTTTCAGCAAGCACGATGTGGTGTTACACTTTACGGGTGTGGAGTTTAGCATATATGTAGATGGCAAGTTGTATGACAACGACTTTGCAATCGGCTACCCCTCGTTGCAGGGCAAACTCGCGGTCAAGAAGGGTCAGGGTGTTGAATTTTACGCTCCTGCTTTACAACCAACTATGGTGGAGGAGTATAAGACAGACAACAACATTCAATACTGGACACCGCCGTTCCATAATGCGTGGGTGGGTGATGTGGCGACAATCTACCACAATGGTCGCTACCATATCTTCTACCTCTTCGACCGTCGTGGTCACGCCAGCAAGCTGGGTCGTGGCGGTCACTACTTCGAGCACCTTTCGACCGAGGACTTCAAGACCTGGGTTGAGCACGAGCCCGCGGTGCCGATTGACCATCAGTGGGAGACGCTGGGTACGGGTACACCGTTTGTCTACGATGGCAAGTTGTGTCTGGCGTATGGTCTGCACACAACCCGCATCTTCCCTCGCGAGAAGACCTCGCTGCCGATGATGTGGGACTATTTCAACGAGCATAAGAAGACTCAGGTTGTGGACTACACCACGCTGCAGGATGTTGTGGCGGCGGGAACAACCTACTCGGTCAGCGCAGATGGTGTGGCGGAGTTCAGCAAGAGTCACTCGCTCGTTCACCCTTGCGAAAATCCAAGCATCTTTATCGATAGTGAGGGCGGTCTGCGTATGCTGGCCAACTACGGCGCACGCGGAGAGTGGAGCGCCGAGTCGCTTGCCGATGGCTGGAAGTGCGAGAATGAGAGTTTCCCTCCTGGAGGCGACTGCACATTCTTCTTCGAGTGGGGCGACTACCAATATATTATAGGTGGCTTCCGTCAGCTCTTTTCTCGTCGCTCGGGTGAGTCTGATGAGTGCTGGTGGGATATGGTTGCAGAGTGTCGCGATATGTATAATGGTATGTCGGTGCCAGCGGTGAGCGAGATTTCCGACTCTCGCCGACTGATGGCGGGCTGGGTGAAGACCCAGAACTGGGGCGGTGTGCTGGCGGTACACGAGATGGTGCAGTTCCCCGATGGCGCACTTGGCAGCAAGTGGATGGAGGAGATTGTCCCCGCAACCGAGAGGGCGGTGGTCTGCTCGCCCGAGGAGCGCATTGTGGCCGACGAGCCTTCGTTTATACTTACATTCGATGTTGAGCCCGACAAGGATTACCGAGGCAGGGTAGGCGTTACTCTGTGTGGTGAGGATGGCTCAAAGAGTGACTGCGAGTGGCAGTTGATGCTTGATAGATGCCGTGCGCAGTTCTCAAATGCCGTGGAGGGCGACTTTGCAAAGAGCGAGCGCACGCTGCGAGAGGGTGGTGATGCCTCTGGCGCGTTTAACTACGCCATTGCGGGCGGAATGCCGCAGAAGGGCAATGTGCAGGTGAGAATGTGCGTCTATAATCATAGCAAGTTGCGCGGCTCGATTGTCGATGTCGAGATTGCGGGTCAGCGCACGATGTTGAGCTACCGTCCCGATTTGCAGGTCGAGGGCGTCGAGTTCCGCACCGATGGAGTTAAGGTGAAAAATATCCGCAAGGCAAATCTGAAGTAGCGGATAGAGATATATTTGACCGAGGAGGTGCTTTTCAGCCGAAAACAGGCTGGAAAGAGCCTCCTTTGTTTGCATATTGCATAATAATGCATAAAATGTAAATGTTGAGGTTTTGCACCCGAAAAGGGTACATCTGCTAAAGTTATTAACAAAATTCAGCGCTAAAAATAACGAAATGTAAGGTTTACAGCCACTTTGGGGCGATTTTTGGGCAAAAATAAAACACCCCGAAATAAAATTTGTTAATAATTTCTTAACATTGGAGGTACAACATATGCTTTTTATTACTACCTTCGCATCGTTTTCACAAATAAAAATCGAATTTTTTAACCAAAACAACTATTAATTATGCGTACAATTTTGCGTAACACATTGATCTTTTGCTCATTGGTATTGATGGGCTTTGGATTCTCTGCTTGCTCAAATAATGATGTGCCAGAGCCAGTAGTTCCAGAGATGGCAGCTGCAGGTCAGGCTACTTCGTGGAATACTGCACAGGTTACAGTTTCTACAAAGTCTATTTCTGAGTGGGCTTGGATGGTTTTGCCTGCAAACGAGCAGGTTCCATCAGAGACAATTATTTTCAAGGATGGTACAACAGTGACAGGTGCTGATGGTGAGATGACTATCAACATCGATGGCTTGAGCCGTTTGACTGAGTACTCTTTCTACGCTGCTGCAAAGTATGTAGACGAGTATCAGCAGGAGAAGTTCTACGAGGATGTTGTTGTAGCTGAGTTCACTACTCCAGACTATGGTGAGGAGATCACTATCGTTAAGACAACTATCGAGGGTGCTGAGGTACATGTTAAGATTCCTGAGGATGTAAAGGCTCGCGGTAACGCTATCCGTTGGGGTCTTGCAAACAAGGCAATGTACAACAACAACAAGGTACAGTGGGGTCAGACTGACGCATCTATGTTGGATATGAACCTTGCAGTTTACACTCACTCTGCATTCCTTAACGATACTACTCTTCTCTTCGACGAGTACCACCGTTTCGAGCGTGATGAGAACGGCGAGTTGGTTCTCGACGAGTGGATGTTCGAGCCTATCTACTACTGGGATTTCGTAGCACCAGGTGAGCCATTGGTATTGATTATGGCTGAGGCTGCTTGGGGTGAGAGCGACTTCGGTTGGGGCGAAGGCTGGTACCGTGTTCCATTCGACTTCTATGGTTACTCTGACGCTATGTGGTTTGGTGATATGCCAAACGAGGAGGATTACTGGGAGGAGGGTGCTTACCACAAGGTGGTTGAGTTCTCTTCTGCAGCTCCAGAGGCTTTCGAGGGCAGCGTTGAGGTTGGTACAGTAAACCTTGCTCCTAATGGTGGCGCTATCACATTGAACCCATCTGAGGAGGTATTCTGCTACAGCGTTGGCGTATTTGACAATGCAAGCTACATTGACTACACTGATATGTTCCTCGGCGGTGACGAGAGCTTGATGCAGTGGTTCTCTACTTCATACATCGGTATGTACTCTATCGGCTTCCAGACTTACTACGCTTCTGAGGGTCCACTCGAGTTGGGTCTTTTGGATTACTTCTTGTGGGAGCTTGTTCCAGGTGCTGACTACCATGTTGTTGTAACAGCTATGCCTGGCGTAGACAGCGAGGATGGTATGGTTGCTGACCCATCTCGTCAGAACTTCCAGCATATCACATTCCAGATTCCAGACTTCACATTGCCAGCACCACAGATGCAGGTAACAGGTCTTGAGCCTACTTCAGCATACAAGGTTCGTTTCAATGTTAAGTGTCTCAACTGGCAGGAGGCTCCTATTGCAGAGGCATCTTACGCAATGAACTATGTTCGTGAGTTCGACGCCGAGATGGAGTACAACACTTACGAGTCACTTTGCGAGACTAACCGCGACTATGGTTATGTATTCTCTGAGGACGAGGTTGCACAGATGAACTCTGATGGTGGTGTTATCGTTGAGTTCGACTCACGCGAGAACGCACAGTCTCGTTTGGCTGTAATGGGCTGGAACGAGGAGGGTCGTCCAAGCACATTCGAGGGCGAGAACCCAACAGCAGTTGCTGAGGCTCGTTCAGCAGTGTTGCCAGACGCAGAGCCTATCGAGTCAACACTCTACGAGGATTTGGTAGGTGAGTGGACTGCAACAGCAACAGTTCGCGTACAGAAGTACGGTAAGTTGGAGAGCGGCTCTTACGGTTACTACTATGAGTCTAAGGAGATGACTCGCAAGATTACTATCGGCGATCTCTACTGCCCAGAGGCAATGACCGAGGAGGCTTACGAGATTTACGAGTCACAGGGCGTATCACGCCAGAAGGCTGATGCTTACTTCGCAGAGCTCAAGTCTGGTATCGAGACTTACAACGCTGCAGTTCGTGGTCAGAACCGCTTGCTCTGTACAGGTTGGGACTTCAACTTGAACGCAACAGCAACTTACAACCCACTCGGCTTGGCAACTCCTTGGGATTTGTTCATCAACACCGATGGTTACAACGCATCAGCAGTTGAGCCTTTGATGTACGAGTTCGGTCCAAAGTGGTTCTTGCAGGTAGCAGAGGGTGGCCAGACAGCATTCGTTCCAGTTAACCCTAACCGCATCGCTCCTTTGACAAGCTGGACAAGCGGTACAGAGTACTACTTGGTAGGTTGCGATTTGGAGAACGAGTATGCTAATGCAACTCCAGCAGACGAGGCTGATATGGATGACGCAAGCAAGTGGCCAAACATCCCAGTTGAGATCTCTGAGGACAAGCAGACTGTAACTATC
>JAFYOF010000018.1 GCA_017560305.1 Alistipes sp.
CTACAATGTACTGAAGGTGCGCAGTAACGGACGCATCATCCTTTGGATGGAGATTATCAAGAAGGGAATTATGACCATCATACTCGCCGTGACCATCCCGATGAGCGTGATGGCTATTGCGTGGGGTATGGTTGCCGCGTCAGCGTGCGAGATGGTGCTCAATGTGGGCGCCACGATGCGTTATGCGGGACTCTCCATTAAGCGATTCATCCGCACACTCCTGCCTATCGTTTTGCTTACGCTTGTGATGTATGCAGCAACAGAGTGCGTGGGCATCTACACCCAGAATTGGAGTGTTGCCCTGCGCCTTGCGACAAAGATTACAACGGGCATAACAATATATGCCGCAATAGGTTTCGCAGCACGAATGGAGGCATTTGGCGAAGTTTTAGCCATAGCCCATCAGTTTGCAAATAAAATCAAGAGATAGATTTAGAAGTGGCTGAAACCGCGCCACTGCGGAGTGATTTCCACCCCACTTTTCTTCCAGCAAATCTTCGCTTCTTCGGACTCCGTAATTCGACCTACGGGGTAGATTTCCTTGTCGAAATGCTCACGAAAATCCTGCTTTAGTTGCTCTGCCGCCGACTCAGCAACGGTAAAAAGCAACTTATAATCCTCACCGCCACACACGGCCGACTCAACATCGCCCTCAACGGCTGGGATAGTCTCCACATCCACCTCCGCACCGCAATGCGAAAGTTTCAGTATGTGACAAAGGTCTGACGCCAATCCATCCGAAAGGTCCATCATTGCGTGCACCTCCTCGCGCGCGCCAAGCCATTCGCCCTCGGCTATCTGCGCCACGGGGTTGCGGTGAATATCTGCCAGCGAAGTTGCGTACTCGCCACGCAAAATATCCTTTAAACCCAATGCCGACGCGCCCAACTTATCGCCAACGAAAATCACATCGCCAATCTGCGCCGCCGCTCTGCGCTTCACGCACTCGGCCTTGCCGCGACCAATAGCAACAACATTTATAGATATGCCACTCTTCGATGATGTGGTATCACCGCCCACCAGCGCAACTTCGTGCTCGGCCGCCAACGAGTGAAAACCATCCAAAAACTCCTTCGCCCACTCATCGGTGGCATCCGATGGCAGAGCTAGAGAGAGCAAAGCAGCAACGGGCTTGACGCCCATCGCTGCCACATCGCTCAAATTAACGGTCAATGACTTTCGTCCCAACTCATAGGCAGAGGTCGCCGCACGCAGAAAGTGGACATCCTCCTGTAACATATCGGTGGTCATCACCAGCACCTCGCCACCACCAATGGGCAGCACCGTGCAGTCATCACCGATTGACTCCCAGCCTCCTCGGTCAACATCGCCAAAGAGACTCACCACATAATCTATGAGTCCAAACTCCGTCATCGCTATTTCATCAACTCCTCCTCAGCCTTGAGTGCAGAGGCATAGTCAATCATATTTCGCTCGAACTTCGCGCGGATATTCTCCAGACAGAGGTTGCCGATACTACCCTCGTGGGTGTGGTGCAACTCTCTTCCATCGTGCTCGTAGGTGCCGTTCTGCACGCGCATACCCACCTCGCGGTAAGCATCACGGAAAGGCACGCCATTCGCCACGGCGTCGTTCACATCCTCCACGGTGAAGAGGTACTTGTAGATATCGTTAGCGAGAATATCGCGGTTAATCCACATCTGCTCGATGCCCGCCTTCGCCATACGCACCACATCGGTAATCTCCTTGAATGCAGGTACATAAATCTCCTTTGTAAGCTGCATATCGCGGAAGTAACCCGATGGGAGGTTTGTCGCGATGAGCGTCACCTCCATAGGCATCGCCTGCATACGGTTACACTTTGCGCGAGTGAGCTCGAAGATATCTGGGTTCTTCTTGTGAGGCATAATGCTTGAGCCAGTGGTAAATGCATCTGGCAACTTCACGAAGCCGAAGTTCGCACACGAATAGAGGCACACATCCTGCGCCAAGCGACCTACGGTTGCAGCGATGGCTGCGATGGCAGTCAGCACCACACGCTCGGTCTTACCGCGCTGCATCTGTGCATACATCGAGTTGTAAGCCAAATCCTCGAAGCCGAGCAACTTTGTGGTCATCGTGCGGTTCAATGGCACCGATGAGCCGTAGCCTGCGCCCGAGCCAAGAGGGTTGGTATTCACCAACTTATACGCAGCATTGAGCATCAGCATATCATCAGCCAAAGCCTCGGCATAGGCGCTGAGCCACATACCAAATGACGATGGCATAGCCACCTGCTGGTGAGTGTAGCCAGGCATCAGGACATCCTTCCACTCCTCTGCCTTCTGCATCAATGTAGAGAACAACTCCTCGACACTCTGCTGCAGGGCGATAATCGCGCTACGCGAAAAGAGCTTGATATCGACCATCACCTGATCGTTGCGTGAACGACCCGTGTGGATGCGCTTGCCTGCGTCACCGCACATCTCGGTGAGCATAAACTCCACCTGCGAGTGAACATCCTCAACGCCATCCTCGATGGTGAAATCGCCCGCCTGCACCTGCTTGTAAATCTTCTTCAGACCCTGCTCCAACGCTACGCGGTCATCATCCGAGAGAAGACCGATTGAGTTAAGCATCTTCATATGTGCCATATTACCCAGCACATCAGCCTCCGCCAGAAACAAATCAAGTTCGCGGTCGCGACCCACTGTGAACTCCTCGACAAATGAGTCGGTAGAGTAACCTTTATCCCAAAGTTTCATATCTTATTGTTTTTCAATTTTCAATCCATCCAACACACTGCAGTAAAGCCCGATAGCCTCCTCAATCTCACTCAGGAGGATATACTCGTCGGCAGTATGAGAACGCGCGCTGTCGCCAGGACCCAACTTCAGGGTCGTAAATGGCATAACCGCCTGATTTGACATCGTCGGCGAGCCGAAAGGCTTCTTACCCATAGCCACCAAACGCTCCACGGCAGGGTGATTAAGCGCAATAGCAGAAGAGTTCAGATGCGTCGAGCGAGGCGTAACATCGCACTCCACGCTTTGACGAATCTCCTCAAGCAACTCCTCATTCTGATAGCACTCATTCACGCGCACATCCACCATAAACTTGCACTCCGCTGGCACAACATTGTGCTGCGTACCCGCATTCACGCCCGTTACGGACATCTTCACCGCGCCAAGCATTGGCGACACTCGCTCAAACTGATGCGTGCGGAACCACTCAATATCCTTCAGCGCCTTGTAAATAGCATTCACACCCTCCTCGCGTGCAGCGTGACCCGCCACGCCGTGTGCCACGCAGTCAAGCACCATCAAACCCTTCTCGGCAACGGCTGGTTGCAACGATGTAGGCTCGCCCACAATCGCAAAGTCAATCTCGCCCAACTCGGACAGGACTGCACGCACTCCATTCACACCAGTCACCTCCTCCTCGGCAGATGCAAGGAAGATAAGGTTGTAAGGCTGCTCGCCCTTTGACAGACTAACAAACGCTGCCAACATCGAAACAAGGCTTCCGCCAGTATCGTTGCTACCCATGCCATACAATCTGTCGCCCTCCACCTCGGGGGTGAAAGGATCGCGCGTCCACTGCGAATTAGGCTTCACGGTGTCCAAATGTGCATCGAGCAGGATGGTAGGCTTTTCTGTATCATACTTCCACGCCTGCGCCCACACATTGTTACCCTTGCGCTGTGGCTCAAACCCAAGAGCCTGCAACTGAGCCTCCATAATATCGGCAACAGCTGCCTCCTCGCGACTAATCGAGGGGGTGGAAATCAAACGCTTGAGCAGGGATATGGCTTGCTGTGTCTGCATATTACTTCACTACAACTGTACCACCGGTCAGAGCCTCGGGTGCTGTGATGCGCACCGACTTAACGCCCGCCTCGATGGTCTTATAGGCATTATCAATCTTGGGAATCATTCCCGAATGTATCTTCTCTTCACGGCGCAACTCATCGTAGAGCGCAGGTGTGATTGTAGGGATGAGTGAGTTATCGTCATTCACATCAAGCAACACTCCTGGCTTGTCCAATGTGAACACCAACTCAACCTCATACTTGCTCGCCAAGCCCGTAGCAACAGCCGAAGCCACGCTGTCGGCGTTGGTATTGAGCAACTCGCCCGTAGGAGCAAATGTGATAGGCGACACAACCGGGATAGCGCCGTTGTCGAGCAGGAGCGCCAACACATCGGCATTCACCTCGTCAACATCGCCAACAAAGCCCCAATCGATATCCTTCACTGGTCGGCGGTGTGATTTCACCACAGCCATATCGCAACCCGACAGACCGCAGGCATTCACGCCACGCGCCTGCAATGCCGACACCACGCGCTTGTTAGCCAAGCCTGCATACGCCATCACAGCGATGTCGAGTGTAGCGGCATCGGTGATGCGACGACCCTCGTGCATCTTCACCTCAACGCCCAACTTTGTGGCGAGCTGTGAGCCCATAACGCCTCCTCCGTGTACCAAGACGAACGCCTCGCCGAGCGACGCCAAAGCGTCGCACAACGAAGCGAGAACATCTGCATTTTCAATCAGCTTACCGCCAATCTTAATAACTTTTATCTTCATTGAAATAGAAATATTACATACCCATCTCCTCGGCAGTGGCCTTGAACGCCTCAACGAAACGCTCAACCTCCTTCTCGCCAATCATCAACGGTGGCAACAGACGCAGAGTGTACTCACCACTCAAGCCTGTCATAATGTGATGCTTCTCACGCAACACCTTTCTGAAGGCTGCCTGTGGCACGCTCAAGTCGATACCAATCATCAAGCCACGGCCACGGATATCCTTGATTCCGCTCACGCCCTTGATGCCCTCGATAATCTTCTCACCCATCTTGCGAGCATTCTCAACGAGGTTCTCCGCCTTGACTACATCCGCAACTGCGATGGCTGCTGCGCAAGCCAGGTGACTGCCGCCAAATGTTGTGCCGAGCATACCCTTCTTCGCAGGGATTGCAGGCGAAATCATCACTGCACCCACTGGGAAGCCGTTGGCGATACCCTTCGCCAAGGTGATGATGTCAGCCTTGACATCCGACCACTGGTGAGCGAAGAACTTACCGCTGCGACCATAGCCCGCCTGAATCTCGTCGATGATGAGCATTGTGCCCGTAGTATCACACGCCTCGCGTGCCGCCTTAAGGAACTCATCCGACGCAACCTGAATACCACCCACGCCCTGAATAGGCTCGATGATAACGGCAGCATACTCGTTCGTTGCCAACTCCTTCTTCAAGGCCTCAACATCGTTCAACCCAACGAACGACACCTTGTCGGTGCAGTTCACTGGTGCCTGAATCTTTGGGTTATCGGTCACCGCAACTGCCATACTTGTACGGCCGTGGAATGCCGCCTTCATAGCCAACACGCGCTCGCGACCCGTTGTGAACGACGCCAACTTCAATGCGTTCTCGTTAGCCTCGGCACCGCTGTTGCAGAGGAACAACTCGTAATCGTCATAGCCCGACAACTCGCCCAACTTCTCCGCGAGCTCCACCTGCAATGAGTTAATCACGGCGTTAGAGTAGAAGCCAATCTTCGAGAGCTGGTCGGTAATCTTCTCAACATAGTGAGGATGCGAGTGACCAATCGAGATAACAGCGTGACCGCCATAAAAATCGAGGTACTCCTCGCCCTGCTTGTCCCACAAGTATGCGCCCGACGCCTTCACAGGCTCCATATCGAGCAGAGAATATACATCAAAAAGTTTCATAATACTTCTCTTTAGAAATAACTTGCCTTGAGTCGCAGACCCTCCATCTCATCAAGACCGAACATCAGATTCATATTCTGAACAGCCTGACCCGAAGCGCCCTTCAAAAGGTTATCCACCACAGAAGTGATCAACAGCTTGCGACCCTCCTTCTGCAATGAGAGGAAGCAGTAGTTGGTGTTCACCACCTGCTTCATATAGACTGGTTTGTCGCTCACGCAAACGAATGGATGCTCTGCGTAGTAGGTCTTGAAAATCTCAACAATCTTATCCAGATCCTCATCCAAGCGTACCACAACATCACTCATAATGCCTCGCGCGTGGCAACCACGAACTGGCACGAATGCGATGTCGGTAGTCTCCTTACCGCCCGCAGCCACTACTGTCTCGCCAATCTCGCCAAGGTGCTGGTGAGTGAAGACCTTATAGTTCGAGAGGTTTGCGTTGCGGTTGCTGAAGTGAGTATCCTGCGTAGGCTTCTGACCTGCACCCGTAGAGCCTGTGATACCTGTCACTGTGACATCCTCGGGCAAGATACCTGCCGCTGCCAATGGAATGAGGGCGAGGTTGATTGAGGTAGCGAAGCAACCAGGGTTAGCCACACAACGGCAGCCCTTAATCTGCTCACGATTGAGCTCTGGCGCACCATAGATGAACTCGCCCGCATCCGCCTTCAAACGGAAATCGTTGCTAAGGTCGATAATCTTCACTGATGCTGGCACTGAGTTCTCCTCCAGGAACTTGGCTGAGTTGCCGTGACCCATACAGATGAAGAGCACATCGATATCCTCGAAGTTGATGTTCGAGAATTTCAAATCGCTATAAATCAAATCGGTGTGCACCGAGTGGATAGGCTCGCCATCGTGCGAACCGCTCTGAATATACTTTAACTCTACGGCTGAATGATTAACAAGCAGGCGAATAAGTTCGCCTGCTGTGTAACCTGCGCCGCCTGCAATTGCGACTCTAATCATTATATTTTGTTTTTGTTTTTAGTTCACTCCTTTCCGAGTGTTCTGTTAAAAAAAGGAATTTCAAGGCACGCGAAGCCCGATAAACCGCAGTTTACTTGAGGTAAATGAGGATTTCGAGGACGAGCGTAACGCTGAAATTACTTTGTATGTGTTCAGTTTAAAAGAGGAATTTTTAGGCACGCGAAGCCCGAAAAACCGCAGTTTACTTAAGGTAAATAAGGATTTCGAGGACGAGCGTAACGCGGAAATTACCTTTTAAACCAACACTACTCCTCGTCTGGATTTACCGCGTGATAAATCTTCAAAGGCATCGATGCAATCTTGGTGAAGCCCTTAACATCGTCAGCAGTCCAGGCGTTGTTCATCTCGCCGTACTCTGCGAACTTGGCATTCATCAGGTCGTGTGCTGACTCGATACCAACCAAAGTGAATGTGTAAGGACGGAGTGTGATGAACACCTTACCCGATACATTGCGCTGGCTGTTCTCCAAGAACTTCTCGATGTCGCGCATCACAGGCTCAGAATACATCGCCTCGTGCATAAACATACCGTACCAAGTACCGAGCTGGTCCTTCCAGTACTGCTGCCACTTTGTGAGGGTGTGCTTCTCCAAGAGCTCGTGAGCCTTGATGATAAGCATAGGAGCCGCAGCCTCGAAGCCTACACGGCCCTTGATACCTACGATAGTGTCACCAACATGAGTGTCGCGACCGATAGCCCAAGCCGAGCCAATCTCCTCCAACTTGTTGATTGCTGCAACGCCTGACAAAGCCTCGCCATTAACGCCAACAACCTCACCGTTCTTGAACTCAATCTCCAAAGACTCTGTGCCCTCCTTCTTGAGCTGTGAAGGATAAGCTGTGTCTGGAAGGTTTGTAGCCGAGCAGAGAGTCTCCTTGCCGCCTACTGATGTACCCCAAACACCCTTGTTGATAGAGTACTCCATCTTTGTGAAGTCAGCCTCGAAACCACCCTCCTTGAGGTAGTTGATCTCGTACTCACGAGTGAGCTTCATATCGCGTGTAGGGGTGATAATCTCAACCTGTGGAGCGAACACCTCGAAAGTAAGGTCGAAACGCACCTGGTCGTTACCAGCACCTGTTGAGCCGTGAGCGATAGCGTCTGCGCCGATTGAGTTAGCGTAGTTTACGATTGCCAAAGCCTGGAATGTACGCTCCGAGCTAACTGAGATAGGATATGTCTTGTTACGCAACACATTACCCATCACCATATACTTGATACACTTGCCGTAGTAGTCACCGGTAACATCGATGTTGATGTGCGACTTTGCGCCCAAAGCGTAGGCACGCTCCTCAACAGCCTTCAACTCCTCGGCTGAGAAACCGCCTGTGTTTGCCAATGCAGTGTGCACCTCGTAACCCAACTCCTTGGTGAGATACATCACGCAGAATGAGGTATCGAGACCTCCACTGTAAGCCAATACAACTTTTTTCATATCTATTTTCGTTTTATTATTTTTCTACAATCAAGGTTTGATTATTTACCGAACAAACGGCTGAACCAGCCCTCCTTCTTTGCCGAAGCCTTCGCAGCCTCCTTGCGCTTTGCAACCACCTCTGGGTCGTAGATCATACCTGTGCAAAGGCACTTTGTCATATTGGTACGCTGCAACACATCGTAGTTCACGCACGACTGGCAACCAGCCCAGAAACGCTCGTCGTCGGTAAGCTTTGCGAATGTCACAGGCTCATAGCCGAGCTCTGTATTGATGCGCATCACCGCCTCACCCGTTGTCAAGCCAAACAACTTCGCATTTGGGAAACGCTTGCGCGAGAGGTCGAAAGCCGCCTGCTTGATGCGCTTCGCTACACCCATACCACGATACTGTGGGCGAACGATAAGACCAGAGTTAGCAACAAACTCGTCGTGACCCCACGACTCGATGTAGCAGAAACCCACAAACTCGTTACGGTTTACGGCAATAATTGCCTTACCTGACTTTATTTTATCGGCGATATATTCGTCGGTACGGCGGGCAATACCCGTTCCACGCTGCTTAGCTGCCGCATCGATCTCGTCGTTGATCTGCGACACAAAACCGAGGTGCTCCTCGGTAGCAACCATTACATCAATTTTCATTTTTAACTATCGCTAAATGTTAATATTTTTTACAGACTGCAAATATCGCATATATATACGCGATATGCAAATTTTCATAACGCTAATATTTATATATAATAGAAGATTTCAGCATAACCGCATAAATTTGGAATTTTTATTCCCAATTAAGGAATATTTAGACTTTTTATGCATCCCGCCCAACCTCTCGCGAGCGAGCAGGGGTGTGGAAGAAAAAATCAATTTTGGTTACTATTTCCTCAAATTATTATCACATTAAGTTTGCATTTATAAAAAATATGCGCTAAATTTGCATAAATATGGGTCGAAAGAATATCGCCCGACGAAACTTAAACCTGACAACCTAATAGAAAACAACTAACAAAAACTATGAACCCAAAGACACAGAGATTTGCTACCATCAGAAAAATCATCCGTAGCGAAATGATATCATCACAGGAGGAGCTCATCAGCCGACTCCGCGAGTGCGGTGTTGAGATTACACAGAGCACCCTCTCGCGCGATTTGAAGTTTATGAATGTCGCAAAAGTTCCCCACAAGAGCAAGGGATATGTATATGTATTGCCAAATGCAACCCACCACGACATCAATGTCTCATCGAACATCTCGGAGAACATCACGGGTCTCACCTTCTCAGGCAACCTCGGCGTGTTGAAGACAAAGTCGGGCTATGCGAGCGCCATCTCGGTGCCTATCGACAACCTCGACTGCCCTGCCATCCTCGGCACAATTGCGGGTGACAACACCATCCTCCTTATCCTGAGAGAGGACGCTCGCCGCAGCCAGGTCATTGAGGCGTTGGCAAAGATTTTCCCAATGTTGAACAATGTTTTATAGTCACAGCAACCGACTGATAATCAAACAATAAAGCGACGCGCAAGGAATCATCAGAAACCTTGCGCGTCACTTATTTTCTGCGGGTATCACGCCCACAACTTTCGCCCCTAATCCTCTATGATATAGATGTATTCGTCGGCTCGCTGCATATGAAACTTCTCGCGGGCGAACTGCTCCAGATACTCATCATATTTAAGGTGCTCAAGCAGAGTGCTATCCTGCTCAACGCGACCACGATAGAGGTCATATTGCTCCTCGAGGTTTGAGATGCGACTCTTCACACGAACAATCACTATCAGGTTGCGCACAGTGACAATAGCGGTATAGAACAAGATTACCGCCGTGAGACCCAACCACAGATATTTACTCAAACTTCTCATCTTCACTACGGAATACGCATAAACTTATGTGTCTGCACCGAGATGCTCCACTTTGGGTTTGCCTTGGCATACTCAACCATCTTTGGGATAATCTCCTCATAGACACTCCACTCGGGCTGCAGGTAGAGTCGGCAATAGCGACCCACACGGCGGGCATTCTCCTCCGCCCACTTGAAATCCTCCTCGCTCTGGATGATTACCTTCAACTCGTGCGCACGACCAAAAGCCTCGGCCAGAGGTGGTTGCTGACGCTTAGGCGAAAGACACACCCAATCGAACTCACCGCTGAAGGGGTGCGTGCCCGATGTCTCAAGGAAAATCTCAAGACCTGCATCCTTGAGCTTTGAGGTCAGCACATCCAACGGATAGAGCAATGGCTCGCCTCCCGTAATCACAATAGCCTGCGCCTCGCAAGCCTTTGCGCGTGCCACCACAACATCCACCTCCACGGGTGGGAAGATGCGGGGATTCCAGGTGTACTTCGCGTCACACCAACGGCAACCCACATCACAACCGCCAAGGCGTATAAAATAGGCGGGCTTACCAGAATGGAAGCCCTCGCCTTGAATCGTGTAAAAATCTTCAACCAGTGGCAACTTCTCGCCACCACACAACATCTCGTTATTCGTCAACGACATATATATCCTTCAAATTACGACCTAACTGATTGTAGTCCAAGCCATAGCCCACGATGAACTCATTACCTATCGAGAGCGCAGTGTAGTCAATCTTGTAATCGTAGAGGAACTTATCGGGCTTGAAGAAGAGCGTGCAGATTGAGATGCTCGCAGGATTCTTCGCCTTCAGGTAATCGAGCAGGAAGTTCATACTGTGACCTGTCTCAACGATATCCTCAACGATGATGATGTCACGACCCTCGATATCGAAATTGATACCCAACTGCTGCTCAACATTGCCCGTAGACTCCGTACCGTTGTAAGACGAAATCTTGACAAAGGCGAGCTGGCTGTCGAATGAAATCTTGCGCACTAAATCACTCAAGAAGAGGAACGAGCCGCTCAACACACCCAGAAAGATAGGCGTATGACCAGCATAGCGCTCATTCAACTGCTGCGCCACGCGCTCAACAGCGGCGTCAATCTCCTCGGCGGGGATCATCACCTTAAACCACTTATCTTGTAACTTAATTTTCTCCATTGGGGTAGTAGTAATATTTCAAAAAAGCGGGTCGCAAGGCAACCCGCTTTCATTTGTTAGTCCTTATTTATCAGCGCCTTAACCTCTTCGTAAACTGCCTTGCCATTGTAACCGAACTTCTCGTCCAGCACCTTGAATGGAGCAGAGTAACCGAAGTGATCCAAGCCGTGAATCTTACCGCTCTCGCCTACCAAGCCACGCAATGTGATTGAAAGACCTGATGTCAAACCATAGCGAGGAACATCGTTCAAAAGGATGCTCTCCTGGTATGACTTTGGCTGGTCGCGGAACAAGCCCTCACTTGGAACGCTCACCACGCGCACTGGAATACCCTCCTTCTGCAACATCTCGGCACCCTCAACCAATGTTGAAACCTCCGAACCTGATGCAATCATCACAACCTGAGCCTTCGCTGAATCCAAAACTACATAAGCACCCTTCATCGCCTGCTTTGCCTCATCACGACGGCTGTAGTTCAATGCTGGCAATGTATTTACATTCTGGCGTGAGAGAATCAACGCTACAGGACGCTTCTCGGTCAATGCATACTGCCAAGCAACTGCTGTCTCCTCGGCATCAGCTGGACGGAGAACCACCATCGAGCGCTCGCCCTGATGGTTGTGTACCTGCTCCATCAAACGAATCTGCATCTCCTGCTCAATTGGCTGATGTGTAGGACCATCCTCACCCACGCGGAATGAGTCGTGCGACCAGATGTAGATAACCTTCAAGCGCATCAACGCCGAGAGGCGGATTGCTGGCTTCATATAGTCAGAGAATACGAAGAATGTACCGCAAGCTGGGATAACACCACCGTGAAGAGCCATACCGTTCATCACGCAAGCCATAGTAAGCTCGGCAACACCAGCCTGGAAGAACTGGCCTGTGAAATCACCCTTCTGGAAAGCCTTGGTCTTGTTCAAGAAACCATCGGTCTTATCCGAATTGCTCAAGTCAGCCGATGCAACAATCATATTCTCAACCTTCTCAGCGTAAACGCCCAACATAGTTGCTGACGCTACGCGAGTCGCTGTATTTGACTTAACCTCAACCTTGTTGTAGTCAATCTCTGGCACCTCACCCGAGAGGAAACGATTGAGTTTACGAGAGAGCTCCTTATTCTCGGCACGCCACTCTGCCTCAACCTGCTTCATCTGCTCTGCCCACTGCTTGAGCTCACCACGACGAGCCTCGTAAATCTCGGCTGTCTCAGCGAAGAGCTGGAATGGATCCTCTGGGTCACCGCCCAAGTTCTTAACAGTAGCTGCCAAATCAGCACCAGCGCCTGACAATGGCTGACCGTGAGTAGAAACCTTACCCTCGAAGCTCTCGCCATTTGCACCCATAGCACCCTTCGCCATAATTGTGCGACCGATGATGAGTGTTGGACGCTCGGTCTGTGCATTAGCCTCAGTCAAAGCAGCACGCAACTGCTCGACATCGTTACCGTTAACATCAATTACATGCCAACCCCAAGCACGGTACTTCGCTGCAACATCCTCTGAGTCAATCTCGTCAACCTTTGTTGAGAGCTGCACATTGTTGGCATCGTAGTACATAATCAGGTTAGAAAGACCAAGGTGACCTGCTACACGACCAACGCCCTGTGAAATCTCCTCCTGAACGGCACCGTCCGAGATGAACGAGTAGGTCTTGTGAGCCATCCACTCACCAAAGCGAGCAACCATAAAGCGCTCGGCAATAGCAGCACCCACAGCCATCGCGTGACCCTGGCCCAATGGACCAGATGTGTTCTCCACGCCGTGCATAACATCTACCTCAGGGTGACCTGGAGTGATGCTACCCCACTGACGGAAGCTCTTCAAATCGTCCATCTTGTAGAAACCCGACAACATCAATACCGAATACAACATCGGTGACATATGACCGGGGTCAAGGAAGAAACGGTCACGGAAAGGATATGCAGGATTCTCGGGATCATAATGCATAAATTCCGTGTAGAGCAAATTAATAAAGTCAGCACCACCCATAGCACCGCCTGGGTGACCCGATTTAGCCTTTTCTACCATCGCTGCCGCCAAGATTCGGATGTTGTCGGCTGCCTTGTTGAGTTTAGAGTTAGCAAACATATCTTTTAGTATTCATTTCCTAATTCACAAAGATAATATAATTATCTTAACTTACCTGCCTTAACTCGAAAAAATTCGCACCTTCTATCTTTTTTTTCGCATACTCGAGTGTTACAACATACTCTTTTGCGCCAGATGAAGGCACATCATACATCGCGTCAATCATAATTGCCTCGCAAATCGAGCGCAAACCGCGCGCTCCGAGCTTGTACTCATCGGCCTTTGCAACGATGTAATCAAGCACCTCCGCCTCGAAGCGAAGCTCCACATCATCCATCGCAAAAAGCTGCTCATACTGCTTGACAATAGCATTCTTTGGCTCGGTCAAAATCGAACGCAACGCCTCCACCGAGAGTGGCTGCATATAGGTCAAAACCGGCAGACGACCCACCAACTCGGGAATCAGACCGAATGACTTCAAGTCCTGTGGCATAATGTATTTCATCAGGTTCTGACGATCCACCTGCGAGCCGCTCTGCTGACCGTAACCGATGGCACGAGTGTTCAGACGCTGGGCAATCTTCTTCTCGATGCCGTCGAATGCGCCACCGCAGATGAAGAGGATATCCTTGGTATTGACCTGAATGAACTTCTGGTCGGGATGCTTGCGACCGCCCTGTGGTGGTACATTTACAACAGTGCCCTCCAGAATCTTCAGCAGAGCCTGCTGCACACCCTCGCCCGACACATCGCGTGTGATGCTTGGGTTGTCACCCTTGCGTGCAATCTTGTCAATCTCGTCGATAAAGACAATACCTCGCTCGGCAGCCTCCACATTGTAGTCGGCAACCTGCAACAGACGCGAGAGAATGCTCTCAACATCCTCACCAACATAACCTGCCTCGGTCAAAACGGTAGCGTCAACGATAGTAAACGGAACATTCAACACGCGTGCGATAGTGCGTGCCATCAGGGTCTTACCAGTACCCGTAGCACCCACCAGCACGATGTTCGATTTATCAATCTCCACCGCATCATCCGCCTTGCGCTTCTGGCGGCTCATAATACGCTTGTAGTGGTTGTACACCGCCACCGACATATAGCGCTTTGCGTCGTCCTGACCAATCACATACTGATCCAGGACAGCCTTAATCTCGGCAGGCTTCATAAGCTCCTCCATCGTGAACTTACTCTCACTCTTCTTGCTGCGACCTCCGCCCACCATCTCGCTCTCAACGAGCATCTCGTGACCACGCTCAACGCAGATATTGCAAATATTCACTCCTCCCGAACCCTGGAACATCAGCGCCACATCGCTGCGCTTCGCACCGCAGAACGAGCAGCAATCCTCATTCGAGTGAGAACCATTATTCTTTTTTGCCATAAATATTACTTTTTGCGCTTCTCAAGCACCACATCAATCAAACCGTACTCCTTCGCCTCGGCTGCGCTCATCCAGTAGTCGCGGTCGGCATCCTGCTCAATCTTTGCGATGTCGACACCCGAGTGAGAAGAGAGAATCTCATAAAGCTCGCGCTTGGTCTTCTGAATCTCGCGTGCAGTAATCTCGATATCCGACGCCTGACCCTGCACACCGCCCAATGGCTGGTGAATCATCACGCGTGAGTGAGGCAACGCCTGACGCTTGCCCGCAGCACCCGCTGTGAGGAGCACCGCACCCATCGAAGCAGCCAAACCAGTACAGATGGTAGCCACATCGCACGACACGAGCTGCATAGTATCGTAGATACCCAGACCTGCCGACACCGAACCACCAGGAGAGTTGATATAAATCTGCACATCCTTCTCTGGATCAGCCGACTCCAGGAAGAGCAGCTGCGCCTGAATGATGTTTGCAGCATCGTCGTAGATTGGCGCACCAAGGAAGATGATGCGGTCCATCATAAGGCGAGAGAACACATCCATCGTCGCCACATTCAACTGTCGCTCCTCGATAATGGTTGGCGACACATAACCCGCCTGGATTGAGTGGAAGTTGTGCAACTTGAGGCTGCTGATGCCACAATGCAAACGAGCATATTTTTCAAATTCAGTCATAACTATTCCTGTTTGATTGTTATAAAACCAAAATTTGGACTCTGCAAACTTTACGCCCAGAGTCCAAATTTTCATAATTTGCGACACAAATCCGCCTTTTTATATAAAAGGTGTCGGATGCGTGCTATTATTAAGCCTCCTGTGCCAACTTGGCGAACTCCTCTGAAGTTACAGACTTGTTAGAAACCTTAATCTTTGACTTAACATACTCTACAACCTTCAACTCGTAGAGCTTCTCGTAAAGCTTCTGACCCTGCTCCTTGTTCTCGAGAATCTGCTTTGCGAAGTTTGCAATCATCTCCTCTGGTGCAGATGGCATACCGTACTGTGCGAACTGAGCCTTTGCGAACTCCTTTGCCTCTGCCTCGAGCTCCTCCTGAGAAACCTTCAACTCGTAAGTCTGGATGAAGTGCTTCTGGATGTAGTTCCAAGTGAACATCTTGAGGAATGCATCGAAATCCTTCTCGATATCCTCCTTTGAGAACTTACCCTCGTTGATTACATACAACCAACGCTTCAAGAACTCAGCTGGCATCTGCAAAGCCAACTTCTCCATCAAGAAGTTACGAACACGGATTGTGAAGAGGTAGTCTGACTCGCGAGTCATCTCTGTCTCAATCTCAGCCTCGAGGAACTTGTCCAACTCCTCCTCAGATGTTACATTACCTGCAGGGAATGCCATCTTGAAGAACTCCTCGTTGAGCTCTGGGTTAGCGAACTGGCGGATCTGCTTAACCTCCAAAGTGAACTTTGGGTTGATTGACTCCAACTCCTCCTCCTTAACCTTGAGGATAGAAGCACGCTGTGAAGCTGACTTGTAGAGCTCGTTTACATCAACCTCCATCTTGTCACCTACCTTCTTGCCGATGAATGGAGCACGCTCCTCGTCTGACATAGAAATCAAACCTACATAAGCGTCGTCAACCTGGATGTCGCCGTTGTCCAAAACCACTGTCAAAGCCTCGTCCTTAGCAACTGCCTCAACCTCTACCAAGCGACCGTAGCGGCGCAAGTAGTTATCCTTGTAAGACTCGATGATTGTCTTGTCAACCTTAATCTTGTTGTAAGTGAGCTTATCCTCCTTTGAAAGCTCAACCTCAATCTTTGGAGCCTCACCAATCTCGAACATAAACTCGTGCTCGGTGTTGTTATCGAAATCGAAATCACCCTGCTCCTCTGATGGGATAACATCGCCTACATAGTCGATACCCTCCTTCTGCAAGTACTCGAATACAGAGTTTGATGCAATCTTGTACGCCTGCTCAGCAACGGCACCCTTACCGTACATCTTGCGTACTACACCCATAGGAACCATACCTGGACGGAAACCTGGGATATTAACCTTGCGCTTGTACTCACGCAACATCTTGTCAACTGCCTCTGCGTAATCCTGCTCGGCTACAACTACCTTCAAAATCGAGGTACCAACCTCGCGCTGTTCTCTTGTAATGTTCATAGTCTAATTGTTATATTTTATTTCGTTTATTCTCTTTTCTAACGATTTCGAGGTGCAAAGGTAATTAATTTTAATTAATTAGCGACCTTTTGACACAAATTTCTTACGCTTTAGTGCTTCGATAGGCTCTTTCGCGGTATAACTGGTCCCTCAAACGGGGTTCAAAGCCCGCCTCACGGATAGCATTCTGGATACCCTCGGCATCAAACGAATTGTGAGCGCCAGCACTCGAAACCACATTCTCCTCAATCATTATCGAGCCCATATCGTTGGCGCCGCTATACAGCGTGAGCTGCGCCGTAGGTTTTCCCACCGTGAGCCACGAAGCCTGAATATTGCGGATGTTATTCAAAATGAGTCGGCTCACAGCAATCACACGCACATACTCCAGTGGCGAGAAGTGCGACTCGACACCCTCCCTCTCAAGGCGTGTACCCGTTGAGCGGAATATCCACGGAATGAATGCCACAAAACCCCAGTTA
>JAFYOF010000176.1 GCA_017560305.1 Alistipes sp.
CGTAGAAACTCATCGGGCCAATCGCCTTGCTCATACCATAGTAGGCAACCATCGCGTAGGTCATCTTCGTTGCTCGCTCGAGGTCGCTCAATGCGCCAGCGCCCAAGGTGCCGTAGTTTACCTCCTCGGCGATGCGACCACCCAGCAGACCCGCCAACTTATCCTGCATCACAGCGTCGGTGATGTGTACGCGCTCCTCGTCGGGCACCGACCAGGTTGCGCCAAGGCTGTTGCCGCGTGGGATGACTGTAACCTTCAGCACTGGGTCGCACTCCTTGAGCATCCACATTACGGTTGCGTGTCCCGCCTCGTGGATTGCCGTAGCACGGCGCTCCGCCTCGGTCATTGTCTTGTTGCGCTTCTCCAAGCCGCCTACGATACGGTCGATAGCCGCCATAAAGTCTGCGCGCTCAACCGCCTTCTTATTGTTGCGGGCAGCGATGAGAGCCGCCTCGTTACATACATTCGCAATATCCGCACCCGAGAAACCAGGGGTCTGCTTTGCAAGGAATGTGCGGTCGATGTTGTCGGCGAGTTTGATGTGGCGAAGGTGAACATTGAAAATCTCCTCACGCTCCTTCACATCCGGCAAGCCAACCTCAATCTGACGGTCGAAACGACCAGCACGCATCAACGCCTTATCCAGAATGTCGGCGCGGTTTGTTGCCGCCAGCACGATTACGCCCGCATTGGTCTGGAAGCCATCCATCTCGGTGAGCATCTGGTTGAGTGTGTTCTCACGCTCGTCGTTGCCCGAGAAGCCCGCGTTCTTGCCACGCGCACGACCGATGGCGTCAATCTCGTCGATGAAAACGATACAAGGAGCCTTCTGCTTTGCCTGCTCGAAGAGGTCTCGCACTCGCGATGCACCCACTCCGACAAACATCTCTACAAAGTCAGAGCCCGAGATTGAGAGGAAAGGCACATTTGCCTCGCCCGCCACAGCCTTCGCCAGCAGGGTCTTACCCGTTCCCGGAGGGCCTACCAGCAGAGCGCCCTTTGGAATCTTCGCGCCCAGCTCACGGTACTTGTCTGCCTTGCGGAGGAAGTCGACAATCTCCATAATCTCGACTTTTGCCTCCTCCAGGCCCGCCACATCCTTGAATGTGATGCGCTTGTTCTTGTCCTCCTTGTCAAACTCCTGTGCGCGCGCCTTGCCAACATTCATAATGCCGCCGCCAGCGCCGCCACCACCTCGCATCATACCACGGATGAAGAAAATCCAGATGCCGATGAAGAAAACCCAAGGCAGGACATTCAAAAGCATATCTGTCCAGCTTGAGGTCTCGTTCTGATACTCGATGCTCACAGGGTTGTTCTCCATCTGCGAAGCCTCCACAGCCTCACGAACATCGCGGTCGAGGATGTCTACAGAACCAATCGTAAAGGAGAGCTGCTTGCCGTGGTCGGGGATATGCTTGAAGCGGTTGCCCTCTTCGGCTGCGTGGTACTGCTCGATAGCCTGGTCGGTGAGATACACCTCGGCGGTGTTCTTGTTGATGACCTTGATGCGCTCGACCTCTCCCTTGCGCACCATCTCCGCCACAGTGTTCCACTCTGCCTCTACCGGCTCTGCCTCGCGGCCGCCGAAGAATGAGTAAGCAATGATGGCGAGGATGATAATTGCCCAGATCCACATAAAGTTGAATCGGACATTTACTTTTATGTTCTTGTTGTTTCTGTTCTTGTTCTGTTTTGCCATAATTACAGTTCGTAATCGTATTTCTTAATTGGGGCATCAGCCCATAACTCCTCCAATCGGTAGAACTCGCGCAACTCGGTCTGGAAGATGTGCACAACTACATCCAGATAGTCCATCGCAATCCAGAAGGCGTTCTGCTGACCCTCGATGCGCCATACCTTCTCACCCAACTTCTCAAGCATAGCCTCCTCGACACCATCGGCGATACCAGCCACCTGAGCGGTAGAGTCGGCGTTACAAACGATAAAGTGAGAACAGATAGCTCCGTCGAATCCTGTCAGGTCCAATGATACAATATCCTTACCCTTTTTGTCCTGAATAGCGTTAACTATGGTTTCAATCATCTTTTCCATATCACAAATGTTTATTTTCAATACATTTTAACCCCTTTTGAGGGTTGTGAGGTTTTACATATTACTATAACTTCGCAAAGATAGGTTTTTTTTGTGAGATTGCGAAATAATTTTGCAGTTGGTTTTGGCGTAAAACGCGCTTTTTTATGTGCGTAAAATGGCGGGTGTCTCGCACGACGCGCGCGAAAAGAAAAAAGACCACCCGATCTGAACGATTGGGTAGTCTTGTAAGTCGCTATCTTGCAGCCTTTTCCATCTCTGCCTTCTCGATGATTGTCTGCTCGAGGGCGTTGATGATTGAGGTCTTTACATATGTGCGCCTGATGGCTATTGCGATGCGTCGTGAGGTGGCCGATTTCTGGAGTGTCTTGACCTGCTGCTTGCGTGATGCGGGGATGTACTCCAGCGCCATCTCGGGGATGATTGTCATACATCCTGTGCAGTCCACCATTCGCATCAGCGTGTCAAGCGAGCCCGACTCGAAATAGTAGTGCGAAGGCAGGTTGCGGCGTGCCTCGCAGAGCTCGATAATCTGGTCACGCATACAGTTTCCTCGGCTCAACATTATCAGGTCATTCATATCAATATCCTCGAAACGGATGTTTGAACGCTCGAACAGCGGGTTCGATGGAGAGACATAGGCGTAGAAGGTGTCGCTGAAGAGGTCGCGCTCGATGATGCCCTCGCCACAGGTGCCACTTGCCACAAGAGCGGCGTCAATCTTGTCGCGCTTCAGCGCCTCGATGATGTCGGCTGTGACCATCTCACGAATCTCCAACTCAATCTTCGGATAACGCTTCACAAAGTCGGGGATGAACTTGTGCAGAAGGTATGGTGCGATGGTGGGAATTACGCCCAGTCGCAATTTGCCTGCAGTCTCGCCCTTCAACTCTGCAACTGACTCACGGATAGTGTTATACGCCTTGATGGTCTCCTGCGCCTGTGCAATCACTAAAGCGCCCGCCTCAGTAGGGATAACGGGCTTTTTTGAGCGGTCAAGAAGCACCACGCCGAGCTCATCTTCGAGCGATTTTATCTGCATCGAAAGCGATGGCTGGGTGACAAAACAGTGCTCCGATGCCGCCGAAAAACTTCCGCAATTTGCCACCTCGATGAGGTATTGTAGTTGAATGATTGTCATAGCCAGTAATTTTTTTAGGTTATGACAAAGATAAGAAAAGTTCGCATATATTTCAAAATTTTATAAGAAAAAAATATAGCAAACCTTTTTCTTGCGTGGAGTATTATCTCAAGCGAAGAGGGTGGTTAGGTGTGAGAAAACGGTCAGATAAAAGGTTAATTTCCAACGGAAAAAGGGTGCGGAAAACTAAATTTAAGAAAAATACGCTCGAAAAGGGATAATGAACGAAGATTTTTGCTAACTTTGCGCAATATAACTAAATAAGGAGAAGATATGCTTACATTAAAGCAATTAAGAGATGATAAGGAGTTGGCGATTGCCCGCCTCGCAAAGAAGGGCGTGGATGCTGCTCCGATTATTGCAAAGATTGAGGAGTTGGACGACAAGCGTAAGGCTATTCAGTCGGAACTTGATAACTGTCTTGCAGAGCAGAACAAGGCTGCGAAGCAGATTGGTGCCTTGATGGGTCAGGGCAAGCGTGACGAGGCAGAGCAGATGAAGCAGCAGGTGGCTGCATTGAAGGCTCGCTCGGCAGAGCTCTCGGTTGAGCACCAGAAGGCTGCTGATGAGTTGCAGGCGCAGATTGTACTTTTGCCTAACTTCCCATCGGAGATTGTTCCAGAGGGTCGCACAGCAGAGGACAATGTTGTTGTAAAGTTGGTTGAGAACTACTCTGAGTTGCCAGAGAATCCACTTCCACACTGGGAGTTGGCGTCGAAGTACGACATCATCGATTTCGACCTGGGCGTTAAGCTCACTGGCGCAGGTTTCCCAGTCTACAAGGGCAAGGGTGCTCGCTTGCAGCGCGCGTTGATAAACTACTTCCTCGACTGCAACACCGAGGCTGGTTATCAGGAGGTTGAAGTGCCAGTGATGGTAAATGAGGCTTCTGGTTTCGGTACTGGTCAGTTGCCAGACAAGGAGGGTCAGATGTATCACGCAACGGCTGATAACTTCTACCTCGTTCCAACTGCAGAGGTGCCAGTTACAAACATCTTCCGTGATGTAATCCTCGACGAGAAGGAGTTCCCAGTGAAGATGACAGCCTACACACCTTGCTTCCGTCGTGAGGCTGGTTCTTATGGCAAGGATGTGCGTGGTTTGAACCGCTTGCACCAGTTCGATAAGGTTGAGATCGTGCAGCTCGCTTTGCCAGAGAAGTCATACGAGGCTTTGGATGGTATGGTTGCCCATGTAGAGAAGATTGTTGCTTCACTCGGCTTGCCATATCGTATCTTGCGCCTGTGCGGTGGTGATATGTCGTTCACATCTGCATTGACCTACGATTTCGAGGTATATTCTGAGGCACAGAAGCGTTGGTTGGAGGTTTCATCAGTATCTAACTTCGAGTCATTCCAGGCTAACCGCTTGAAGCTCCGCTACCGTGGTGCTGACAAGAAGACTCAGTTGGCACACACCTTGAACGGTTCATCTTTGGCATTGCCTCGCATCGTTGCAGCTCTGCTTGAGAACAACCAGACTGCCGAGGGTATCCGCATCCCAGAGGTGCTTGTTCCTTATACTGGTTTTGATATTATCAAATAAAGTATTATATTTGCATTAGGACAATTTATTAACTTAACATAAAACAACACAATTATGGCTTACAAAATTTCAGATGCGTGCGTAGCATGCGGTACTTGTATCGACGAGTGTCCTGTTGAGGCTATCTCTGCAGGCGATATCTATGTAATCGACGCTGATAAGTGTATCGACTGCGGTACTTGCGCAGGCGTATGCCCAAGCGAGGCTATCTCTGCTGAGTAGTTTTTTCGCAAAAGAGAGAAAGAGGGACTGTCCATTTGGATAGTCCCTCTTTTGTGTAATTACTTTGCAAAAGAAAAGCCTGCCTGATAATTTGGTAATGATGCCAAAATTGGCGCTTATGGTGTTTTGTAATTGATTGAAAAGGTGCAATTTATGGTGCTTTTTATGAGATTAGTAGAAACCCGATTTACACCAATCGCAACAAAGAGAAAGCCTGCCTAACAATCGTTAGACAGGCTTGTGTTGAATTTAACCTCGGCAAGAATTACTTCTGCTCAAGATACATATTGTTCTTCTTGTTCTGTGGCTGCTCAACCTTTGGACCCTTCTTCATATCGCCCTGCTTGAAAGGCTGTGGCATTGGTCTGCCTGGCTGCGCTGGCTTGCCTGGACGACGAATCTGCTTGCCGTTTGCCTGACGCTTCAGCATCTTCTGATACTTCTCCCACTGAGACTTGTTGAGGATGCCCTTCAACTGCTTCTCCATCTGCTCGCGCTCCTTCTTCATCTGCTCCATACGAGCGGCATCCTTCTTCGCCTGCTTCAGATAGAGTTTATAAATCTTGTCATACTGATACGCATCAATGTCGCACTGCTTGCGCATCATATCGGCACGACGCTGTGCAATCTCCTTTGCACTTGGAGCCTTGAATTGAAACTGCTTCTTGTCAACTCCCTGAGCGAATGATGCTACGCTGAAAAGGAGTGCAAATACTGAAATAAAAATTGACTTTTTCATAACTCTCTTTTTTTAATCATTAAACATTATCACCTTTGGGCTTCTGTCACAAAATTAACGCGAAAATCTGGAATAGATTACGCCCCGAGGGTCAAACACCCATTCTGGCGGGTGAAGCGCCCGTTTGGGAAGGTGAATGTTATCGTGTTTTCTTACCCAGCAGGTTCATCACGCCATCGATGAAGGTCATCGGGTGGGTTGGAGTGCCTGGCAACCACAGGTCAACGGGGTAGCGCTCAAGGAACTCACGGTTGATGGCCTTGCTCTCGGCGAAGAGACCGCCCGAGCACGCCTCCGAGCCGCACACAATCACCAACTTTGGATGAGGGATTGAGTTGTAGCATATCTCCAGCGCCTCGGCCATATTCTGCGAGATAGGGCCAGTGATTACAACACCATCGGCGTGGCGGGGTGAAGCGACAAACTCCACACCATAGCGACCAAAGTCGAAATTCACATTGCCTGATGCGTTCAACTCCATCTCCACCGAAGCATCTCCAGCGGCAGATACCTGACGCAACTTCAGCGCGCGACCGAACAACTTGATAATCTCCTCACGCACATTCTCGGGGTGGAACTCCACACGCTCGTCGCCAGGCTTTACGATGAGAGCCTCGCGAGAGGTTGATGCAATCTTGTAATCGTTTGTGAAGCGGATGTTCTGCGGTGCACGCAGGGCGCACTCGCCACAGAAGAGGCACTTGCCAAGGTCGAGTGTGAAGGGCGCTGTAGTGATAGCCTTCACGGGGCACAACTTCGCCGCCGCCTCCACATCGCGCATATCGGCTGTGGGGGTCAGCACGGGACGACCGCGGAACTCCTCGGTCAGTGTGACTGCATTAAGGTCGGGAATGTACTGCCAGCCGTGGCTGTGCATAACCTTTATTTTTGGGAAAATCATAATCTTTGTGTTTTATGTTTACAAGTCGTGACCGCAATACGAGAGGTTGAAACTCTTGTTGTTGATTGGGAAGTCCGAGATGCCCTCGCTGCGAACGGCGATGGCAAGACCTAACCAGTTGTGCACGCTTGGGTCCTTAATCTTATATGTCGAGATGTTGCCCTGCTCATCGGTGATGGCGATATGGCAAATCTCACCACGCCAGCCCTCAAGTAGACCGAATGAAAGCGCATTTGGCTGCAACTTGCACTCATAGTCGGGGCGAGCCGTAACCGATGGGGTGTAGTTCGCCAGCAGACTGAGGATATTGTCTGCCGCCTGCAACACCTCGTCGCAACGCACCGTAAGGCGTGACATAACATCACCCTGACGCTTTATGACGCTCTCGTGGTTAATCTCCTTGCCGTATGCCGCATAGGGGTGTGATGAGCGGATGTCACGCTTTGCGCCGCTTGCGCGTGCCGCCATACCTACGCCGCCGATGTTAAGCATCTCGGCTCTTGGAACAAGACCGCACTGCTCGAAGCGGGCGAGGATGGTTGGCGATGACTCGATATCCTCCTTCACCTCGTTGTAGCGGCGGCGAACATCGGTCACATTGTTTACTATCATCTCAATCTTCTCCTTCGTGAGAGGCTTGTTTGTACCGCAAGGGCGGATAAGACCCTTGCCGAAGCGGTTGCCGCACCACGCCTGAGTAGAGTTGATAATCACCGTACGCAGAGCCTCGCACGCCACCTGACCGAGCTGATAAGCCACATCGGTGCAGAGTGCGCCCGTGTCGGCAATGTGCATCGCCATACGCTCCAGCTCAAGCGCTACGGTGCGCTCGATGTCGAGGTTGTGGTCAACCTGCGCAGAGAGTTTCTCAATGGCATTGGCGAATGCAGTGGAGTGTGAAACGGCGCTGTCACCCGCAATCGACTCCGCAAGGAGTGTCTGGCGAAGGCGGTTGTCGGTTGATGAGAACTCATTCTCAACGCCTCGGTGCTGGTAGCCCAGCGCAATCTCAAGGTGGAGGACATTCTCGCCGTTACAGATGAAGCGGAATGCGCCTGGCTCGATGATACCTGCGTGGATAGGACCCACATTCACCTCGTGCAGCGACTCGCCCTCGATGGTGTAGAATGGGTAGTTGTCCATCGTCGAGTTGCGGTTGCGGCGGTTGAATGGGAAGCGCAGAGGCTTGTTCCAGGGCATAGAGTCGAACTCCACATTGTAGAGCTCTGCAATCTCGCGCTCGAATGGGTGTACCTGCGGATGCAGGGCGGTGAGCGAAGGCAGGGCTATGTCGTCGTAATACTCCATAGCGAATGATGTAATCATCACCTTCTGCTCCTCGTCGTCGAGCAGTACAAGATAAAACTTCAATCGTGTATCCTCGGTGCGGGCAAAGTAGTGCGCAATGTGGTAGCGCTCGTCGCTGAGGCGCTCCTTGAGGTCCTCGTAGAAGGCTGCATACTCCACCTCGGGGATATCCTTCAGTTCAACTGCCTTAGCGCAGTTGTCGGTAATGTAGTATTTCATCGCTTAAAGTGTTACGATTTTGTCAATAATAGATGTAAGCACCTCGGGCTGCCACAAGCCGAGCACGAATGCCGCCAGAAGTAACAACAGAGCGCTGTAAGAGAGGCGGCGGTCGATGTTCGATGGGTGCACCTCATCCTGATTTGGCTGGTAGCAGAGTTTGATGACGCGATGGCAGATGGTGAAAATCACTACGCACAGCAGCAACACCATAACGGCGATGAGCCACCACGCTCCGCCCGCCAGGGCCTCTGCCATAATCATCAACTCCGAGATAAAGAGTGGTGATGGTGGGAACGCCAGAATGGCAATCATACCAACGATGATTGCGATGGCGCCTACCTTATTTATTTTAATATAGTCACCGATGCGGTTGATGCGGTAGCCGTTGTAGACCTGACGCACGATGGCAATCTGCAGGAACAGACCGCTCTTGATGAGTGTGTGGCACACCACATGGAATACGGCTGCCCACAAGCCAGCGCCACCCACGCCCAAACCAATGGCCACGATACCCATATTCTCAACGGTTGAGTACGAAAGGAATCGCTTGTAGTTGTTTGTGCGGCGGAGGAACAATGCACCCACCAAAAGGCTCATCACACCGATGATAAGCATTACATTCTGCACCCAGCCCATCAACTCGGTGTGGGCGAAGAGTCGGTAGATGCGGAAGATAGCAAGGAAACCAGCATTCACCAAACCCGTAGAGAGCAGGGCCGAAGCGGGTGCTGGGGCTGCGAAGTTGGCATCCACACCGATGGTGTAGAGTGGGAAAATCTCCATCTTGCAGCTATATCCCGTAAGTACCAGAAGGAACGCAGCCTTCAGGTAGAGTGGGTTGCCCGCAATAATCAACTGGCGCAAATCCTCATAGTTGAGCGAGGTGTTTGCCGCTGCGGCGCACAACAAAAGGATGCCGAGGTAGGCGATAGCGATACCCGTAGAACATACGAAAAGGTACTTCCAGGTAGCCTCCAGCGTAACCTCCGAGCGGCGGTAGTAGAGAATACCCGCACCGCAGAGCGTTGTTGTCTCCAGCAGAATCCAGGTCACTGCGATGTTGTTTGCGAAATATACTCCCGTGATGGCTGTCGTGAGGAGCATCAGCAGGGCAAAGTAGTTGCGGTAGTTCTTTATGTCGTCACGCTTGAGGTAGGCCTCCGAGTGTATGAAGATAAAGACCGCCACCACAGCCAGCAACACATAGAACAGCGTGCCGAGTTCGTCGAAGGTGAAGAACTCGCCCGAAGTGGTGAGGTACTTTCCGCCAATCACCAGGCCCGCAAAGAGGGCGTGAACGGTCAGGTAGAGGGCGCACAGGCGGTGCACCATACGGCGACTGGTTGCCAGAAAGGCGCTTGCACCAATCGTGAGCCATATTGCAAAAAAGATATATATCATAATCTTGATTCAGTTTTCGGTTTAATCATCTATTTTCCTGAGGGTTAATCCTTCACACGGCTCAGCGAGTCGCTGTCGTCGGTGTGGATGTGCTTGTCAACCTTGGTCATAAACATACCGAGCATCAACACCGAGAGCAGGATATCGAGCAGGATGGCTGCGTTAATCAACATCGGCATATGTACTCCGATAGCCATCGAGAAGAGGAACACGCCATTCTCAATCACAAGGAAACCAACCATATGCGTAAAGATGCGTGAGCGCAGCACGATGAGAATCAATCCCGTGAGCAGCGCATACAACGACACTCCGAAGAAGACCATATTGATTGACTGGTCAGCCACATAGTAGGTCATAATGGCACTGATTGTGAGTGCCGCAATCGACAACATCAGCGAGTTGAACTGCGATGTGCCTGTCGAGGTGATGCGGCTGATGCCTGTCTTCTTGATTACCTGCATCAGGATGGCGGGAACAATCACAGCCTTGAAGATGAGCGTCTCGGTGATGACAAACGAGAGCTCCAGCCAGTTCAGCGAGTGCAGACGCAACAGCGCAATGCCGAGTAAAATCCAGCCCTGCACGGCGATAATCGAGGCGTAGTTGCGGAAACGCTCAACGATAGAGATGTAGATGAGCGTTATTACATATAATATAATAAGTGCGAGTAGCATATCCTTAAATGTTGATGTTTAACTTCAGTAGATAGCCAATAAAGAATATCAGAGCCGCAAGAGCCGATATTGTGACGATGAAGGTGGTGTTGCGCACCAGCTTGTTTCGTGCCTGGGTAGACTCTACGATACCCACCGACAAACCTGTGAGCAGAATTGCCAAAGGCACTGCAAACCACCAGTGGAAACAGCAGGTGGCAGCTACGGCGTTGGCGGCAATCATCGAGAAGCAGGCGGTCTTGAGCCAGCCGGCGATGTGAATCATACCCATATCAATACCGCTGTAGTCAAGACACATCACCTCGTGAATCATCGTAAGCTCAAGGTGTGTGCGTGGGTCATCCACAGGCACACGACCCGACTCCACGAAGGTAATCTTCACGAAGAGGAACGCCACAAGCAGCATCACGATTGTCAGGTGCATATCAAACGACTGCTCGTGAGCGAAGATGTCGGCGAATGATGTGTAGCCGCAGAAGAGCGCCAGAGTAGCGAAACCAATCATCAGCGCTGGCTCGATGAGTGCGCCGTAGAGCGCCTCGCGTGCCGCACCCATACCCTCAAACGAACTGCCTGTATCCATAGCGGCAAGGATGATAGCCACGCGCGCCAGAGCAAGTGTGTAGGCGAAGCAGATGACATCGCCCTTGAACGAGATTAATGGGTAGAGGTCAGCCACGGGCATCATCAGCGCTGCGACGATGGCTGCGCCGAGATAGATGGCTGGTGCTATGCGGAACAGAGCCGTAGTGGTGGTAGAATATACAGCGCCCTTGCGAAGCAATACATTCACATTGAGCAGGTGCTGCGAGAAGGGCATACCCTTGCGACCCGCCAGCGTGGCGCGTGTGCGGTTAATCACTCCGGGGATGGCCAGTGCCGTCAATATAATCAGAAGTGTGTTGAGTACAATTGCCATACTATATCCAGTTTAAGAGTGAAAGAACGAAGATTACAACAAGGAACAACAACGCAAAGAGGATGTAGTGGTTGATCTTGCCCGTGCGCAGACGCATCATTCGCTTGTTGATGATGCGCAGCAACTCCATCCACCAAGCAGCGAACAGACGGTCAATCTTATCCTTGTGCTTGACGCTATAGCCGTGCGAAGATGGGAATATCTCACTCTTGCCGATGGCGCGACCCTCTACGGTGTTCTGCGTGAGCGATGTGGCGATTGACTCCAAGCCCTCGGAGTATGACTCGCCAGTGTACTGCATACGGATGTTAGGCGATGTGAAACCGCAACCCCAGGTTGGACCCTGCTCGATGATGCGGGTGCGCTGTGCGCGGCTCTTCCAGATGTAGAGCACCACGATGAGCAAGACCAGCAACCACGCTGTTAGTGAAATCTTCCAGAGGTTTGGCACGATGTAGTGGTCGACGATGGTCGCCGTAGCCGCTGGGAAGAACTGGCTTGCCACGCCCTCGACGATGCGGATGGCGTACTGTGGGAACATACCAATCGAGATGATACCTACGGTAGGGATAGCCATAGCTGCGATGCGGTAGTTGTCCACCTCCATCGACTCTGCGACATGGTGGTCACGAGGCGAGCCGAGGAAGATTGTGCTGTAAAGTTTTGTGAATGCCAGCACCACGATACCGCCGATGAGCGCCAACGCGAGCAGACCTCCAGCGGCATAGATTGTGTTGACCTCGGCACGGATGCTGTCGAGCATACCGAGGTAGATGAGAAACTCGCCGATAAAGCCGTTGAGCGGTGGCAGGGCGCAGATTGCGATTGTCGCAACGAAGAACAAAATCGCAGTCATAGGCATATGCTTTGCCACGCCTCCGAAGCGGTCGAGCAGCGTGGTGTGCATCTGCGAGTAGATGTTACCCGCGCCGAAGAAGAGCAACGACTTGAAGAACGAGTGGTTCACCGTGTGGAGCAACGCACCGCACAGAGCGATTGTCGCAACCATATAGTTGCCCGCCGCCTGACCCAGCGTCGCGATACCCAGACCGATGAAAATCACACCTATATTCTCAATGCTTGAATATGCCAGCAGTCGCTTCGCATCATTCTGCAACGCTGCGAGGATTACGCCCCACAGGCCTGTGATGATACCTGCGGCGAGGATAATCAGACCGATGGTGTGTAACTCCGCCGCATCCACAACATACCAAAGCGCACGCATCACGCCATAGACACCAGTCTTAATCATCACGCCCGACATAATAGCCGACACATGCGATGGTGCTGCTGGGTGCGCCTCTGGCAGCCAGATGTGCATTGGGAACAAGCCCGCCTTCATACCAAAACCGAGCAGGAAGAGGATGAAGATTGGCAATGTGCCGCCGCTTGAGAAGCAGATAGCCAGGTCGTTGAAGTTACCCGAACCAGTGATTGCATAAATCTTCGCAAAGCCCGCCACGAGCATCACGAAACCTATATGCATCATAATAAGGTATGCCAGCGCCGCGCGCAACACCTGCTGACGCTCGGCGTCAAACAGAATGAGGATGAACGAGGCGATGGTCATCAACTCCCACGCAAAGAGGAACGAGAAGC
>JAFYOF010000177.1 GCA_017560305.1 Alistipes sp.
CTATGCTGGCGGAGGATGCCACGCAGGACCTATACGAAAAACTATGGCGGCGACGGCTTCTAATCAGGCAAAGCACCTTCCGCCAGCTGGCGATGGTGAGCATCCGCAACATCTGCCTCGACCTGCTCCGCGAGCGGGAGCGCAGAAGGCAGAGCGAGCCACCGCAAAACATTGCAGCAGAGGCAAATGAGGATAGCGAACTGGTGCAGATGGTCGGCAAGATAATAGCCACGCTGCCCGAGCGCGAGAGGGAGGTAATCCACCTGCACGACTACGAGGGACTGGGCTACAATGAGATAGCCGAGATAATTGGCTCAAGCGAGAGCGCCGCACGAATGGCGTGCAGCCGAGCAAGACAAAAGGTAAAAGAGGAATTAATAAAGGTGATGAATTATGGAGTATAAAGATTTAATGCAACGATACTGGCAGGCGCAGACCACCGCCGCCGAGGAGCAGGAGTTGCGCGAGCGACTGCTCCAGAACGCCTCACCCACAGCCGAGGAGCGCGCCGCAAAAGCGATGATGATGCACGCCGCCACAGAGCAGCCGACTGCACGCATAAAACTCCACCAGCCGACATCCCGCATTTGGCAGATGACATTGGCTACAGGACTCTGCGCATTAGCAATCGGCGTGACGATAATGCTAAAAGAGCCAACCATTTACGGCTATTACAACGGCGAGCCTATCACCTCGCTTAAAGAGGCGCAGCACCACGCCGACAAGATTTTCGCCAATCTTGCACAGGCGGAGATTCCTACCGATGAGGAGCTGATAAACAAACTTTTTAGATTGGAATAAGAAACTGTTTAATATTTGTTTGCGAAATTATTTTACAGAATGTTTTGTGGCTATTTTTTCTTATGATTTTAGGCGTATAGGGGTTCCTATATAACTAAAATTATAAGAAAAAAGAGTCGTAAACAACTCAAAAGAATGAGATAAATAAATTTTAACAGTTTCTACAACTCTCAAACTATTTTAATATATGAAACGATTTTTACTTCTTGCCCTTGTGGCAATCGCCTGTTTCGCCGCCAGTGAGGCTCAGGCACAAACATTTTCTATCGGTGCATCGGGCATCAAATTCAACGACAGCGACCCCTCGCAGCAGAAAGTTGAGCCCGTGGGCGCCTCCCCTATTATCCACATTGACAAGACGAAAAAACATACACTGACAATAAAGATTGGTCGCGATACACGCTCTACAATCCCTATGTTCGAGTTGGGTTGGAATGTTCCGACCAATGTGTGGTACACCAACTACCTTGGTATGGATGTGGGCGAGTTCTTCGAACTCCGAAACATCAAGTCGGTGCAGACAACTCTCAACATCTTTGGCGGAGCAGCCTACTCAAGAAGATGCAGAATGGGTATCGCCGCAGGTTTGGGCTTCAGATGGAACAACTACCGCTTCGACAACCCCGCAATGACATTATCGAAGGGGAACGGGCTCATAATGCCATCACCAATAGTCGATTACAATGGCAAGAGTTCCAAAAAGAGTAAATTCACGACTGCCGCCTTCCACATCCCTGCCGAGTTGATTTTCGGCAACCCCAGCCGCTTTGCATTCTCAATGGGTGGATATGTTGACATCAATATCAACAACCACACCAAGATAAAGTACAACGGCGGTCATAAAGAAAAGGAGTGGAACTTCCCTGTCGAACCTATCCAGATGGGTGCTGTGGCTCGCCTCAGATTTAAAGCCTTTTCAGTCTATGGTGCATACCAGCCAACCCAGTTATTCAAGACAGGTCGCGGACCAGAGATGAGCCAATGGACTGTCGGTATCGGTTTCTACTAAAATGCAGGCACTATGAAACGGTTTTTTATAATTTTGGCTGTGATTTTTACTACGCTATCAGCATTGGATGCACAGGCGCAGACCAAGGAGTTTAAGGAGTACATACAACGATGCCCCAGCGCAGCGATGCACGCCAAGGAGGAGGGTACAAAATTTGAGGTTACCCAATTCTCGGGCGATGTGCTCCAGCAACTTATGCCTAAGGCGGTGGCTGATAAGAAAGGTGTTATAAATCGCATCAACTCCATCTTCCAGGTGGTGATGGACAAGACACACGCAAACGCCTACTTCTACACCATCGAGAGAATAGCACTTAACAGCGACAAGTACAACCACCTTATGACAATGACGCTCAACGGAACGGAGTATAAGATTTTCGAAGCGAAACTCGGCGGAGTCTACGAATATCTGTTCCTGATATCGAATGGCAAAGATTACTGCGTGTGTGATATTGTAGGAGTGTTGTCCACGGCAGAGATTATGTCGTTTATCGGAGTAAAGAACGATGGCGAGAAAATCAAAGGCGACAAGGCCGATACGATAGAGATAATCAATCCATAAAAAGAACAGCGTGAAGGGATGGCCTTCACGCTGACTTTTTCTATTATATTATCCTTGGGAACTATCTCCCTCAATTTAGGAATTGTATAAAAAGAGGGTTTTCAAGGCTGGCGAAGTCCGAAAAAGCGGAGTTTACTGAAGCGTAAATGAGCATTTTGAGGACAAGCGTAACGCCGAAAACACCTTTTTAGGCAGTTCCTTCTTACTTTGCTCTTAACACGGCCTGCAACTCGCCGTTAGAGAGAATCAAAAGCAAATCACCATCAATCTCGTAGTGAGTTGCCTGGCTGATAATCTTTGTGAACTCCGCCTCAAGGTGCGCCTTTGGGCACATCATACGAGTACCAGCCAATGCGCCGAACTTAATAGCGCGCTTCTCGGTTGCCGAGTAGTCACCCATCATACGGTTGCAAGCACCCACGCCCGCAAAGCGGCCATCCTCGGTAAACTGGAATACAAACTGGTCGGCGTCGATATCCACCACCTGACCCATCATTCGCTCCAGATGCCACTCTGTTCCCGCCAATGGCTTATTATTCTTACCCTTACGGCAAGCGCAGCAGCCAACCATTGTCGTAAGCGCCACCGATGCAATCAAAATCGAAATAATCTGCTTCATAACCTCTTTGTTTAATTTTTACTTATTTTTCTTCAACTATGATGCAAAGATATGGAAATTTTGTATCTTTGTCATACGGGATTAGTAATTTTATAAAATAACGATACTATGAAAAAGATTATTGCATCACCACTCGCTCCAAAGGCGGTGGGTCCATATTCACAGGCTGTTGAGGCTGGCTCAACACTCTACATCTCTGGTCAGTTGCCAATCGATGCTTCGACAGGCTCTATGCCTGAGACAATCGAGGAGCAGACTCGCCAGTCACTCACCAACCTTGGTCACATCGCAGCCGAGGCAGGCTACTCACTCGCTGACGCAGTGAAGGTTACCGTTTTGCTCGACAGCATCGCCGACTTCGCCGCTATGAACGGCGTTTACGCTACATTCTTCACAGAGAATATGCCAGCACGCGTCTGCTATGAGGTTGCAAAGTTACCTATGGGTGCAAAGGTTGAGATTGACGCCATACTCTGCAAGTAACCATCAACCGACTTGAAAATTAAGGAGTATGCGCTGGGAGTCACCCCAGCGCATATTTTCGCCTTTTGTTGATGAGTTGTCGAAAATTTCCACCCCTGCGGAGGCGAAAAAGCACTCTTTTTTTATGAACTTTGTATGGTCCGACAACGGACACAACGGGACAAATAATTAAAAACAAATAAAACTTCAACCAAAACTATGTCTAACAAAACTACAAAACCTGTCGAGGTGAGCTACAACGATGCCGTGGCTGCTTCGAAGGAGTATTTTGCAGGTGACGAGCTGGCTGCAACCGTATGGGTAAGCAAGTATGCGCTGAAGGACTCCTTCGGTCACATCTACGAGCGCACACCAGAGGATATGCACCATCGTATCGCCGCCGAGATTGAGCGCATCGAGAACAAATACCCCAACCCAATGTCAAAGGAGGAGGTATTCTCGCTGCTCGACCACTTCCGTTACATCATCCCACAGGGTGGTCCTATGACCGGTATCGGTAACAATCTGCAAGTGGCATCACTCTCAAACTGCTTTGTTATCGGCAACCGCAAGCACGCTGACTCCTACGGTGGCATCTTCCGTATGGACGAGGAGCAGGTGCAGCTTATGAAGCGCCGCGGTGGCGTAGGTCACGACCTCTCGGGTCTGCGTCCTACGGGCACACCAGTGCTTAACTCGGCGCTCACATCTACGGGTATCGTACCATTTATGGAGCGCTACTCAAACTCTACACGCGAGGTGGCGCAGGATGGTCGCCGTGGAGCATTGATGCTCTCGCTCTCAATCAAGCACCCCGACGCAGAGAGTTTCATCGACGCCAAGACCCAGTCGGGCAAGGTTACGGGCGCAAATGTATCTATCAAGATTGACGATGAGTTTATGCGTGCTGCGCAGGAGGGTCGCCCCTACCACCAGCAGTTCCCTATCGACGCCGAGAATCCAAAAATCCAGACCGAGATTGACGCCAAGAAACTCTGGGACAAGATTATCCACAACGCCTGGCAGTCAGCCGAGCCGGGTGTGCTCTTCTGGGACACAATCATCCGCGAGAGTATTCCAGACTGCTATGCCGACCAGGGCTTCACTACCGTATCAACAAACCCTTGTGGCGAGATTCCGCTCTGCCCTTACGACAGCTGCCGTTTGCTGGCACTCAATTTGTTGAGCTATGTGGAGAATCCGTTCACGCCAGAGGCAAAGTTCAACTTCGACCTCTTCCGCACCCATGTGGGCAAGGCTATGCGTATGATGGATGACATCATCGACCTTGAGCTGGAGAAGGTGGAACTCATCATCAACAAGGTGGCTCAGGACCCCGAGGAGGAGGAGATTCGCCGCGTGGAGTATGAGTTGTGGCAGAAGATTAAGGATATGGCTCTGAAGGGTCGCCGTACAGGTTTGGGCATCACCGCTGAGGGCGATATGCTGGCAGCGCTAGGCTTGCGCTATGGCTCTGACGAGGCTATCGACTTCGCAGTGAGCGTTCACCGCACATTGGCTGTGGAGGCATACCGCGCATCAGTGAAGATGGCGCAGGAGCGTGGCGCATTCCCTATCTACGACACCGCACGCGAGAAGTGCAACCCAATGATTGAGCATCTTAAGGAAGCAGACCCAGAGCTCTACGCCGAGATGGAGAAGCACGGCCGCCGCAACATCGCTATGCTGACAATCGCACCTACGGGCACAACATCGCTTATGTCACAGACCACATCGGGCATCGAGCCTGTGTTCCGCCCAGTGTACAAGCGCCGCCGCAAGATTAACCCATCGGACAAGGGCAAGACCCCTGACTTCATCGATGAGATGGGCGAGAAGTTCGAGGAGTACTATGTATATCACCATCAGTTCGTTAAGTGGCTTGAGAAGAACGGCTACGACACCGCTAATCTTGAGAAGATTGCCGATGCAGAGCTTGATAAAATGCTCAAGGCTTCGCCATACTACGGCGCGACAGCCAACGACATCGACTGGGTGGCAAAGGTGCGTATGCAGGGTGCTATCCAGAAGTGGGTTGACCACTCAATCTCGGTTACCGTAAACCTCCCTAACGAGGTGAGCGAGGAGTTGGTTGCCGATGTATATCGCACCGCTTGGGAGTGCGGTTGCAAGGGCGTAACCGTATATCGTGACGGCTGCCGCAGCGGCGTACTCATCGACGCAAAGAAGAAGAGCGAGAAGAAGAAGTGCAGCGAGCAGAGCGCACACAAGCGTCCAAAGTCTATCCCAGCCGACATCGTGCGATTCAAGAACGGCAGCGAGGACTGGATTGCCTTCGTAGGTATTCAGGATGGTCGTCCTTACGAGGTCTTTACCGGTAAGATTGAGGAGGATGCGATGTATATCCCACGAAAAATCACCAAGGGCTGGATTCTCAAGGTGCGCGAGGCAGATGGCTCAAAGCGCTACGATTTCCAGTATCAGGACCGCTACGGATACACCAATACAATCGGTGGAATTTCGCGTCTTTTCGACGAGGAGTTCTGGAACTACGCGAAGCTCATTTCGGGTGTTTTGCGCCACGGAATGCCTATCGACAAAGTTGTGCATCTGATTGATGGTCTGCATCTTAACAGCGAGAGTATCAACACCTGGAAGAATGGTGTCCAGCGCGCTCTGAAGCAGTACATCGCAGATGGTACAAAGTCCAAGGGTAAGTGTCCGCAGTGCGGTCAGGAGGAGATGGCATACCAGAACGGTTGCCTCACCTGTATGTCGTGCGGCTACTCAAAATGCGGTTAAACGGGCTTTGCAAGCATAAAAAATGCGAAAAAATTGTGACTGAGAGTTGTTATTAACATTTTTATTTATATCTTTGCGTCAGTATATGCACATATTGTGCGCATATATAATATAATGTGTAAACATTTGAGAAGAGATTAACAGCACAATAAAAAACATTAATTATGAAAAAACTTTTACTTTCTATCGCTATGGTAGCGATCTCTTTGGGTGCTATCGCTCAGGAGAATTCAGCAGAGAAGCTCCGCTGGAAGGGTATTATGAACAACGGTTTC
>JAFYOF010000178.1 GCA_017560305.1 Alistipes sp.
ATTTACTCGTGATGATAAGGTTCGTTATTGAGGATTGTGAACGCTCGGTAGAGTTGTTCGGCGAAGATTGCCCTCACAATCTGATGCGAGAAGGTCATCCGCGAGAGCGATATCTTACCATTCGCTCGTTGGTAGACCTCATCGGAGAAGCCATAGGGTCCGCCGATGACCAGCACCAGTCGCTTCACGCCGCTCAGCATTCGTTTTTGCAGCCACTGGGCATACTCCATCGAACTGAACTGCTGACCCTTCTCATCCATCAGCGTGAGGCAGTCGCCCTCCCCCACCAGTCGCAGGATGGCCTCGCCCTCGAGTTGCTTTTGGCGTGAGGGTGCCATATTGCGGGTGTTGCGCACATCGGCAATGGTCGTGAGCGAGAACTTGCAATAGCGGTTTATGCGCTTGGAGTACATCTCCACAAGCGCCTCAACCTCCTTTGAGTCGGTCTTGCCTACAACTATCAGTTCAATATTCATTCTTCCAGCGGTTTAGTGCATATCGGTGTTCCACTCGCCCTCGGTGCCGAGGTAGATTACCGGGCGCTCCTTCTCAACTGACTTCAGCCACTCGTACGCCTTGTACATATTGTAGCCGTTGCCCGACTCGTCACCGCCCAAAGCGAAGGCGATGATGCAAGAGTGGTTGCGTGAACGGTAGTACATAGCCTTCACGCGCTCCAGATACTCGTTCACCAACTCGGGGTCGTTCGATGGCGTACCACCGATGCCTCGGTCATTGTGCTTGTTGGGGGCGTTGATATTGACACGGTCGATAACGAACATACCCGCCTTGTCGCACATATCGTAGAACCACTTTGGCTGTGGATAGTCTGGACAGAGTGTGTTGTAACCTCTCAACTTCGCCTGCTCGATAGCCACGAAGGTCTTCTGACGGTCATCAAGGGCATTGAAGTGCTCCTTCTTCTGGATGTGCAGAACATTGTCGAAGCGGAAGAACTTGCCATCACGATATACGGTCTTGCCGAAGCCCAACTTCAATGGAATATACTCCCACAACATACCATTGCGCTTGATGTAGAGCATCAGGTCGTAGAGCGGAGTCTTGCCATCACCCCACTTGAATGAGTATGAATGGTAGATGTCGGGATTAAAACGAAGGGTATCAATCGAGCGACCCTCAATCTCCAAGTCATTCACACTGAACTCCTTGAGTTTGCCCTTGGGGTCGTAGATATCGAAGCCCACCTCGATGGTCTCGGCAAAATTGAAGTCGTTAGCGATGATGATATCCATACGCAACTTGGCGTACTGGCGTGTGGTGTCGGGCTCAAGGATGATGTTGAAATCACGCACCGACAGACGACGCTGCATAAAGAAGTAAGAGTTATCAAACTGCTCGAAACCAGGCTGGTAGATATTCTCCTGCAACTGAGGCGTACGGCTCTGGCGCACACCAATCATAATCTCGTTCACACCCTGACGCAAGTGCTTCGAGAGCATAAAATCGGCAGGAGTGAATGGGTCCTCGACATCAGCCACAGGCTCGTTGTTCACAAACAGCGTGTATGCCATACCCACATTCTCAAGGTGGAAGAATGTGTTGTAGTCGTTGCGCGTTGCATCAATGTTGATTTTCTGCACAAAACGCACCTCGCCGCCAGCGATGGCGATGCGCTCGGGCTTGAAGGCCTCATAACCCGCAGTCTCGGCACGCTTGTCAGCCTTGGCATCCTCACGCTTATCGTAGGTGAGGAACTCCGAACGGTAGATACGGGGCGACTGCGCAACAGCCGAAAATATTGAAAAAAGGGCTACGCCCAGGAAAAAAAGTCGTTTCATAACTATCTAAAAGTTAGTAATAATTACTCTTTTGGCATCTATTAGCATTGTATACCATTTGCAAAGGTACTTTTTTTTTGACAAATATCAAATTATTGACTACCTTTGTGAGTTGATAGGCGCTTTATTGTCGCCGACCAAACCAGAGAATAATTAAATAAAAACATAGAAACTATGAAAAATCAGAGAATTGCAGAGATTCTGAAATCAGATGCAACAGATTGCGACATCACCGTAAAGGGTTGGGTGCGCACAAAGCGTGGTAACAAGAATGTGGCTTTCATCGCATTGAACGATGGTTCTTGCGTGACAAACATACAGGTAGTTGTGGATTTGGCTTCGTGCAACGAGGAGACATTGAAGGCTGTGACAACAGGCTCTTGTATCCGTGTTGACGGTAAGCTGGTGAAGTCACCAGGTGCTGGTCAGGGCGTAGAGGTTCAGGCTACAAACATCGAGGTGTACGGCACAGCTGACCCAGAGAGCTACCCATTGCAGAAGAAGGGTCACACTCTGGAGTTCCTGCGCGACATCGCTTACCTGCGTCCTCGCACAAACACTTTCGGTGCTATCTTCCGCATCCGCCACGCAATGGCTTATGCAATCCACAAGTACTTCAACGACCACGGTTTCTACTACTGGCATACTCCACTCATCACAGGTTCTGACTGCGAGGGTGCAGGTGCTATGTTCAATGTAACCACACTCGACATCGCTAACCCTCCTCGCACCGAGGATGGCGCAGTAGATTACTCACAGGACTTCTACGGCAAGCCTTGCAACCTCACCGTATCGGGTCAGTTGGAGGGTGAGCTCGGCGCATTGGCTTTGGGTCAGATCTACACATTCGGTCCTACTTTCCGCGCAGAGAACTCAAACACTCCACGCCACTTGTCTGAGTTCTGGATGATTGAGCCTGAGATGGCATTCTACGAGTTGGAGGACAATATGGAGTTGGCTGAGGACTTCCTCAAGTACCTTATCAACTACGCATTGGAGAACTGCCGCGAGGATTTGGAGTTTATGAACAAGATGTGGGACAAGGAGCTTATCGAGCGTCTTGAGTTCGTAATCAAGAACGACTTCGTTCGTTTGGACTACACCGAGGGTATCAAGATTTTGCAGGCTTCAGGCAAGAAGTTCGAGTTCCCTTGCGACTGGGGTTGCGACCTTCAGTCAGAGCACGAGCGTTACCTCGTGGAGGAGCACTTCAAGCGCCCAGTAATCCTTATCAACTATCCAAAGGAGATCAAGGCATTCTATATGAAGCAGAACGAGGATGGCAAGACAGTACGCGCTATGGATGTATTGTTCCCAAAAATCGGCGAGATTATCGGCGGTTCGGAGCGTGAGGCTGACTATGGCAAACTTTCTGCAAGAGTGCAGGAGCTCCAGATGAGCGAGAAGGAGCTTTGGTGGTATCTCGACACACGCCGTTGGGGTTCAGCACCTCACTCAGGCTTCGGTCTGGGCTTCGAGCGTCTGTTGTTGTTCGTGACCGGTATGACTAACATCCGCGATGTTATCCCATTCCCACGCACACCAAACAACGCAGAGTTCTAATAGAGAATAACCTTTTTAGCATAAGAATATGAAGAGACTTATTTTGCTCATTTTAGTGGCTTGCTTCTTCGCGGGCGTCGATGCACAGGCAAAGCGCCCCGACAGCAACGGTTATAACATCATCTACATCGGTAACAGCATCACCTATGGTGCGCTGCACGCCGACCGTAGCAAGACTGCGCCACCAGTTGTCGCAACCGAGTTCGTGAACAAGAAGTTGGATTGCGTCAAGGAGTTTGCCAACAGCGGTCGCTCGGGCGCAACCACGGTAGACTATCTGCCAGCGTTGAACCGCGACTTCCGCCGCGTGGAGAAAACCATCGCAGAGTTCAAGTCAAAGAATGATGCAAAATTTGTCTTCTCATTTATGCTGGGCACAAACGACTCGGCATCGACCGGCCCTACTGGCGCGCCCGTGAGCAACGAGGACTACAAGAAGAACCTGCTCACAATCATCGCTCGCCTCAGGGAGTTGTGTCCAGATGCAATCTTCGTGTTGCAGCGTCCTGTGTGGTACAGTCCCAACACCTACAACGGTGCTCGTTACCTTGTGGCGGGTCTGAACCGTATGACCGACTATGTAAATGTGCTAGTAGAGCTCGCCAACGAGAACAAGGATATCTACCTGGGCGACTGCGACAGCTACGACCTCATCAAACTCGACTACCAGAAGTATATGTTTGCCGAGGATGGTCGTGCGGGCACATTCTACCTCCACCCAAATGAGGAGGGTGCTGCCAAGATGGCAAAGAATTGGGGTAAGGCTATCGTGGCTGCCATCAAGTCGGCGGCACGATAACCACTACCACTACGCAAACTTTTAAGTGAGGAACCTGTCGAAGTGGAACTTTAAAACAGGGATAGATGACTTTTTCACAACGCCAGATTCAGAAACTACAACAGACTCTTTCGCCACAGCAGATACAGATGATAAAACTGCTGGAGTTGCCCGCATTGCAACTTGAGCAGCGCATCAAGCAGGAGATTGAGGAGAACATTGTCCTGGAGGAGGATGAGCGCAAGGACGAGGATATGCAGGAGCAAATCTCCGTGGAGGAGTATCTGCGTGAGGATGACTCGCCAGGCTACAAGGCACGCGTGAACAACTTCTCGAAGGATGACAAGCAGCGCCCCGTGACCCTCACCGAGGGACTCTCTCTGCAGGAGTACCTGATGGAGCAGTTGCGCTACCGCAACCTTAGGGATGACGAGCGCAGGGTAGCGGAGTTTCTGATTGGCAGCATCGATGAGGATGGCTACCTGCGTCGTGATATGGAGTCTATATCGGATGATATCGCCTTTTCGCTGGGCTTGGAGTATAGCGTAGAGGAGCTGGAGCGACTGCTCTCATTTATCCACCAGCTGGAGCCAGCGGGCATCGGCGCACGCAACCTGCAGGAGTGTCTGCTGCTGCAGATGAACCAGCGACGCATCGACACCCCCGCAAAGCGAGTGGCGCAGAAGATTTTGGCGTCACACTTCGATGAGTTTGTCAAGAAACACTACGAGAAACTGATGCAGCGACTCAACCTCACCGAGGATGAGTTCCGCGATGCCATAGATGAGATCAAGCACCTCTCGCCAAAGCCAGGCAACCTCTATTCGGACAGCAGTTTCGACGCCTCGCCATATATCATTCCTGACTTTACCATCGACTATCACGATGGTCAGTTCGACCTGTCGCTTAACTCCTACAACATCCCCGATGTGAAGATTAACCGCCGCTATGCGGATATGATTCGCGATATGGTATCGTCGGATGGTTTCGTATCGGAGAAGGACAAGGAGGCGGTGCAGTTCGTCAAGAGCAAGATTGACTCGGCGAAGTGGTTTATCTCGGCAATCAAGCAGCGTCACGACACGCTGATGCGTACGATGCAGGAGATACTCAACTTCCAGAAGGAGTATTTCAAGGATGGCGACAAGAGCAAACTGCGCCCGATG
>JAFYOF010000179.1 GCA_017560305.1 Alistipes sp.
GCAAAGGTTGAGGCAGAGCACGAGCGCCGTTACCTCAAGTTGTTGGAGCGCGTGACCGACGGCACAGTATTCATCCGCGACAACGAGATTTGGTGGCAGTGCCGCAACTGCGGTTATGTACTCCTGGCAAAGGAGGCTCCTATCAAGTGTCCTGCTTGCGCTCACGCACAGGCTTACTTCGAGCCAAAGAAGGAGAACTATTAATAGTCACTTCATAAAAGATGCTGCCGACTCCGCTGGGGTCGGCAGCTTTTGTTTCTATGGTGCAACAGATTATTTCGCAGAGAGCAGTTTGCGTGTGTCGGTCATAAAGATGCGGTAGGCCTCGCGTGCCTCGCCGTTCATTCGCAGGGTGTCACCAACCGCAGGGGGCAGGATGGCATATTTCGGGCGACTGACCCACACGGGAGTGTAGTCGAGGTAATACTTTAACTCACCAGCGCTATCCTCCTCAATATCAATGGTCACAATCAATCCGCCATCGGTGTATCTCTTGCTCTGATTCGACACAAAATTGCCCAACGAGTAGACCACTATTTTACCCTCGGAATCAATCTCATAAGGCTGCACAACATGGGGATGCGAGCCGACGATTATATCCACGCCATTACGCTTCATAAACTCCGCCACGCGTCGCTGGTCACGGTTTGGCTTGCGCTCATACTCGTTACCCCAATGGACAAACGCCACCACACAATCGACCTTATCCCGCTCAATCAGCGCCAGCTCACGCCCGATATACACAGTGTCAAGAAGGTTTACAACCACGCCCTTCGGCACGGGAATGCCATTCGTTCCATAGGTGTAGTTCACCATTGCAAGACGCACATCACCCGCACGCATATAGCACACACAGCCCGCCGCATAGTCGACGCTATCACGAAAGACTCCCATCCTCACAATGCCGCAAGAGTCCAGAATATCAGCCGTAGAGCGCACGCCCTTGGTACCTCTATCAAGGCAGTGATTGTTCGCCAGTAGAGCCACATCAACACCCATATCCACCATAGCATCAGCCACCTCCGCAGGCGAGCAGAAGCAGGGATAACCCGAGTATGAGCCTTCACGCGAGAGGGTAGTCTCAAGGTTCACAACCGCCAAATCGGCATCACGGAAGCAGGGCGCAACATAGCGAAATGACTCCGAGAAGTCGTAACTGCCATCCGTCTGACGCGCCGCCGTGAGTTGCGGAGTGTGCTGTATCAGGTCGCCCGCAACGACAATCCTCGCCCTTCGGGGTGGGCGCACAACCTGCGGCTGCTCCTCGCACAGGTCGCGCTGAAGAACAAAGCGAAGCGGCACAAATGCCGCCACAAGCATCACCAGTATGGCAAAAAGATTTTTCACAATCCCAAAAGTAGCAAAAATTCACCACACGCACAAACAAAAAGAGGTTGCCCGACCAAAAAGTCGCAACAACCCCAATAAATTCAAACCCGCAAGCGCCTAAAAGTTGTACTGCACCATCACGCTCAAGCGGTTTGCATCACCCTTCAGACCACTCATATCCTTTCTGCCTCCGTGGAGATACTCCGCCGCAAGGGTGCAGTTGTCGGTGAGTTTGTAGAATACATTACCAAAGATATAAGTACCTCGACGATACTCATCAGGCGAGTAGAAGCCGTTCTTCTGCTGAACGCGAGCCACCGAGTAACCGCCCGACACCCAGAAGCGCTCAGGGATGATATCCACCTGCGCCGAACCCTGAACTGCCCACATTGGCATAGTCTGCACCTTGCTCAACTCCGCAGGATTAGGCGTAAAGTCCAAGCCGCTGCCAGTCAAATCCTGAATGTAAGGGGTGATACCCTCGCCATAGATTCCGTTGAAGTAGAGGGTGAACATATCCAGAATAGAGATGCGACCGCTCGCCTGCACACCCCAACCAAAGAGGCTGGTATTCTCACCCGTAGTGTTGTTGTGCAGATACATATTCCTCAGCACCGCCGAGGCACGAATATGGCTTTGACGCTCGCCACCCCAGGCATACTCCACATACAGAGGCACATCGGGAACTCGCTGAGAGATAGGGCTGAAGGTCTCGCCATAACTACCGCTCACAACAGGCATCTCCAACGCCGCACCAATGGTCAGGTGCTTCTGGAAGAAGGAGTGCTCGTAGCGCAACATAGTGGCAAAGTTGAAGTTGTAGGCGTTAGGGCCTTGATGGTCAATAGTCTCAGGCACTGCACGGAGGTCGCAGAAGGTGGTCACATCGCGACCGGCCGTGAAACCAAGCATCGAAACATACGCCGAGCGAAGGTGGGGCGTGTAACTAAACTCCGAGCCGCCACGGAAGTCCATATCGATGTAAGCCACCACAGGACCCAAGGTGCGGGAGTTCACCACCGCCTTGGTGAAGATACGCGAGGTAGAAGCATCCATCATCACTCGCTGACGATTGGCATAGGTTGCCACCATCGGGATGTCGTAAGGAACGAAGTCGATGTTACCCACAGCACCCTTGAGGTCGTAACTTGCACGCAGATTCACATAACCGCCGATACCCAGAGCGAAGCGGTTGTTGTTCGTCGAGAAGATGAATTGAGGATTTGGCGTCTGCTGGAAGCCCTCGCGAGCCGTAACCTCGAACATCTCAAGAACGGTATTGGAGCCCATCTGCTGCTCAACCAACACATCATACCTGCTCTTGTGGCGTGAGCCGCCATCCTGCGAGATCATCATAAACACAGTTGGTTGATACTCCTCCATAGAGCCTTGAGCCGACACTCTACCCACACCCAAAACCAGGGCAACCAACAAAACTAAATGTCGATTTGTTTTCATAACAAACACTTTTTGAAATTGTTATAACTATTAAATTTTAACTTTTATGTGGCGAAGCATTGGCTTTTGCTTTAGGATATCAAATAAAAAACCTAACTTTGTCCACAAAACTTTTCACACTCCCTTCAGGGCAACTAATATGCCAAACAAGCGGGGGAGTGGGAGATAAAATTTTACCTATGGCTTGGATTATTACCCTCTGCTCGATGATAATGGTGGGACTGGATTACCTCACGCTCCAGCGCCTGTGCAGCGACAAGCGAAAGTGCTGTCGTTGGATGGTGCTGCTGGGAATCATTGACACCCTGCCCGCATCCATCGGAGCGCCCACATTTCTGCTCTCGGTGGACAACTCAATCGTTCTGCAGAAGGCCTATGAGTGGGGTTGTTTCGTCTATATGATTCTTGGCGTGGCGCGTCAGCCCATAAACCTTGCGCTGCTTTTGGGCAAGAGCCGAGCACTGCGTGCAGCGGGCATTGCCGTGAGTACGGCGGTGATGGCTATATTTATATATGGTGCAGCGGTGACTCGCACCGATTACAAGATTAACCACCTTACGCTCTCATCATCTCGTCTGCCAGCCTCGTTTGACGGCTACCGTATGGTGCAGTTTACCGACCTCCATCTGGGCTCATTGCTCAACTCTCAGAAGGAGACCTCTCAGGTGGTGGAGCTTTGCAACTCTCTCAACGCCGATATGGTGGCATTTTGCGGTGATTTGACCCACATACGCCACAGCGAGATTGCGCCCAACCTTGCAAGCATATTAAGCAAACTGGAGAGCCGTGACGGCATCTATTCCGTATTAGGCAACCACGACATCGGAGTATATGTGCGCGACTCAATAGCCCTGCCGCCACGCGAGAACACACGCCGCGTCATCGAGGCGGAGCAGCAGATGGGCTGGCAGGTGCTTGACGATGCCACGACCTACATCACCCGAGGCGAGGACTCCATCTCCATCACAGGCATATCATTCTCACAGACTCTGCAGGAGGAGCGCCACTCGGCAAACCTTCCCGAGGTGGATTTCAGCCGAGCATACGAGGGTGTTTCAACCGACTTGTACAACATCACACTCTCGCACATCCCGCAACTTTGGGACAGAATCCTTGAGTTGCATCCCGCCGACCTCACCTTGTCGGGTCATACGCACGCTATGCAGGTAGCCGTGAGGGTGGGGCAGCGCAGACTCTCGCCAGCCGCAATCATCTACAAGCGCTGGAGCGGACTCTACGAAGAAGAGGGAAAATACCTTTATATAAATGATGGTATCGGCAATGTGATGTTCCCGATGAGAGTGGGCGCACGACCCGAAATCACACTTTTTGAGTTACGGAGCGAAAAATAGCGAAAACAGAGCGAAATTTTCACAAAATACATCTTGCAGATAGTCAGCGAGATAGCAGATAAGTCGAAAAATAATTGCAAAAAAGTTGTAAAAAATATTCAAAAAAATTTGCAGAATAAGATTTTTACACTACCTTTGCAATCGCAATCAGCAAACGGTGCGTTAGTTCAGCTGGTTAGAATACGTGCCTGTCACGCACGGGGTCAGGGGTTCGAGTCCCCTACGCACCGCAACGAAAAACGACTTACAACAATGTAGGTCGTTTTTTTGTTTTTATTATTAACCTAAATTGTGAGAAAGAATGAAAAGATTGTTGCTTTTCTTTGCGACACTGTGCGCAGTGTCGTGCGTATCGAAAGATGCCGAAATCGTGCAGAATGACCTTCGTCTGCCTGCTGTACCCCTCATTATGATTGACCCAATGACCAACGCTTGGTCGTTTGATGACACCCTCTATGGAGGTCACATCGGTCATCGTGTGAAGAAGGTTCACGAGTTTGTGGGCGCTATCCGTGTGGATGGCCAGATTTACCGCTTTATGGGTCTTGACGACTCACCACGCCAGCCATTGGCAGGTATGTCGTATGCAGAGCCCTGGAGCGCGAAGTACACCTTCGAGAAGCCAGCGCAGGGCTGGCAGAAGCCAGAGTTCAACGACAAGCGCTGGAAGGAGGGCGAGGCAGCCTTCGGTACTCGTGGCGAGACAAATGTAAAGACAAGATGGAACACCCGCGACATCTGGGTGCGCCGTCAGGTAAAGATTGACCCAAAGGAGTTGGAGGGCAATCGTCTCTTTATCTACTACTCTCACGATGACACCTTCACACTCTATGTGAACGGCCACCGCGTGGTAAAGACCGACTATTCGTGGAAGAAGGACCAGTCGGTGGAGCTCACCGGCGAGGCTTTGGCTTCAATCAAGGATGGCAATATCACTATCGCAGCACACTGCGAGAACCGCGAGCACGGTGGCTTGGTGGACTTCGGTCTATATGTTGAGCGCGGCAGAGTGGCAGAGTTTGCGCAGTGCGCCGAGCAGAAGAGTGTAAATGTTCAGGCGACACAGACCTACTACACATTCCAGTGTGGCGATGTTGAGCTCCAGCTCACATTCTTCGCACCATTTTTGATGAATAACCTCGACCTTATGTCACGCCCAGTGAACTACATCTCATACGATGTCAAGTCACTCGACGGCAACGAGCACGATGTGCAGATCTACTTCGAGGCTGCTCCAAACTGGGCAACATTCCTCCAGAGCAACCCAACAGCCGTAGAGAACTACTCAAAGAACGGCTTGAACTACACCAAGATGGGCCGTACAGAGCAGGACATCCTCGGCAGCGAGCGTCAGCCAACATACTACACCAACTGGGGTTATGTATACTTCGCAGCCGACAGCGCAACATCATCTTACGGCGCTGGTGACCCTGTGGCTATGCGTGCCGCATTCAACCAGAGCGGTGCTTTGACCAACAACGAGGGTGCAGCGGATGGTTATATGGCTATCGCAGAGAATCTCGGCAAGGGCTTGAATGTATCGGGCAAGATTATGGTTGGTTATGACGATATCATCTCACTCGACTACTTCGGCACACGCCTCCGCCCATACTGGAACCGCAATGGTGACCGCACAATCGAGCAGGAGTTCGAGGCGGCACAGGCAGAGTACGCCCAGCTGAAGAAGGAGTGCACAAAGTTTGACTACTCACTCATCAAGGATGCGCAGCGCGTGGGTGGCAAGGAGTACGCAGAGTTGTGTGCATCGGTATATCGTCAGGTTATCGTGGCTCACAAGCTGATGGAGGCTCCAGACGGAACACTTCTCTTCCCATCGAAGGAGATTTCAAGCGGTGGCTTCGTTTCGACTGTGGATGTTACCTACCCATCGGCCCCAATGTTGCTCTACTACAACCCAGAGTTGTTGAAGGGTCTTATCGAGCCTATCTTCTATATGAGCGAGAACGGCATCTGGAACAAGCCTTACCCAGCACACGACGCAGGTAAGTGGCCTTGGGCTTACAGCCAGGACTACGGCGAGGATATGCCAATCGAGGAGGTTGGTAATATGCTTATTCTCTCTGCTCTCCTGACAAAGGTTGACGGCAACGCAGACTATGCAGCAAAGCACTGGGATGCACTCACAAAGTGGTCTGCATACCTGATGGAGAAGGGTCTTGACCCAGCAAACCAGCTCTGCACCGACGACTTCGCGGGTCACCTGGCACGCAACGCAAACCTCTCGGTGAAGGCTATCCTTGGTATCGCAGCTTACGGCTATATGGCTGGCGAAATGGGCGACAAGGAGACCTGCAAGGCTATGATGGCACAGGCAAAGGAGATGGCAAAGGAGTGGATGACATTGGCTGATGCTGGCGACCACTACAGCCTCTCATTCGGCAACAAGGAGTCTTGGAGCCAGAAGTATAATATGGTTTGGGACAAGTTGATGGGCTGGAACATCTTCCCTGAGGAGGTGAAGGAGAAGGAGCTTGCATACTACCTCACAAAGCAGAACGAGTATGGCTTGCCACTCGACAGCCGTCGCAACTACACAAAGTCTGACTGGATTATGTGGACTGCAACACTCGCTAATGACCACGACACATTTATGCAGTTCGTGCAGCCAATCTACGACTTTGCAAACGAGACAACTGACCGCATCGGCCTCACCGACTGGTACAACACCGACAGCAAGAAGCGCGTAGGCTTTGAGGCTCGTCCAGTACTCGGCGGTTTCTACATCAAGATGCTCGAGAAGAAGATTTCAAAGTAATCTCTCGACTCAATAACTCATTCAGACTGCTGACCTCGAAAGGGGTTGGCAGTTTTTTTTATTACTCCAATCGTAAAACACAGGCGTTTCACGCCTGTATCTTCGGTGGCGTAACGCGCTTTGCGCGTCACCCCCGCCCGCCACCGAAGATAATATATCCTCATAGACAACAAAAAAAGGTCACCCTTTCGGATGACCCTATCTATAAAGCAAACCGCTTTAGTCGTTTGGATATGCGGCGATGAAGACATTACGCTTGCGCAACTCGTCCTGCACCTTGTGGAGCTCACGCAACGATACGCGACCCACAACATACTTATAGTCGTCAGAGATATAGTTCTCGCTCACTGACTCAAACTTCACCAAGTCGAGGTCTGCGTAGTCCTGATAGCGGTAGTAAACGCGGAATGAGTGGTCGAGAGTGTACTCTGGCATCTGCGAGTCGTTGCGCTTCTTGTACTCATACTTATAGTCATACAAGCAAGCGGTGATATCGCTCAACACAGCCGAGCCAGTAGGGTAGCCACCCGCACCACGACCGAACATAAACTGCTTATCGTAGAACAAACCCTTGATTACCACACCATTGAACTCATCCTCGACGCTGTAGATATACTTGTTGTGAGAGATAAGCTGTGGCATCACACACATAATGAGCTTGTTACCCTCCAGCTTCTCGACATGGGCAACCAGCTTGAAGCGGCGCTCCTTCTCGTTTGCGAAGCGGATATCCTCGTCACCCATATTTGAGATACCATAGGTGAAAATCTCCTCTGGAGCAACATACAAACCGAAGGCGTGGATGGTGATGATGATGAGCTTGAAGAGTGAATCCCAACCATCAATATCAAGAGTAGGGTTGCTCTCGGCAAAGCCCAGATCCTGCGCCAGCTTGAGGGCGTCGGTGTAAGACATCTTCTCGTTGAAAATCTTCGAGAGGATGAAGTTTGACGAGCCGTTCAAGATACCCTTAACCGATGTCAAGAGGTCGTTGTCGTAGTACTCCTCAAGGTTACGGATTACAGGAATACTACCGCAAGCCGATGCATCATACAACAGAGCCACATTGTAGCGGGCCTGCAACTCGATGAGCTCCTCGATGTGGTGCGCCAACATCTTCTTGTTACCCGACACAACAGGCAACTCCATCTGCAGGGCGCGCTTAACGATAGCATAGGCAGCATCAGCGTCATCAATCAACTCAACGATAAAGTTGATGTCAGGATCGTTGAAGATGTCATCGGGGTTGTTGGTGAACTCTGCCTCCACAGGGCGAGCCTTGGTGATGTCACGCACACAGATGCGCTTAATCTCAACATTCTTTGAGCCGATACGCTTCAACACATCGTAAAGACCTGTGCCGACAGTACCGAAACCAAAGAGTCCAATGTTTAATTTCTTTCCGTTCATAAATATATCTGTTTTTCGTTATTAGTCCTTCAAAAAGTTGAGGATAATCTCGTTGAGCTGCTTGTGCTCCACCAGGAAACCATCGTGACCGAAATCGGAGTCAATCAAGTGGTACTCCACATCGGGAATGTTCTCCACCAGGATGGTGTGATCCGAAGGTGGGAACAGGATATCAGAAGTGATAGCCACCACAAGGCTCTTTGAGCGAATCTTCTGCAGCTGCTCCTCCACCGCGCCTCTGCCGCGACCCAGATTGTGAGAGTCGACTGCCTGCGAGAGACGATAGTAAGAGTAGGCGTTAAATCGGCGGCGCAACTTCTCGCCCTGATAACGCTGATAAGAGAGCACCTTGCGCTCGAAGCCCACCTCGTCGGGATTCGCATCCTCCTGCGTCTTGTCATACGCCATACCGCCACGATAGCTCAACAGAGCGATGCTTCGTGCCGTAGCCATACCCGCTGCGCCAGCCTCGTCTGTGCGCTCGCCATAGGTAGGGTCGCCCTCGATAGCCATACGCTGGCTCTCGTTGAAAGCCGACGCCCAAGGCTTGGTGCGAGGAGTTGTTGCGATGAAGGCTGCACGCTCGGCAAAGTCGGGTTGCATAATGCTCCACTCAAGACACTGAAAACCACCGATAGAGCTGCCAATGAGTAACTTAACTCGCTTGATACCCAGATGCTCCGCCAGCAACTGATGGCAGCGCACCATATCCCTAACGGTCACTCGTGGGAAGTCGCCATACCACTTCTCGCCCGTTGCAGGGTTGATGGAGTGAGGTCCTGTAGTGCCGTAGTGCGAGCCGAGGAAGTTGGCACACACCGTGAAATACTTCTCGGGGTCGAGGAAACAACCGCTCTCAACCGTGTGAGGCCACCAGTCGGCAACATCCGAATTGGCTGTCAGCGCGTGACACACCCACACCACATTCGATGAATCGGCATTGCGCTCACCAAAGGTGTCGTAGGCAATCTCAAGCGAAGGCAACACCTCGCCCGACTCCAGGACAAACTCTTTATCGTAACTGTAAACTTGCGCCATAACTACCTTCGCTTACTCAGCTGCAGCAAAAGCCTGCTCGAAATCCTCGATAATATCCTCTACATTCTCCAATCCCAGCGAGATACGCAAAAGGGTAGGAGTGACACCCGCAGCCTTCAAATCCTCTGCCGAGAGCTGCTTATGGGTGGTTGATGCAGGGTGAGTGACAACGGTGATAGAGTCGCCAATCATAGTCATATTACCCGCCAGCTTCAACGCCTCCACGAAGCGCACCGTGCTGTCAAGGTCGCCCTTGAGCTCGATTGTAAAGACACTTGACGAGCCGTAGCGATAGTACTTCTGCGCATTCTTATATCCTGCGTGGTCCTCAAAGCCCACGAAACTTACTCTTGACACCTTTGGGTGCTGACGGCAGAACTCCGCCAACTTCCAGGTTGACTCCACCTGATGCTTCACACGGAGTGACAGGGTCTCAAGACCCACCAGCATCAAGTAAGCGTCGAATGGTGATGGGCAGCAGCCCAGGTCACGCAAGCCATCCACACGGCACTTCACCACGAAAGCCGCCTTGCCGAATGCCTCATAGAGGTTCAAGCCGTGGTAGCCCTCCGACGGACCATCAATCTGTGGGAACTTGCCGTTGGCCCAGTTATAGTTACCGCCATCGACGATGATACCGCCCATAGCCGTACCGTGACCGTTAATCCACTTCGTAGCAGAGTCCACAACGATGTTTGCGCCCCACTCGAATGGGTTGCACAAGTAACCAGCCGCACCAAAAGTGTTATCCACCACAAATGGCACATCCTTGCGCTTGGCAACCTCTGCCAACGCAACCAAATCGGGCACATCGCAGGTAGGGTTACCCATACTCTCGGCATAGATCATCTTGGTGTTCTCGTCGATGAGAGCCTCAAAGTCCTCAGCCTTCTCGCTCTTGGCGATACGAACCTCGATACCCAACTTACGCAACGAGATGCGGAACTGGTTGTAGGTACCACCATAGAGGAAAGGCGATGCAACGATATTCTCGCCAGCCTGCGCCAAAGCGGTCACAGTCAAAAGGATAGATGACATACCCGACGACACCGCCAATGCGCCGACTGCGTTATAGAGCGCAGCCACACGCTCCTCGTAAGCCGAGGTGGTAGGGTTGTGAAGGCGGGTGTATATGTTACCACCCTCGCTGAGCTCAAAGAGCTTTGCAGCATAGTCGCAGCTCTTGAAGTGGTAGGCAGCGGTAGGGTAGATTGCTATACCGCGCGAACCAGTAGCATCGATGTGATAACCGCCGTGTATCTGTTTTGTTTCAAAACGAAGTTTCTTTTCTGACATAATAATTTTTTGTTTGCGCCAACCCCAAGGGGTTGATTGAAGTTTATATTATGCAAATATACATTATATAATTCAAAATTCAAAATTTAGAATTCAAAATTAAGGGGTTTTGCGTGTGTCATTCATCTTTGGAGGCGGGGGGGGGTGACGCGCAAAGCGCGTTACGCCTCCAAAGATGCGCCCTAAAGGGCGTTTTGCAGCAACTTTGACGAGGAATGAAATTCCGTTACAGCATTACAGCATTACAGTGTTACAAGGGGGTGGGTCGTGTAACACAGTGTAATGCGGGTGTAACACCCGTTTTGCATTTCCCTTGCCGACGAAAGAGTCTGGAACAAAAAAATTCAATTTTGAATTTTGAATTCTGAATTTTGAATTATCTTTGTTATCACTTAAACCAAACTTAAACCAAAGCGACTATGAGAATCACTACATTTTTGCTCTGCCTGCTGGCATTGTCGTGCACCCCAAAGGATAAAGTGGGCGAGCCTTACCGCGGATGGCACGAGGGCGAGTTGGATATCCATCTTATCTACACAGGTCGTGGCGAGGCCGACTTCTACATCCTTCCCGACGGAACATCTATGCTTGTCGATGCGGGCGACCATCAGGCATCGGTGCCTATGACCGACCCCAAGCCCGACCTCTCACGCCGAGGCGGTGAGTGGGTGGCACGATACATCGAAAGGGTGAACCCACACGGCAACGAGGTGGACTACTTTATGCTTTCACACTTCCACAACGACCATATGGGCTCGGCTGATTTGGATGTCCCCACAACCGAGGGTCGAGGCGAGGATTACAAGCTCATCGGAGTGGCTGATGTGGGCGAGCATATCCGCTTCAAACAATTCTTCGACAGAGGCTATCCCGACTACGACTACCCAGTTAAAGTAAATCGTGATATACACACCGATAACTACCTCAAATTCACCGACTACCACAAGCGCACCTACGGCGCTACTCAGGAGCCCTTCAAGGTGGGTCACTACAACCAGATTGCACTGAAATACGACCCGATAGAATACACTCAGGACCTCTCAATCCTGAACCTTGCAGCCAATGGCGAGGTGGTAAACGAGGACGGCACAACAACCCGTTACTATGACCTTCACCCCGACAACACCGCAACCGACGGCAACGAAAATACCAAGAGTCTTGCCTTCCGTATCGACTACGGCTCATTCACCTACTTTGCGGGTGGCGATGTATCTGGACACCTCAAGCTGAGCGATGGCGAGAGAGTGAACATCGAGGCAAAAGTGGGCGAGGCGTGCGGCGAGGCAGATGTTGCCAAGTGCAGCCATCACGCATACCTTGACTCTATGCACCCCGACTTCCTGCGTCACATCCGTGCGAAGGCCTATGTGGATGCCGTGTGGGACCAGTATCACACCCAGCCATCAATCATCGAGCGCGTTCTCTCACAAGATATCTACCCGGGCGAGAGGATGTTCTACTCGCAGTACATAGTGGAAAAGGCGCGCAAGGAACACGCCGACAAGGAGTGGATGAAGGGTGTCTGCCCTTATGATGGTCACATCGTAATCAAGGCCTACGAGAGGGGCGAGAAGTTCAAGATTTACCGCATCTCAGCCGAGGATGAGCAGATGACAGTGCAGGCCATCTACGGTCCTTTTGACGCGAAATAGCAAAAGAAAAAAGAGGCTTTCGAGCCTCTTTTTTTATTCTACCGAGATAAGATTATTCAGCATCGCATAGACCGTAAGACCAGCCACGGACTTGATTCCCGTCTTGTGGACAATGTTTTTGCGGTGGGAGATAACAGTATGGGGCGAGATATTAAGCCTGTCGGCAATCTCCTTGTTTGACAACCCATTAGCCACCAGCACCAACACATCCTGCTCACGCTCCGAGAGGTCGTGACTATCGTCATAGGGGTTGGTTTCGTTCTGCTCAACGGCACGGCGAAGGTTTTGAAGCAACTGCTGGGGAGCATCATAGAGGTTCACAACACCATCAAACTGACGCACATAGGACTCCTCGCGCACGGTGGTCATCAACCCCACAAGCGCAACACTCTTCAGCTCATCATACTCCGCACGCATAGCCGCAGGGGCATAGCACTGCGACCCCACAATCACCATATCGGGCGCAACAACACCAAAACGCGCGATAAGCACATCCAACGAATCCGCAGCAAAAACCACCTCAAAATCAGCACTTTGAGCAAGCATCGCCCGCAGACCCTCGACCACGATAGCAGAGGACTCGACTATGGCAACTCTACATCTGCGCATCACTCAACCTCCTCTCAATTTTAAGCGCCAGCGGCGTGAGAATCTTCAACTCAAGCAGCGTATGCTTCGCCAAATCATCACTCAGGCGGAATACATCACACAGCACCGAGTAGCGCTCGCGCGTGGTGCAACTCTCGGGCAGATACTTTATCAGGATGCTCTTTATATCATCAATCTTGTCGCAGATATCGGCGTGCTCATCCATCGAATGCGTCACCTCAAACGGCTCGTCACAAAGCTCACCCGAAGCCAGTCGCTCGGCGCAGGGGAAGAGGTGCAACTCCTCATAGCCAAGGTGCGCTTCAACCTCCTCGCAGTAGCCACGGCAGAAACCTCCCACGATAGCCCTCTGCTTGGGTTCACACCGCTCCAAAAGGCGCTCGAAACCATCGGTAATGGAGGGCAGAAACTCGCTCAAATAGAGGCTGTGAGAGGCTTTCAGGTAGTTAATCAAACTCTTGAGGTCATCACCCTGCAAGCGCTCAACATCAGGCGTATACTCTGCCGATGAGTAGACCTGACACATCATCAGGAACAACTCCGCCGACACACCATATCTCTCACACAACTGCTCCACCGACACATCACCAAAAGGCAACTGCATATCAAACCTCGCAAGCAGCGCCAGCAGCGAGTGGTCGGCATCAATCAGCTCCACAATCTTCATCTGCGGCGAGAAGATTACGCGGTTGTTTCCATCCCGTTTGAAACTATTCATATCTGTGTTTTAAAGTTATCAGTGTATTAGTTTATCAATTTTGAATTTTTAATTTTTAATTTTGAATTTTGAATTTTTAATTTTAACCCACCACAAGGGTGGCTTTTCGCTGCTATGCTCGGCAGGCGTAACGCCTGTTTTCCATTAAATACTATTCACTTTTTCAACCGAACTATTCTCAAAGGTAGATTAATCCGCATTCGCGTCTTTTCACCGCCTCGGCTCGGCAAAGTATGCAAGCATTCTTTGCTCTCTCCTTAATGGCGGCGTTCCCATCATTCTTGCTTGAGCTCTTTTCTCTCTTTCTACGGTTACAAGATGCAAGAATGGGGAATGACGCAGTATATAAACCTTAATTTTGAATTTTGAATCTTGAATTTTGAATTTCTAAACGCCCATCATCGTCGCCAGATGATAGACTCCCCACGCCAAGAGCCACGCCAGCAGGGTGTTATAGACCACCGAGAAGGCAGCCCACTTCCAGCCTCCAGCCTCCTGGGCGATAGCCACCACCGTAGCCACGCAGGGGAAGTACAACATCACGAAAATCATCATCGCCAGCGCCGCCGCACGCGAGTAGTTATGCGAGGCAATGAGTTGCTCCGAGAGCGTTGCGCTGTTCTCGTCAGCATCCTCCACCGAGTACAAAACACCCAGCGTCGAGACCACAATCTCCTTCGCCGCAGCACCCGACAACATAGCCACACTCGCCCTCCAGTCCAAGCCCAGAGGCTCCATCACGGGCTCGCAGAACTTGCCTATACGACCCAGATATGACCCCTCAGACTGCGCCGCCTGAGCGCTCTGCGTAGCGGGCAAATCACTCACATCGACACGAGGGTAGTAACTCAAAAACCATATTATCGTAGCCGCCACAAGTATCAGTCCTCCAATCTTTTTCAGGTACTGCGCACTGCGCTCCCACATATGGCGAAGCGTCGCCTTGAGCGTCGGGATGCGGTAGGGCGGCAGCTCCATCACAAACGGAGTCTCATCCTCACCAAAGAGGAAACGGCGCAACACGCGAGCCGTGGCAAACGCCACCACACACCCGAAAAGATACAACGCAAACAACACCACACCCGCCTTCTCGGCAAAGAATGTACCCGCCAAAAGTATGAATACGGGAAGTCTTGCACTACAAGACATAAAGGGGTTTATCAGTATGGTAATCAGCCTGCTACTGCGACTCTCGATGGTGCGCGTAGCCATAATGGCCGGCACATTGCAACCAAAGCCCATCACCAGCGGGATGAACGACTTGCCGTGCAGACCCGCAAGGTGCATCACCTTGTCCATAATGAACGCTGCGCGAGCCATATAGCCCGAGTCCTCCATCAGCGAGATGAAGAGGTAGAGTATCAAAATATTGGGCAGAAAGACCGCCACCGAGCCCACGCCACCGATGATGCCATCGACAATCAAATCCTTCAGCGCACCCTCGCTCATCAGCGAGCCTACCATCTCACCCAGCCACACAAAGCCCGCCTCAATCCACTCCTGCGGATAGGTGCCGAGCGTGAAGGTCGACCAGAACATCACAAACATCAGCAGCAGGAAGAGCGGAATGCCGAAATACTTGTTCGTCACCACGCGGTCAATCAGCGATGTGCTTCCCTCGGTTGCGTCACTGCTACGAGTGAGTGTCTCCGCCAGCGCACCCTCGATAAAGCCATACTTCTCGCCCGAGATGGCACTCTCGACATCCTCGCCCAGGTTCTCGGCAATCTGCACCACGCCTCGTGCCGCCTGCGTACGCCACTGGCGGTAGTGTTCCGCACTCGACAACATATCCACCACGGCCTTGTCACCCTCCAGCAACTTGATAGCGCAGTAGCGCGGTGGAAAACACTTCGGCAGCTCCTCCAGATGGCGTTTCATCATCTGCGAGAGGCTCTTCACCTGCGTCTCAATGGTGGTAGAGTAGTTGATATGGATGTGTCGCACCTTGGGATTCTCGTTCTCAAAGATGAGGATAATCTCATCCAGCAACTCATTCAAACCCTTGCCCGTGCGCGCCACGATGGGCACCATAGGCACACCAATCATACGCCCCAGTCGCTCATAGTCGAGCTTCGCACCCGACTGCTCCAGCTCGTCATACATATTCAGCGCCACGACCATCTTGGGGTTCAGGTCGATGAGTTCCGTAGTGAGGTAGAGGTTGCGCTCAAGGTTGGACGCCACCACCGAGTTAATCACCACATCGGGCTGATTGTCAATCAGATGCTGACGCACAAACAACTCCTCGGGCGTATATGCCGAGAGGGCATAGGTACCAGGCAGGTCGGTGATGTTGATGGTGTAGCCACGATACTTCATCGAGCCGCTCTTGGCGTCCACCGTGACACCGCTGTAATTACCCACGTGGGCGTGACCACCCGTCAGGGCGTTGAAAATCGAACTCTTGCCGCTGTTGGGGTTACCCACCAGAGCAACATTTATCTCGCGTATCTTGTCGTTGATTACCTGCTCCATCACCTCGTCGTGGGGCGAAGTGGAGAGGTCGCTGCGCTGGGTCTGCAACTCATAGGGGGTGAGTATCTCAATCATCGCAGCCTCGCTACGCCTGAGCGACACCTCGTAGCCCATAATGCGGTACTTGATGGGGTCACGCAGCGGAGCATTCAGCACCGACTCGACCTGCTGACCACGCACAAAGCCCATCTCGAGGATGCGGCGGCGGAAACCTCCGTGACCACGCACCTTGATGATGACGGCACTCTCACCCGTCTTTAATTCCGAAAGAAACATATTTTTCTACAACTCTTATTCTAATTCTCTTTGCATCGTTTCTCACCCTCCTGTTAGTGGGGCAAGCGGGAAATTTTGCAACGCAAAATTAATCTTTTTTCTCCACATACGCAATCCCTAATCGTGGGGAATGATGATTTCTTTTTTAACAAAATAGAATTAGAATTATATACTTTAGTGTTGTAGTGTTATAATTATGTCATTACCCGACACCCAAAGGGTGGCGAAGGTAATCCTCCACTCAATAGATGTATTGCGGTGCAATTTACGGGAGGATCCCCATCGCCTTGCTGTGCAAGTCGGGGGATGACGATATGATAACAACATAAAACTATATAATTCCGAATAGAATTAGGACGAACATTCCCAAAGAGAGCATCCGTTGCGAAAAGATGTTATCCAAAGCAGATAGCCGCCGCGGCTGACCCGTTAGGGTGTATTACACTATTACAAACATTACACTTATTACACCCCTGTAATGCTGTAATGCTGTAATGCTGTAATGACATTTCTATTGTCGTTAAAGTCAATCATAAAACAGGCGTTACGCCTGCATTACAAACATTACACTTATTACACCCTTGTAATGCTGTAATGCTTGTAATGCTGTAATGACATTTCTATTGTCGTTAAAGTCAATCATAAAACAGGCGTTACGCCTGCATTACACTCATTACACCCCTGTAATGCCTGTAATGCTGTAATGCCTGTAATGCTAACCAGCGATGGACACCACTCCATCATTCTCACAGATGAGCGACCTCTCGATGGCACGAAATATCTTCACTCGGGCATAGTTCATCGTAACACCCAACTTATCCATCAATTTGCTTTGCAGCAGCCTCTTCTCTGCCACACCGCCGAACTCGTCACGCAATATCCTCACGCAGTCGTCCTCCTTGCTCTGGCTCTCGGTGGGCAGGTCGCACTCCACGGGGATGCCCAAACCTATGCAGGGCTCACCCTTAAACTCGGCGTCCTCTACCTCCTCGACCCTGAAGGCGAAGCGCTCAAACTCCTCATTACGACAATGTTGCGGTTCGACTATCGACATCTCGCCCGTCTTGTGGACGAACATCACCGTCTCGGCCTTACGCATCAGCGTCGAGCCCAGATGACCTCGCGCCTTGTCGGAGTTGGGGTTGGCGTGGAGCACACACATAATGTGACACTCACCCACCGACGAGAGGTTCAGCAACTCTGCCACTAAAGCCTCACTCTCCTCGAGGTTGTTGGTGTTGTTCATCAGGTCGCTCACGCCGTCGACGACCACCAGTTTGGGTCGGTGCAGAGCAATGCCATAACTCAACGCAGTAAGTCTGTCCTTAGGCGACTTTTCGCGTAGTTGCAGCATCTGCAGACGGCGATTGTGGGTGTCGTAGCGCAGGTCGCCAAGCACATTCACACGGAATATAACCTTCTGGATATGTGCAGGTGACTGCTCGGTGTCGACCCATAGCACGCGACACGCATTGTGCTCAATACCAAATAGTTGCTTCTTGCAAATATCCATCATTGAGCCTATCATCGCTGTGCACAAAAAGGTCTTTTTGCTCTTGGGCTCGCCCACCACAGCCGAGATGTTACCCTCCGAGCAGATTAGTCTGCCGTGACGCTTCAGCACGGGTATCAGCGGCGGAATCTTATCACTTGCCTTTATCTGGCAAGGTTCAATTTCTTGACGCATCTTCTCTACGAACTGACGGTCAAGTTCCGCCTGCAGGTCGAAGGGCTCAGGGGCATTAGCGACCTCCCTTGGGGGTTGTTGCGGGGAGGGTTGCGAAGCCTCGTTTGAGCCCACCGCCGAGGGGCGTGAGGGTGAGATATAAGCCTCATAATCAGAGTGTGGAGAGGCTAATTTCTCTGCCTCCTCATCCGTGATTTCATACCCGTCGGAGGGTGCAGTGTAGTGGGATGTAGAGTAACTATAACTACTACTATTCAAATGGTTATGACCCATTACCTCATCCTCCACGGGAGTGTTGAAAGGGTCATTGGCAGCGTCATCATAACCCTGCGCCATAGCGTGTTGTGGGTTACCTGACTGCGGCTGGTTTTGGGGTGTGGCAGTTGCCACCTCTGCAGGGCGTACCTGCGAGTTGAAAAAGTTGTTTTTCATTGTGTATTATTTAAAGGTTGTTAAGATAAAGACTCTTTATCCGACCGCAAATATAATACAGAAATTGAACTTTGATACTCAAAAAGCAATATTTTTGTTAAAAAATTTATTTTTCACTATTTCGCCGTTAAACTCCCTAATCTCCCTAATCTCCCTAAACTCATTACAGGCATTACAGCATTACAGCCATTACAGCATTACAGCATTACAGGGGTGTAATGAGTGTAACGGGCGTAACGCCCGTTTTCCATTTACCTTGCTACGAAAGAAAAGATTTAGAAAAAAAAGAAAAGTTTATCTTCGGTGACAAGAGGGCGGGGGTCCCGCAAAGAGAATGCGCATCGTTTCGATGCGTATCTAAAGTGGGTATGGCGCAGAGCGCCACCCCCGCTACCCACTTTAGATAATCTTTCCACGCAACAAAATAAACAGCCCTCCAGCGCAGCCTTTTCTGCGCAACAAAACAAACAGCCCTCCAGCGCAGCCTTTTCCGCGCAGAACTCCCTCCTTTGAAAAAATTCCAATCATCACTCCCCAAACCACTTATTTCTCTTTTCCGCACAAAGAAAAATTTATTTTCCATTGGCGACCCGAAATTTTGAGATTATATTATGAATTCACAATAAATATATGTATATTTGCGCCTATGATTAAACCATTAAATTCAAGATAAATTATGAAAGTAGCAGTTATTATGGGTTCTACAAGCGATTGGGGCGTAATGTCAGCCGCTTGCGAGACTTTGGAGGAGCTCGGTATCGAGTACGAGAAGCGTGTCATCAGCGCACACCGCACACCTCACCTGATGGTCGAGTATGCTGAGTCAGCAAAGGAGCGTGGCATCGGTGCAATCATCGCTGGCGCAGGTGGCGCAGCCCACGTGGCAGGCGTTACAGCAGCCCTCACAACCGTTCCCGTTATCGGCGTACCTATCAAGACATCAGCCTTGGGCGGTTTGGACTCATTGCTCTCAATCGTTCAGATGCCTGGTGGCATTCCAGTATCGACCACAGCCATCAACGGCGCAAAGAACGCAGCGCTCATCGCAGCGTCAATCTTCGCCCTCACCGACCCTGAGTTGGAGGCTCGTCTCGTGGCATTCCGCAAGGCGCAGACCGAGAAGGTGCTGGAGGCAGAGTTGTAAACAAAGCAAGTGAAGAGGAGAAAGCTGATTGCAGAGAGAATTCAAGATTCAAAATTCAAAATTCAAAATTATTTTGTTTTTGGTTGAATCTCTCTTGCAGCAAATATATGATGATTAAAGAATTTGAATAAGCCTCTCCTCGCAACAATATCAATTTTGAATTCTTGGGATTGATAGTAAAAACATTGTGCGTCAGCCCCAATTTTGAATTTTGAATTTAGAATTTTGAATTAAATAATATGAAGAATTACCGCATTTATGTAGAGAAATACCCTCGCTTTCAGGTCGAGGCTGAGACTCTGCGCCGTGAGTTGAACAACAACTTGGGACTCAAGATGCAGTCGTTGCGTCTGTTGAATGTCTACGACTTGTTCGGCTTCTCGGAGGAGCTTTTGGAGAAGAGCCGCTATGCTGTGTTCGGCGAGGTTGTTACCGACCTCGTGAGCGACGAGTGCGACTTGGAGGGTAAGAAGTATTTGGCAGTCGAGTTCCTGCCTGGTCAGTTCGACCAGCGCGCAAGTTCGGCTGTGGACTGTGTTCGCCTGATTGAGCCTACGGCGCAGGTGAAGATTAAGTCATCGAAGTTGCTCATCTTCGACGATAGCCTCTCAGCAGAGGAGCTCGCAAAGATTGAGCGCTACTATATCAACGCAGTGGAGTCACGCCGCAAGGATTTGAGCGTGCTCTCTGACCTCGAGAACGCCGAGGTGAAGCCTGTGCCAGTGTTGCACGGCCTCACAGAGTTGAAGCCCGAGGAGTTGGCACCATTCTGCAAGGAGTATGGTCTGGCGATGAACGCCGACGACCTTCAGGAGGTTGTGAACTACTACAAGGAGGAGGGTCGCGACCCATCGGAGACCGAGCTTCGCATCCTTGACACCTATTGGTCAGACCACTGCCGCCACACCACATTTACTACCGAGATTGAGGAGATTACCATCGACGAGTCATTCCTCTCAACAGAGCTTGACGCTACACTGGAGGAGGTACGCAAGATGCGCGAGGAGCTTGGTCGCGAGAACAAGAGCCTCTGCCTGATGGAGCTTGCTACCTTGGGTGCTCGCTACCTCAAGAAGACTGGCGTTCTGGACAACCTCGAGCAGAGTGAGGAGAACAACGCCTGCTCAATCTATGTCAATGTAGATGTTGATGGCGTAGAGGAGAAGTGGCTTTTGCAGTTCAAGAACGAGACACACAACCACCCAACCGAGATTGAGCCATTCGGTGGCGCATCTACTTGTTTGGGCGGCGCTATCCGTGACCCATTGTCAGGCCGTAGCTATGTATATCAGGCTATGCGTGTGACTGGTGCGGGTAATATCTATACACCGGTAGCAGAGACTATGGAGGGTAAGTTGCCACAGCGCATCATCACCACCAAGGCTGCTGCGGGTTACTCAAGTTATGGTAACCAGATTGGTCTTGCAACAACCCATGTACGCGAGATTTATCACCCTGACTATGTAGCAAAGCGTCTGGAGGTAGGTGCTGTTGTAGGTGCTGTGAAGGCGGAGAATGTACGCCGCGAGTCACCTGCTGCAGGCGATGTAATCCTTATGCTCGGCGGTCGTACAGGTCGTGACGGTATCGGCGGCGCTACGGGTTCATCAAAGGAGCACAATGTGAAGTCTATCGAGGAGTGCTCATCAGAGGTACAGAAGGGTAACGCACCCGAGGAGCGTAAGTTGGAGCGTCTGTTCCGTCGCCCAGAGGTAACGAAACTCATCAAGAAGTCGAACGACTTTGGTGCAGGTGGTGTGAGTGTGGCTATCGGCGAGTTGGCTGCTGGTCTGGACATCTACCTCGACCGCGTACCTACAAAGTATAGCGGCTTGAACTCAACCGAGCTCGCCATCAGCGAGTCGCAGGAGCGTATGTCGGTTGTTATCGAGCCAAAGGATGTTGATGCCTTCATCCAGTACTGCCACGAGGAGTCAATCGAGGTGACACATGTAGCAAATGTTACCGACACCAACCGCCTGAAGATGTTCTACAACGGCGAGATGATTGTAAACCTCAAGCGTGAGTTCATCGACTCGGCTGGTGCAAAGCACTACACCAAGATTCGCATTGCCGAGGTTGAGGAGCGTGACCCATTCATCCGCGAGGTGGAGGGTGCTACCTTGAAGGAGAAGGTTGAGGCAAACCTTCAGGACGACAATGTGGTATCACAGCGTGGTATGATTGAGATGTTCGACTCTACCATCGGTGCTTCAACCGTGCTTATGCCATTCGGCGGTAAGACCCAGAACACCGAGACTCAGGTATCAGTTCAGAAGTTGCCTGTGGGCACAGCCTTTACAAACACAGCCAGCATTATGGCGTTTGGTTACAACCCATTCATCACCTCTTGGAGCCCATACCACGGTGCTGCCTATGCAGTAGTGGAGGCTGCAGCGAAGGTTGTTGCTGCGGGTGCTCGTTACGACAAGATGCGCTGGTCATATCAGGAGTACTTCGAGCGTATGACTACCGACTCATCGTGGGGTAAGCCATTGGCAGCATTGCTCGGCGCCCTGAAGATGCAGGTAGAGATGGGCTGGCCATCAATCGGTGGTAAGGACTCAATGAGCGGTACATTCCAGAACATCAATGTTCCACCAATGCTTATGGCATTCGGCATCACCACAGTTGATGCTCGCACCGTAATCAGCCCAGAGCTGAAGCAGGCTGGCAACAAGCTCTACCTTATCAAGCACACTCCACTTGCAAACTATATGCCTGACACCGAGTGCTTGAAGGCTAACTTCGACTTCGTTTCTACTGCTATCGAGGATGGCGTTGTAGTATCAGGCTACGCCGTTGGCTTCGGTGGTGTTCAGGAGGCAGTATCGAAGATGTCATTCGGTAACAAGGTGGGTGCAAAGGTTGAGATGGACGAGCAGGCTCTGTTTAACTACTCTTACGGTTCTATCGTAGTGGAGTCAAAGGAGGAGCTCAACTTCCCAGCAGCCGAGTTGATTGGTGAGACTATCGAGGGCGAGTCAGTTATCTTCAACGGCGTGGAGTTCTCTATCGACTCATTGCAGAAGATTAACGCCGACAAGTTCTGCCAGATTTACCCAGACCGCGGTATCGAGGGCGGCTCTACACGCAAGAGCGAGCCTGAGAAGAAGGAGGTTAAGTACGAGGGTGAGGCTATCTCTCAGCCAGTTGCTTACTTCCCAGTCTTTGCGGGTACAAACTGCGACTACGACACAAGCAAGGCATTCGAGCGTGCAGGCGCGAAGATTACCACAAGCGTATTCTGCGACCTCACAGCCGAGGATATCTTTGCTTCAATCGAGAAGATGAAGAAGCACATCGACGAGTGTAACATCTTCGTATTGAGCGGTGGTTTCTCAGCAGGTGACGAACCAGACGGCAGCGGTAAGTTCATCGCTAATGTGTTGAACAACAAGGTTATCACCGACGCCATCCACTCATTGCTCGACCGCGGTGGTTTGATTCTTGGTATCTGTAACGGCTTCCAGGCATTGGTTAAGTCGGGTCTGTTGCCTTACGGTCGCTTGGGTCAGGTAGTGAAGGAGTCTCCAACTCTGTTCCGCAACGACATCAACCGCCACATCTCACAGATTGTGACTACACGCGTAGCTACTACAAACTCTCCTTGGCTTTCGGGCTTCACATTGGGTGAGGAGCACGCTATCGCAGTGAGCCACGGCGAGGGTAAGTTCGTTGTGAGCGAGGAGATGGCAGAGCAGTTGTTTGCTAACGGTCAGGTGGCATTCCAGTATGTTGACCCAGCAGGCGAGGCTACTCTCTGCGCACCATACAACCCTAACGGTTCAAGCTATGGTATCGAGGGTATCATCTCTGCAAATGGTCAGATCTTGGGTAAGATGGGTCACACCGAGCGTTTCGAGGAGAACCTCTTCAAGAACATCCACGGCAACAAGCAGCAGAGCATCTTTGCTAATGCAGTAAACTACTTTAAGAAGCAATAAAGGAACAATAATAAATATATATAAGTATGGCTAAAAGTTATGAAAATGCGGGCGTGAACCTCGAGGCAGGTTATGAGGTAGTTCGCAGAATCAAGTCACATGTGAAATCAACCTCACGCCTCGGCGTGATGGGTAACATCGGCGCATTCGGTGGTATGTTCGACTTGGCAGCCTTGAACATCAAGGAGCCAGTGTTGGTTAGCGGTACCGATGGCGTTGGTACAAAGCTCAAGTTGGCTTTCGAGATGGACAAGCACGACACTATCGGTATCGACGCTGTGGCTATGTGCGTGAACGATGTGTTGGCACAGGGTGCCGAGCCACTCTTCTTCTTGGACTATGTGGCTGTTGGTCACAACGAGCCAGCGAAGATTGAGGCTATCGTAGCATCAGTAGCAGAGGGTTGCCGTCAGGCGGGTTGCGCCTTGATTGGTGGCGAGACTGCCGAGATGCCAGGTATGTATGGTGGTGGCGAGTACGACATCGCTGGTTTCACTTGCGGTGTTGTTGAGCGCGCAAAGCTCATCGACGGCACAAAGGTTAAGGTGGGTGATGTGTTGGTAGGTATCGCGTCAAGCGGTGTTCACTCTAACGGTTTCTCACTTGTCCGCAAGATTGTTTCTGACAACGGTTTCGACCTTCACCAGCCACACGAGGATTTGGGCGAGAAGCCACTCGGCGAGGTGCTCCTGACTCCTACACGCATCTATGTAAAGCAGGTGTTGGATGTCATCCGTCAGTGTGATGTTCACGGCATCAGCCACATCACAGGTGGTGGTTTCGACGAGAACATTCCTCGTATCCTCTCTGAGGGTCAGGGCGTAGAGGTCACTGAGGGCTCTTGGGAGATTCTTCCAGTGTTCCGTTTCCTCGAGAAGTGGGGTGGCGTAGCTCATCGCGAGATGTTCAACATCTTCAATATGGGTATCGGTATGGTCATCGCACTCGACGCATCGGAGGCAGACAAGGCTATCGAGATTCTCTCATCACACGGCGAGAAGGCTTCAGTTATCGGCCGCATCGTAGAGGGTGAGGGTGTTGTAATGAAGTAATAAAACCACTTGAGAGCCTATCTCCTCGGGGCATAGGCTCTTTCAACTTAAATAAGGAAAAACGAAAATCAAGATATGAGAGCATTAGTATCAGTCAGCGACAAGACAGGTGTTGTGGAGTTTGCACAGCAGTTGCGTTCTTTGGGCTGGGAGATTATCGCCACAGGCGGTACTATGAAGCTTCTGCGCGACAGCGGCGTGGAGGTAATCAACATCAGCGATGTTACAGGTTTCCCTGAGATTTGTGATGGTCGCGTAAAGACATTGCACCCAAAGGTGCACGGCGGTTTGTTGGCGCGTCGTGACGACGAGAGCCACTTGGCAGCCCTGAAGGAGAACTCAATTGAGTTCATCGATATGGTCTGCGTAAACCTCTACCCATTCCGCCAGACAATCTCAAAGCCAGATGTGACTATGGAGGACGCTATCGAGAACATCGACATCGGCGGTCCATCAATGTTGCGTTCGGCTGCGAAGAACTACAAGGATGTAACCGTAGTTTGTAACCCAGAGAACTACGCAAAGATTATCGAGGAGATCAAGGCAAACGGCAACACAACAGTTGAGACTCGTTTGCAGCTCTCTGCCGAGGCTTACACCCACACAGCGCAGTACGATGCAATGATTGCAACCTATATGCGTAAGGCAGCAGGCTTGAACGAGAAGCTCTTCCTGGAGTTTGACCTCGTACAGGGCTTGCGCTACGGCGAGAACCCACACCAGCAGGCTAAGTTCTACGGCGCAGCAGAGACAGGTGCTTACTCACTCGCTAACGCAAAGCAGCTTAACGGCAAGGAGCTTTCATACAACAACATTCAGGATGCTAACGCAGCTCTCTGCATCGCACGCGAGTTCGACGAGCCATTCTGCGTAGGTTTGAAGCATATGAACCCTTGCGGCGCTGCAATCGGCACAGATGTAGTTGACGCCTGGACAAAGGCTTATGAGGCTGACAAGGTGAGCATCTTCGGCGGTATCGTAGCCGTAAACCGTGAGGTGACAAAGGAGGCTGCCGAGTTGATGAAGCCAATCTTCCTGGAGATCATTATGGCTCCATCGTTCTCTGAGGAGGCTTTGGAGGTACTCTCTACAAAGAAGAACTTGCGCCTCTTGCAGGTTGATATGTCAAAGGACGAGAGCGTAGTGAACCAGTATGTTAGCGTAAACGGCGGCTTGCTCGTTCAGGATTTGGACAAGACTACTGCAACTGTTACTGCCGAGATGTGCGTGACAGAGACAAAGCCAACCGCAGAGCAGGTTACCGACCTTAACTTCGGCTGGAGAGTTGTTAAGCATGTTAAGTCAAACGCTATCGTAGTTGTCAAGGATGGTCACACCGTAGGTGTAGGTGCTGGTCAGATGAACCGCGTAGGTTCAGCCGAGATCGCACTCAAGCAGGCACAGGCTGCAGGCTTCACCGAGGGCTTGGTATTGGCTTCTGACGGTTTCTTCCCATTCGACGACACAGTGACTTTGGCTGCGCAGTACGGCGTTACTGCTATCGTTCAGCCAGGTGGTAGCGTTCGCGACGAGGACTCTGTAAAGAAGGCTAACGAGTGCGGCATCACTATGCTCTGCACAGGTATGCGTCACTTCAAGCATTAATAGACTGACTATGAAGGTTTTAGTAGTAGGTTCTGGTGGTCGTTGCCACGCCATTGTAGAGGCGTTGAGCAAGTCGCCCCAGGTAGATAAGATTTTCTGCGCACCAGGCAATGCGGGTATCGCCGCACTTGCCGAGTGCGTGGCAATCAAGGAAACTGCCGTAGAGGAGTTGAAGGAGTTTGCTTTGGCTAACGAGATTTCACTCACCGTGGCTGGTCCTGAGGTTGCATTGGAGGCAGGTATCGCCGATGTATTCAAGGCTAACGGCTTGCGTCTGTTCGGTCCTACAAAGGCTGCGGCACAGATTGAGTGCAGCAAGCAGTTTGCAAAGGACTTGATGAAGAAGTACGACATCCCAACGGCTGGTTACGAGACTTTCGAGGATTTCGACGCAGCGTGGGAGTATGTGAAGGCTGGCTCATTGCCAACAGTATTGAAGTACGACGGCTTGGCTGCAGGTAAGGGCGTAGTTATCGCCGAGACGCTGGAGCAGGCAGAGGAGGCGTTGCGCGATATGTTGCAGGACGAGAAGTTCGGCAAGGGCAAGGTTGTAATCGAGGAGTACCTGGAGGGTCCAGAGTTCTCACTCTTGTGCTTCGTGAACGGCACAGATGTATATCCAATGCCAGTTGCGCAGGATCACAAGCGTGCTTTCGACGGCGACAAGGGTCCTAACACAGGCGGTATGGGTGCCTACACCGAGTTGCCATTCATCACCGACGAGGATTTGACCTACGCAATGGAGAAGGTTATGCGTCCAACAGCAGCGGCTATGGTCGAGGAGGGTTGCCCATTCTGCGGTGTGTTGTATGGTGGTTTGATGAAGACACAGAACGGCATCAAGGTTATCGAGTTCAACGCTCGCTTTGGTGACCCTGAGACAGAGGTTATCCTTCCACGCCTGAAGAGCGATATGTATCAGGTATTCTGCGATGTTACCGACGGCAAGACCCCAACAATCGAGTGGGACGAGCAGGCTACATTGGGTGTTGTATTGGCATCGAAGGGCTACCCAGGCTCATACGAGAAGGGCTTCGCTATCGAGGGCACAGAGTCAGTTGACGGCTCAATCTACCATATGGGTACTGCTTTGAAGGATGGCAAGTATGTCACTTCGGGTGGTCGTGTGATGATTGTTGTATGCAAGGCTCCAACACTCCGCGAGGCACAGCAGAAGGCGCAGGCAGAGGTCGAGAAGATTAAGTGCGAGAACCTTTTCCACCGTACCGACATCGGCGACAAAGCGTTTAAATACTAAACAGAAACAAAACTATGAGTTATATTATAAATGGTAAGGAGTTGGCGCTCTCACTCAAGCAGGAGATGGCAGCCAATGTAGCGACCTTCACCGAGAAGTATGGCCGTGTACCTCACTTGGTGGTTATCCTCGTAGGTGAGGACCCAGGTAGCGTGTCGTATGTTACTGGTAAGGCGAAGGCATCGGAGGAGGTAGGTATCAAGAATACCACCATCCGCAAAGAGGCAACAATCTCTGAGGAGGAGTTGCTTGGCATCATCGCTGACCTTAACGCAGACGATAGTGTGGATGGCATCCTCGTACAGTTGCCACTTCCAAAACACATTGACTCTGACAAGGTTATCGCAGCCATCAGCGCAGAGAAGGATGTGGACGGTTTCCACCCTATGAATGTGGCAAACCTCTGGCTCAAGCAGCCTTGCACATTGCCTTGCACACCAAAGGGTATCATCAAGCTCTTGAAGCGTGCCAATGTGGAGATTGCAGGTAAGGATGTGGTTGTTATCGGTCGTAGCAACATCGTGGGTCTTCCAGTATCGAAACTCCTGTTGAACGAGAACGCAACCGTGACTATCGCACACAGCCGCACAAAGGATTTGGCAGAGGTAACACGCCGTGCCGACATCCTGGTTGTAGCAATCGGTCGTCCAAAGTTCGTGACAGCCGATATGGTTAAGGAGGGTGCAGTGGTTATCGATGTGGGTGTGAACCGTGACCCAGAGACAAAGAAGCTCTGCGGTGATGTTGATTTCGCAGCCATCGAGCCAAAGGCATCAGCAATCACTCCAGTTCCTGGTGGCGTAGGTCCGATGACCATCTGCTGCTTGATGGAGAACACCATCGAGTGCTTCCTCCGCAAGATGGAGAAGTAGGCAAGGGGAATTCAAAATTCACAATAAGGGCTGTCCTTCGGGGCAGTCTTTTTTCGTTGGTAGTAATGATTATCTACGGAGGTAGAGGGCGCCCGTTACGGGCGTTCTTCTATTTACTTTGACACATAAAGAAACAAAAAAAAACGGCGGACTAAAAAGTCTGCCGTTTTAATTATATATACCTTAGAATTGTATAAGAAGAGGGTTTTCAAGGCTTGTGCAATCCGAGAAACCTTCTTTGACACTTCTATTAATTACTCTACGATACCAATGATGTCGCTCAAACGCTCAATACCGAGCTTCTCCATCTCCAAAGGCAACTCCTCGATGATGCGCTTGCAAGCATATGGATCCTTGAGGTTGGCTGCACCCACCTGAACGGCAGTAGCACCAGCCATCATCATCTCAATCACATCCGATGCTGACTCCACGCCACCGCAACCCATCACTGGGATAGAGCAAGCCTTCGCCACCTGATAAACCATACGCACCGCAACAGGGAAAATCGCAGGACCAGAGAAACCACCCATCTTATTGGCAATCACTGGCTTACGACGCTTTGTATCGATACGCATACCGAGCATTGTGTTAATCAAGCAGATACCATCAGCACCCGCCTCCTCACACGCCTTGGCGATAGCAACGATGTCGGTCACATTAGGGCTCAACTTGATGAATACTGGCTTTGTAGTCACAGCCTTCACCGCGCGAGTAACCTCCGCTGCCATCTCTGGCTGTGTACCGAAGCTCATACCACCATTGTGGACATTAGGGCAAGAGACATTCACCTCGATGATAGCCACCTGCTCCTCCTTGTCAATCTTCGCGCAGCACTCCGCGTACTCCTCAATCGAGAAACCGCTGATGTTAGCCACGATAGGCTTACGGAAAATCTTACGCAACGCTGGCAACTCCTTCGCTACAACAGCATCCACGCCAGGATTCTGCAGACCCACCGAGTTAATCAAACCCGCACGGCACTCGGCGATGCGAGGTGTAGGATTACCGAAACGAGCCTCGCGTGTAGTACCCTTGATAGAGATTGAACCGAGGATGTTGATATCGTAAAATTCGTTATGCTCCTTACCAAAGCCGAATGTACCGCTGGCAGGGATGATAGGGTTGTCCAGCTTCACGCCACACAACTCAACCGACAAATCAAAATTCTTCTCCATTTCCATCTTCGTTTACCAAATTATCTCCTCACGGCGCATCACAGGACCCTCCTTGCAGATACGCTTGTTACCAGTCAATGTCTTGCAGCTGCAGCCCATACAAGCACCGAAACCACAGCCCATACGCTCCTCGAACGAGAGTTCGCCCTTCACATCAGTGCAGCCGCACAACGCCTTGAGCATTGGCAACGGACCGCAAGAGTAGAAGTAGTCGAAGTCAATCGCCGCCTCGCGGATGGCGTCAGTCACAAAGCCCTTCACGCCCATCGAGCCATCGGCAGTCGACACATATACATCTGCGCCCAATGCCTTGAACTCGTCAGCATAGAATACCTCCGAAGCGGTGTTGAAGCCCAACACAACGCTCACCTTGCGACCATCGGCGATAAGCATCTTCGCCAAGTGGTAGAGTGGGGGAACACCCACGCCACCGCCCACAAGCAGAGGCTTCTCATTTTCCACATCGGGGTTGAAACCATTACCCAGACCTACCAACACATCGAGCTCCACGCCCGCCTGCATACGGCTCATCTGCTCGGTACCCTTACCCACAACTTTGTAGATGATGGTGATTGTCTTCTCGTCCCAATCGCTGATTGAGATAGGGCGACGCAGGAACAGACCCTCCAGCTCGATGTTCACGAACTGACCTGGGCGCTTAATCCACTTGGTGTCACCCTCCAAAATCATACGATACACCTCTCGTGTGAGAGGTGTATTCGCAATGACTTTATATATACCTTTCTTGTACATAATTATTTGCCATCAATGGTTGAAACTCCCATAGTAATCTCCTCTAATGCGTTGAGCAACACGCTCACAGTCTCCAACGCAGTGAACAGAGTCACATTGTTCTCGGCTGCCGCACGACGGATGTCGTAACCATCGCGACGAGTGCTGTGCTGGTTAACATCGATAGTGTTGATTACATAGGTAACATGACCCTTGCGCAACTCATCGTAAATCTCGGTGCAGCCCTCGCTCAACTTGCGGAGGTGACGAGTACGAATGCCGTTAGCACGCAAGAACTCGCAAGTGCCCTTCGTAGCCTCGATGTTGAAACCGAGGTCGTAGAAACGACGGATGAGTGGCAATGCACGCTCCTTGTCACAGTCGGCGATAGTCACGAAGATAGTACCATAGTTAGCCACCGCTACGCCTGAAGACTGCAATGACTTGTAGAGTGCGCGGTTAAGGCTTGAGTCGTAACCGATAGCCTCACCTGTAGACTTCATCTCTGGAGAGAGGTAAGAGTCCAAACCACGAATCTTCGCAAATGAGAAGGCTGGCGACTTAACGAACCAGCGAGTGCTCTCCTTGCCGTAGATCTCTGTGATGCCCTGCTCCTTGAGTGAGTGACCCAGGATAACCATTGTAGCAATCTTCGCCATAGGCACACCAGTCGACTTCGAGAGGAATGGCACGGTACGCGATGAACGAGGGTTCACCTCGATTACATATACCTTCTCCTGCTCATCAACGATGAACTGGATGTTGTAAAGGCCCACGATACCGATAGCAAGACCCAACTGCTTGGTGTACTCGATGATAGTATCCTTCACCTGCTGGCTCACGCTGAAAGTAGGGTATACGCTGATAGAGTCACCCGAGTGGATACCTGTACGCTCTACATGCTCCATAATACCAGGGATGAACACATCCTTACCGTCGCAGATAGCATCTACCTCCAACTCCTTACCCTGAATATACTTATCAACCAACACTGGCGACTTCTCGTTCACCTCTACCGCTGAACGCAAGTAGTGACGCAAAGTCTCCTCGTTAGCTACAATCTGCATTGCGCGACCACCCAACACGAAGCTTGGACGAACCAAAACTGGGTAGCCGATGTTGTTCGCTGCCTCCACACCTGACTCGATGTCGGTCACCGCCTTTGCCTTTGGCTGTGGGATGCCCACCTCGTTCATAATGCGCTCGAAGCACTTACGGTCCTCGGCGTTGTTGATAGCCTCGATACCGGTACCGATGATGTTTACACCCAACTCAGCCAATGGCTCTGCGAGGTTGATTGCAGTCTGACCACCGAGTGATACCACGATACCCTCTGGGTTCTCCAACTCTACGACATTCATCACATCCTCCACAGTGAGTGGCTCGAAGTAGAGCTTGTCGCTGATGGTGTAGTCGGTAGAAACTGTCTCTGGGTTATTGTTGATGATGATAGCCTCGTAACCAGCCTCCTTGATAGTCCAGATAGCGTGAACTGTCGAGTAGTCGAACTCCACACCCTGACCGATACGGATAGGACCAGAACCGAGCACCAGAATCTTCTTGCGGTCGCTGCGCAAAGACTCGTTCTCTGCCTCGTAAGTAGAGTAGAAGTAAGGTACATAAGTGTCAATCTCGCCTGCGCAAGAGTCAATAATCTTATATACTGGGAATACACCCTCAGCCTTACGCAACTGGAACATCTCAGCCTCTGACTTATTCCACAACTGACCGATGAACTTGTCGCTGAAGCCCATACGCTTAGCCTCCTTCAACACCGCTACATCGCCCACATTTGCAGCCACAACCTTCTCCATCTCAACGATGTTCTTGAACTTCTCCAGGAAGAGCATATCAATCTTTGTGTGGTTGTAGATGATGAGCAAGTCAACGCCCAGGCGAATCAACTGTGCGATAGCGTAGATGCGGTCGTCGGTACCCTTGCGGATGTACTCCAACAATGCCTCTACCTTCCAATCGTCAAACTTCTTGTTGTGGATGTGGCAAACACCAGTCTCCAACGAGCGGACAGACTTCAAGATGCCCTCCTCGATTGTACGACCGATACTCATCACCTCTCCAGTAGCCTTCATCTGTGTACCCAACTCATTCGATGCGTCGCTAAACTTATCGAATGGGAAGCGTGCCACCTTCAAAACTACATAGTCCAACGCTGGCTCGAAGCAAGCAGGACGGTCAGCAATCATAATCTCGTCGAGAGTCAAACCTACTGCAATCTTCGCTGTTACGCGTGCGATAGGGAAACCACTCGCCTTTGATGCCAAAGCCGATGAACGAGATACACGAGGGTTAACCTCGATGATATAGTAGTTGAACGAGAGTGGGTCCAAAGCAAACTGCACATTACAGCCACCCTCAATCTTCAACGCGCGGATAATCTTCAATGCGCTGTTACGCATCAACTGATACTCCTTGTCTGTAAGGGTCTGCGCAGGAGCGATAACCATTGAGTCACCTGTGTGGATACCCACTGGGTCGATGTTCTCCATACTACAGATTGCGATTGCTGTGTCGTTCTTGTCACGCATCACCTCAAACTCAATCTCCTTGTAACCCTTGATACTCTTCTCAACCAATACCTGGTGTACTGGCGAGAGCACCAATGCGTTACGCATAATCTCGCGCAACTCCTCCTCGTTGTCGGCGAAACCGCCACCTGTACCACCCAATGTGAAGGCTGGGCGCAATACTACTGGGTAACCAATCTCCTCAGCAGCCTTAACACCATCCTCCATTGAGTTTACAACAACCGATGGCAACACTGGCTCGCCGATGCGAACACACAAGTCCTTGAAGAGCTCACGGTCCTCAGCCTCCTCGATAGAGTTGAACGAAGTACCCAAAATCTCTACATGGCACTCGTCGAGCACGCCCTTCTTTGCGAGCTGAACAGCCAAGTTCAAACCTGTCTGACCACCCAAACCTGGTACGATAGCGTCTGGACGCTCATAGCGCACAATCTTCGCCACATACTCCAGCGTCAAAGGCTCCATATAAACCTTGTCGGCGATGTTTGTGTCGGTCATAATGGTTGCAGGGTTTGAGTTCACCAAGATAACCTCGTAACCCTCCTCCTTCAATGCCAAGCACGCCTGTGTTCCTGCATAGTCGAACTCTGCCGCCTGACCAATGACAATCGGACCTGAGCCGATCACCATTACCTTTTTAATATCTGTTCTTTTTGGCATTTTGCTACTCCTCCATCAATTTAATAAATTCATCGAAAAGATATGTGCTGTCCTGTGGACCTGGTGCGCTCTCTGGGTGGAACTGCACTGCAAAGACCTTCTCAGCCTTGCAAGCAATACCCTCTACCGTACCATCCAACACATTCTCGTGTGTAATGGTCAACGCTGTTGACTTCAACGACTCTGCATCCAAAGCGTAGCCGTGGTTCTGAGCTGTGAGGTCCACGCGACCAGTCTCGATGCAGCGAACTGCCGATCCGCCGTGGTGACCACACTTCATCTTGTAAACCTTTGCGCCGTAAGCCAATGCGATGAGCTGCATACCGAGTGCGATACCGATAACAGGAATCTCGCCCTTCACAGCCTTAATCAACTCTACAACCTCTGGCAAAGCCTCTGGGTTGCCAGGACCGTTTGAGATGAGGATTGCATCTGGATTGAATGCCTTGATCTCCTCCAAAGTGGTGTTGTAAGGCACGATAGTCACATTGCAACCACGCTGGTTGAACTGACGGATGATGTTGTGCTTGATACCGCAGTCTACGGCTACAACATCATACTTATGGTTTGCTGTACGCGAGAACCAACGCTTGCGGCAGCTCACCTTCTTCACCTGCTGGGTTGGCAGTGGGGTAGTCTTAATCATCTCCAAAGCCTGCTCCTTCGATGTCTCGATGTTCACGATAGCAGCACGCTGTGAGCCCTCGTTACGGATGATGCGTACAATCTGGCGTGTATCCACACCTGCGATGCAAGGGATGCCCTGCTCCTCCAAAGTCTCCGAGAAGGTCTTTGTGTAACGGAAGTTGCTTGGGCTTTCGTTGCACTCACGCACAACCATACCGCCAATCTGTGGCACCTTTGCCTCGAAGTCCTCATCTGTGATACCGTAGTTACCAATCAGAGGATAAGCCATCACCACAATCTGGTCAATGTTGGAAGGGTCAGAGAGAATCTCCTGATAGCCCACCACCGAAGTGTTGAAAACGATCTCGCACACACGCTCGACATTGGCACCATAGCCATAGCCGAGAAACTCGCAACCGTTCTCAAGAACTAACTTTTTTGTAAATGGTTTCATTCCTAAAAATTTTATATTGTTTTGTTTTATCTTTCGTACACAATCTCACCGTCGACCATAGTCAGACAGCACTCGCCCTGCAGTGTCCAGCCCTCAAATGGGGTAGCCTTGCCCTTTGAGTGGAACTTCTCCGGGTCAACTGTCCACTCCGTCTCAAGGTCAAACACAGCGATATCAGCCGCCTCGCCCTCGCTTAGAGAACCGCCCAAGCCGAAGATTCGGCGTGGAGCCTCAGCAAGCACATCAACAGCCTTCTCCAACGAGATTACACCAGTCTTGACGAGTTTTGAGTAAATCACAGCAAACGAAGTCTCAAGACCCACAACGCCCATCGCGCTGCGCTCCAGACCGCGTGACTTCTCCTCGGCGGTATGAGGTGCGTGGTCAGTAGCCACCACATCGATTGTTCCATCCTGAATACCAGCAATCAGAGCATCTCTGTCCTCTGCCGAGCGGATAGGAGGATTCATCTTGAAGCGACCCTCCTCCTTGAGGTCCATATCGCACATCGTAAGGTAGTGAGGACCAGTCTCGCAGGTAATCTTCACACCACGGCTCTTCGCCTCACGAATCAGCGCCACGCTCTCCTTGGTAGAGATATGGCACACATGGTAACGGCAACCAATCTTCTCCACGAGGTTGATGTCGCGCTCAATCTGACCCCACTCGCTCTCCGAGCAGATGCCTCGGTGACCGTTCTTTTTGGCATACTCGCCATCGTGGATATAACCGCCACGCAACAGGTCGTCCACCTCGCAGTGAGCCGCGATGATGCAACCATTCTCGGCAGCAGACTCCATAGCAGCCTTCATCACCTCCTCACGCTGCACGCCTGTACCATCGTCAGAGAAACCAGCCACATAAGGCTTCAACGCAGCGAAGTCCACCAACTCGTCACCCGCTCTGCGCTCGGTGATAGTGGCGTAGGGGAGTACCTTCACAACGGCATCCTTAGCAATCAAATCCAACTGCTCCTGCAAGTGCTCCAATGTGTCTGGCGCTGGTGCAAGGTTTGGCATCGAGCATACGGTAGTGAAACCGCCGTGCGCTGCCGCCGCAGTTCCCGAAGCGATGGTCTCCTTTGACGAGAAACCTGGCTCACGCAGGTGAACATGCAAATCCACCAAGCCGCTGCAAACCAACTTACCCTGACAATCCACAACTTTATCGCCAGCCTCTGGCTCGATATTTTTACCCACCGAGAGAATCTTGCCGTCAGCAACCAACACATCGAGTTGCTCACGCACGCCCTCGCGCACCACAGTGCCTGATTTGAGAATTATTCGCTGCTTCATAAATATCCACAAAAAAGGCGACCAAACAGTCGCCCATATCTAATAAAAATAAACAGTAGTTCCGCCAATAACAGAAACGCCAGCAGATGAAAAACAACAACCAGAGCATCGCTCTTCAGCGTGATGCTTAACACTTGTTGTTGCTATGTTACATCCTCGTGGCATAGTAATACACATATTTTGTGCAAAGGTAGAAAAAATTTTTCAAACGGCATATTTTCTGCGCCATTTTTTCTACAATTTTTTCAGTCCTTAGAAGAGGATTCTCACACCCAGCTGCATACGCCAGCGCGAGAGCAAATCATCGGTGGTGAGTTTGGCGTCAGTAAAGCGGAAAACAGGCACACCATCCTCCACCTTTGTGATTGTCACGGGCTGCAATCTCACTCCCGAGACATTGTAGTAAGTACCCCAACTGCGGCACAAAAGATTACCCAGATTCATCACATCCAACGAGAGTTCCACCTTGCGGTGAGTCGCCGGGCTAAGGTAAAATCCGTGCGCAAGGTGCAAGTCCAGAGTGTGCTCTACGGGGGTCTGCATAGCATTTCGTGCAGAATACTCACCACGGTGCGCGCTCAGGTAGTCATCCGCCGAGATATAGTCCGACCAGCGCTTGCGTGACTCGCCATCAGCGAACTTCATTCTATCCATCTCCTCTTCGGTAGGAATATACATCAGCGTAGAGCCAAAGGCCGCATCACCATTGAAATCAACCGACTCGCCAAAGCAGAGCGAGTAGCGCTGACCCGAGTTCAACTGATAGACAAGGCTTGCCGCAAACTCCAGACTCTTCGCATAGCGCTTCCTGTAGGCCATAGCAAGCGAAAGCTTGTGAGGCACATCGTAAGCCGAGAACGACAACTCTGGCGAGTTCAAGTCCACAGCATAGGTACGGCTCCAGTTCGAAGAAGAGGAGGTCGAAGGGACATCGCACACTGAGTAAGCGTGCGAGAAGTTATACGACGCCATCACCGAGCCGCCCCACGAAAACTCCTTTGAGAGCATCGCCGAGAGCGAGTAGGTGTAACCCTTCGATGTATTGTCAAGATAATATATCGCCGAATACTCATTCGTCACACTCTTTTGCAACGGCACTCCGCCCGCAGCCTCTGCGCCATCAGCCGCAGGCACTGCATAGATGTTCTCGCCCGTATGCTCCACCGCCATATTTCTGAATACAGCGTTGTAGATGGTCTTGGTATAGAGCGCCTCCACACGACCGTGCCAGCCACTCTGCGTGGTAGCACCCACCGAGACATTCGCCTTGAAGTTCTGCGGATAGCGGAAATCATCATTCATCGCATTGAGCATAAAGCGTGTGTTTGACGCAGTGGTAGGCAAGGGCTTCACACTGAAATCCTTCGCAGGCTCCACAACCTTGCCGCCATCCATCTTCGCCGTAAGACGCAGACCCTTCTGCTCAACGCCCGTATTCGAGTAGTTGTTCACTATCCACACAAATGGCACCTGACCCGCAAACAAGCCCGCTCCGCCATCCACCGTGAGGCGACCCCAGTCAAAGTTTCTTCCCCACGCAACACCCACTCGTGGCGAGAGAAGCAACTGCGCGCGTGGCACATCGCCGATACGGATATCATACTTCTGCGCAATCTCTCCTGCGTTGAACTCCTTGTTCTCGGTTGGCGCATTAAATATCAGCGGCAGGGTAGCACGCAGACCATACGAGAGTTGCAGACCACGACCCAGCATCCATCTGTCCTGCAGATAGAAATTCAGCTCCGAAGCATTGAACTTTGGGCCCCAGGTTGTTGAGCCCGTTACGGCAGGGTCGGTGTAGTTATACTCATATATCGCAGCCTTGTCCTGCTCAAAATCCTCTATTGAGTTGTAGGTATAAGTTCCGTAGGCATTGGCGAGATAGCGGTTATGGATGTTGTAGAATTCGTGGTGCATACCAAAGGTGAGCGAGTGCGCACCTCTATCCACAATTACATCGTCGGTCAGCGTCACCACATCCTGCGAGAGCGCATTCACACCCGCATAGCGGTTGTTACCAATATTGAGCGTCACACCGCCCGTGGTGCCCGTATTCTTGATTATCACGCTTGGCAAATCGCCCTTCACATCGGGACTGCGACCATCCTCCACACGCGAATAACCCACTCGCAGAGAGTTGTGTACGCCATCCGCCAGACGCGACTCCAGCGACAAGGCGAGATAGTGCGCGCGGCTGTAATTTGCATATCCCGAGCCGACAAATGTAAACGAGGTCATCGAATTGGCGTAATCCTCCGCCTTTGCATCCAGAAAACTATAACTTGCCGAGAGGCGGTTTCTATCGTTTATACGCCACTCCAGATTGGCGAGCAACGAGCCTGAACGACGCTCCACATTGCGTCTGCCCGTACCGCCACCATCATATCCCGTGAGGGCAGAGTATCGCTCCGCAACGCGCTGAAGTTCATCCTCCTTGAGCGCCACGCCATCATAACCCAGATAGTAAGACGATGGCGAGCGGTCGAGATTCAACTCTCCGCTGATGAAGTAAAACAACTTATCCTTCACCACAGCACCACCCAGCGTCACACCATACACCTGCGCACTCTTTTCATCCAGTTTTCTGCGCTCCGCAACATCCTTTCCAGGCGTTGTGCCATAGAAATCCTGATTATTGAAATAGGAATATGCGCTACCACGAAAATCATTCGTTCCCGACTTGGTTATGGCATTGATTGCGCCACCATTAAAACCACTTATGCGCACATCATACGACGCCACCACAACATCCAACTGCTCAATGGCATCCAGCGCCACGGGGTTGGCATTCGACAATCCTCCGTTTGTACCCGACGACGACAAACCATACATATCGTTGTTTGCCATTCCGTTGATCATAAACGAGTTATAGCGGTTAGATACACCACCGTATGAGATACCGCCGCCCTTCGTAGATATCGCCTGTGGCACCAGTCGCACCACATCATACAACGAGCGCGACACCGTAGGCAATTGCGAAATCAACTTCTGCGAGAACTGGTTTTTCACATCTCCCACATCCGCCGAAGCGCCATCCACCACAATCTGCTCAATCTCAACACTCTCCTGCATCACCACATCCAGCAGACGCACCTCGCCAACCTTCAGCACCAGCGGAGCAACCTTAAAGGTCTTGAAACCGATGTAACTCACCTCCAGCACATATCCATCACCTGGGCGCACACCGTGCAGGGCGTAGTGACCATCGGCACCAGCCACAACGACATATTCGCCACCCGTCTGGGGATGCGACAACACAACGGTTGCACCAATCAACTTCTCGTTTTGGGAATTCTCAACCACGCCCCGAAGCGAGGCTGTAGTGACTTGAGCCGACACGCCAGTAAGGCTCAGTATTGCTATAAGTAGTAAAAGTAATCTCTTCATTATCATTCATTTAGGGCATCTATCTACGACGCAAGTAAAACTCCATTTCAAGGTCGGCACTCTCCGCGCGACACAACAAATGCAAATATATAAAAAAATTCACTATTTTTGCATATCAAATCACACCGAAATGGATGCAATAGTAGATTTTTTCATCAATTGGGGCTATTGGGGACTCTTTCTCGCTGCACTTGTAGCGGGCAGCATTCTCCCGTTCAGTTCCGAGGTGGTGCTCACCGTGCTGGTACAGATGGGGCTTGACCCTATGCTGTGCCTTATCTCGGCATCCATAGGCAACACGCTGGGCGGCTTGATTTGCTATTGGCTTGGCTGGCTGGGAAATATGCAGTGGATTGAACGCTGGCTAAAGGTCAAGCAGGAGTCATTAGACAAGGTCGAGAGGTTCGTCAGGCGCTATGGCGCGTGGATGGGACTCTTCAGCGCCCTGCCGTGGGTCGGCGAGGCGATTGTAGTGCTGCTGGGTCTGATGCGCAGCAATGTCTACCTCACCACACTCACAATGCTACTCGGCAAGGCATTCCGCTACGCCCTTATCATCCTCGCCATCGAGGGTGTAAACTCACTTCTGTAAGGCTCACGGCGCACTAAAATATATAAGGTACGCCATTTTCAACCCCGAAATCCCCGCTTTGGTGCGAAGTTTGATTGGTTGCAAGCGAACAATTGCAATCATCAAATTATGAAAAAATTACTATTCTTCGTGCTGTCACTTTCGGCACTCATCGGAAAGACCTCCGCACAGGAGATTGGCATCAAGACCAATCTGCTATACTGGGCGTCGGCATCACCCAACCTCGGCTTTGAGATAGGTCTGGGCAAGCAGACCACCCTGGACATCTCGGCAGGCTTCAACCCCTTCTCATTCTCTGGCGACAAGCAGTGGAAGCACTGGCTCATCCAGCCCGAGTTCCGCTGGTGGACCTGCGAGCGCTTCAATGGTCACTTCCTCGCGGCGCATCTCGTCGGCGGAGGGTTCAACATCGGCAACCTCTCATCGTTCCCATTCAGCATCTGGGATGGCCTGAAGGATTACCGCTACAAGGGTCACGCCTTTGGCGGCGGCATCGGCTACGGCTATGCGTGGATGCTCGGCAAGCACTGGAATCTTGAGGCAGAGGTGGGCGTAGGCTATGCTCACGCGTGGTACGACCAATACTCCTATGCCGAGCAGGGCGCAAAGAGCCTCTCCAATGGCAACAAGAACTACTGGGGCATCACAAAACTCGCCATCTCATTTGTTTATCTATTCTAAAGCAACCGACTATGAAACAGATTTACACCATTTTTCTTCTCCTCGCGCTCATCTTCGGCATTCGCACCGTCCACGCGCAGGAGAGCACCACAAGTTATGGTTTGCTCATTGATGATATCACCCTGCAACACACAGCCAACCGACTTGAGGTCGATTTCTCCATACTGCTCGATGGCGTGAAGATTCGCTCAAATCAGGCCATCCGCCTCACGCCATACCTCACCGATGGCAGCGATATGATGCAACTCCCGGCGGTCATCATAAATGGTCGCCGCCGTTACATCTCCCACGAGCGCAACAAGAGCGACCTCTACGAAAGCGCCAACACCTACATTCGCCATCGCAACAACGAGGCGCAGGAGATTGACTACCAGACAAATGTGCCCTATGAGAGCTGGATGAGCCGCTCGGAACTCATCCTGCGCGAGGAGTGCATATCGTGCCACGACTATCCGCTTGACGAGGCTCTAATCCCGCTGGCAATGCTCAACGAAAAGGGTAGCGACAAAGCATCAGCTCCAACCTCGCAGAAGCCATCATACGCCTATATGACACCAAAGAGCACATCTTCGTCAGTCAGCCAGAAGACATTCAACATCCTCTTCCCCGTAAACAAGAGCACCATCAACCCATCATTTATGGACAACGCCGCACAGATTGAGTCTATACATCAGTCATTCGGTCAGACGAGCGACATCAAGAGCATCCACCTGATGGGCTACGCCTCACCCGAGGGTCCTTACACCTTCAACGAGACACTCGCCACCAAGCGAGCCGAGGCGGTCAAGAGCCATATTGCGGAGTGCAATCTCCCAAGCGACATAAAGATTTCGTGGGCATCTTCGCCAGCAAACTGGGATGAGGTGAAGCGCCTGCTCAACGAGAGTTGCATAGAGAATTACCTGAAGATTATCGAGGTGATTGACGACCAGACAATCTCGCCAGCCGACAAGAACAAGACCATCAAGGAGCGCTTCCCCGTGCAGTATGACTTTATGCTTCGCACCTGGTATCCGCAGTTGCGCACGACAGAGATTACTGTCGATTTCACACAGGGTGACCTGAGTCTTGACGAGGCGAAGGCACAACTCAAAAAAGACCCTTCACGCCTCTCGCTGGAGGATATCTATATGGTTGCGCTCACTTTCGATAAGGGTAGCAAGGAGTGGCAGGATGTCATCCTCATTGCGCTACAAACCTATCCCGAGTCGCCCGAGGCACGCATCAACGCCGCCAATGTAGCGATGGCAAATGGCGATTATAATCAGGCGGCGGAGTACCTCAAGGGCGTTCCCGCGAACATCCCGCAGGCGATGAACTCACGAGGCATCCTCGCAATGGCGCAGGGCAATCTCCAGCAGGCATTGCAGTTATTCCAATCTGCATCGCAGGCTGGCCTACGAGAGGCTACGCAGAATATCTCGCTCGTCAAGGCACTCATAGCGGCCGAGTCATAACACCTTGAGCAATGAAAGACGACATACGCCGTGCCTCACGGCAATATCTCACAATTATCGCAATCCTGCTCTTCTCGCTTCTGCTTGTCACCTGCCTGGGTGGCGAGCCGAGCGATGAGCCGACCAGAGATGATGATTCCAACCGCACCACCTCCACGGCAACATCCTCGGAGGGTAGGGCAGAGTAAAAGAAAAGAGGTAACCTTCGTGGTTACCTCTTGTTATATATCTTCCAATTTAAAATTATTCAGGATAAGCAGAACGCCAAAAACATCTTCCTGAACGATTTCTACTCTCTTACGCAACGAATCTGCATTCCGTTACCACGATACATCGCCTTCTGCGCCTCATAACGGTTGTTCACCGCACGAGTGGTATTAAGGTCGAAGAACATCGACTGAGCCTTGTTGTCGCTTGTTGCCGATGCAGTCCAGTAGTAACCAATCCAAGGCATTGGGTTGTGCTCATAACCATAGTTGTTCATATTGGTCAGGACGCCATTCTCATAACTACGGCGACCCACAGCAGGCATAAACACCTTCACGCCAGTGTTCTTGTCAACCAAGTGCCAGCCATACATTCCTCTTACATCAGCCAACGCTGCGCCATCCTGCTCCGCATCGATATCAAACGCCTCGAACACAGTTGCATCAGGCACTCTCCAGCCGCGTGGACAAGGGTCATTCTTGCTCTTTGTGGTTGCGCTCCAGAGCGATGCGTCGTGCTCGTCATAACGCCAGTCGTAGTCATTGCCGGCAGTACCCAGGATGAATGTGAATGGGTCAGCAATCGCATACTCCATAGTACCGAATGGGTTGCTGCGCACCTCACCCTCGACCATCTCGGCTGTCACATAGCGGAACAACTTCGATGCTCCCGAGCCAGTGTAAGCCAACTCATCGCGGTTGTTTGTGAACTTATAGTCGCGAGGGCGGAGGAACGGATCCTTGCGACCCCACTGATAGTACAAGCCATAAGAGTCATAAACCAACTCTGTATCAGTTGAGCCATTGCTGTTGGTGTATGCACCGATGTTGCGGTCCATAATATCACCCGCCGAGGTTGTGATTGCCATCGCCTCCACATCAGCATCAGTGAGCCAGATGTGCCAGCTCCAAATCAACTCGCCAGCCTCATCGAAAGCACCAATCACGGCGTTACCCTTTGGCATACGGTTGCCAATAACCTCGTCGTTATCGTCAGTGATATCCTCCGAGCCGATATAGAATGTGTAAGTACCGCTCTCTGGGTCAAAACCATCAAAATCAAGCAGGTAGGTGCTTGTCTGCCAAATCACATCCACCTTCGCTGGCGAGATTCGCTCCGATGACTCACCCTTGTGGGTTACATCAATGGTGTAGCGTGTATCCTTCTGCGAGATAGCGTAGCAGTTTGAAGGCTTCGCCGTGAGGTCTACGCTGCGGTTGAGCAACGAGAGATAAGATGAGATGTAAACCGAAGTACCCGCTGCGGTGTAGCCCGAGAGCTTGATCAAACCATTCTCCTCAATATCGTTCTCCTCGTTAGCAAAGCTGCTTGGCGCAGTGACAGTGACTGTGCAGTTAACCACATCCACACTCTCAACTGTCCATCCCGCAGGAGAAGCAGTCACCGATACAGTCGAGATGTTCACCGCCTTGTAAGGCACTACGATAGTAGAGCCGAGGGTAGTCACCACCTGACCCGGCATCGAGAACTCGAACTCATATTTCTCGTTGGTATGGCACGATGAAAGCGCTGCTACACAGAGCATTACAACCATCACCGCGACCCACATTGTCTTGAAACAATTCTTCATATCTGATTTCTTATCTTTATTCGTTCACAAAATATCTGCAAATATACCAAAAACTTACGATAAAACACCGCTTGGAGTCAATATTTTTCGTTTCATCTCCACACAAACTCCATTTTGCACAAAAATAACGATGATTTTTGGGGTTTATTACATAAAACGGCAACTAATAATTGCCAATTAGATTATATTTTCTAACTTTGTAATATCAAGAACATAACTCTTGACAAGTCGAATATCAAAACCCATTTACTATGAAGAAGATATTTTTAAGTACAATTACAATTCTTGTATTGTCCATCTGCAACGCTAATGCTCAAAAACAAGGAGATGTGTATTTCGGCGGAACAATTGGAGTAGGCACTTCAACTATGTCTGTATCAAAAGTAAATACATCTAATTTCCAAGCCACAATAACTCCTGAGGTAGGCTTCTTTATAGCCGACAAATTACGATTAAGCATAAATTTAAGTTATGGCTTGGTTTCAGAAGATGGCGACATTACTCACGCTCTTACCGCAGGACCAACATTAGCATATTACCTCCCGATTTGCGAGAATTTATACTATACTCCCCACTTTGAGATTGGCTTTAGTTATGCTAATTATGGCGGTTACGAATTTGCTGGATTTGGCGTAGGAATATCGGCTTTAGGATTAGAATTTAGGCCAACACAACATTTTGGATTCTCTGCTGACCTTCTATCTTTTAACTACATAAGATTGCTAGACAATAAGTACACTATCAACAATTTCAATTTTGGTCTTGCAATAAACCCAACAATTGGATTCAAATATTATTTTTAACAAATACAAAAATCAGCCGACCTCTTTCAGGGTCGGCTGATTTGCTATAATAGGGTAGAAAACTACTTCTTCTCTGGCTTTGAAATTGTTTCACGCATCTGCGTGTCGGCCATTATATTCTTCATCTTGTAGTAGTCCATAATGCCAAGATTACCATTGCGGAATGCCTCAGCCATTGCCAGTGGCACCTCTGCCTCCGCTAGGATAACCTTCGCGCGAGCCTCCTGCGCCTTCGCCTTGTTCTCCTGCTCCAACGCTACCGCCATAGCACGACGCTCCTCAGCCTTCGCCTGTGCGATATTCTTGTCAGCATCTGCCTGATCCATCTGAAGTTGCGCACCGATGTTCTTACCCACATCAATATCAGCGATATCAATCGAAAGAATCTCAAACGCAGTACCAGCATCCAAACCCTTCTCCAACACTACGCGAGAGATAGAATCGGGATTCTCAAGCACCACCTTGTGCGACACCGCCGAGCCGATTGACGACACGATACCCTCGCCGACACGAGCCAGCACAGTCTCCTCGCCAGCACCACCGACCAACTGCTTGATGTTGGCACGCACCGTAACACGAGCCTTGGCAATCAACTGGATACCATCCTTCGCCACAGCGGCAACGGGTGGGGTATTGATAACCTTTGGATTCACCGACATCTGCACAGCCTCAAACACATCTCGACCCGCAAGGTCAATCGCCGTAGCCATCTTGAAATCGAGGTTGATGTTGGCCTTCTGCGCCGACACCAAAGCGTGTACCACATTTGTCACATTACCACCAGCGAGGTAGTGAGCCTCCAACTCGTTTGCATCGAGTTTCAAGCCCGCCTTGGTACCCTCAATCATCGACGATACGATGACTGATGGTGGCACTCTACGCCAACGCATCAGGAAGAGTTGCAGCAGGTTAATCTTCAC
>JAFYOF010000180.1 GCA_017560305.1 Alistipes sp.
CTTCCAGGCTCGGAGGAGAGTTTCACCGTGGAGCAGTTTCAGGAGGCACTTGACCGCTACAAAAATATTGACGCAGAGCGTCTGCGCGAGAACCTGATTTACTTCCTGAAAGAGGTCTGCCCCGTGGCGGATGAGTGCGGCTCGGAGATGGTCATCCACCCCGACGACCCACCCTACCCTATCCTTGGTTTGCCACGCATTATGTCTACCGCGGAGGATTTTCGCAAGATTATAGCTGCCGTGCCAAACCGCTCAAATGGCTTGTGCCTCTGCACGGGCTCATTCGGCGTGAGAGCCGACAACGACCTGCCGGCAATGATGCGCGAGTTTGGTGACAGAGTGGGTTTTGTGCATCTGCGCTCGACACGCCGTGACGCAGAGGGCAACTTTCAGGAGGACAACCATCTGGAGGGCGATGTGCCGATGTGGGATGTGATGAAGGCTCTGCTCGACATCCAGCAACAGCAGCAGCGTAGCATACCTATGCGCCCCGACCACGGACACCAGATGTGTGATGACCTCAACCGCAAGTCAAACCCTGGCTACTCGTGCTACGGCCGTATGCGAGGACTCGCCGAATTGCGAGGCCTGGAGCTGGGTATCGCAACGGCTATGGAGCGCCTGAAATAGCGACACCAACGCACCACTACAATCGGGATTACACACTTTTCTTTCGGCGGTTTTCACCCCGCTTTGGGAGGGTAAAAGTGTGTAATTCCGACTTTTTTCGCCCCACCAACACGCCCCACAGTGGCGTTATTTCATCACTTTTCTTCAAATTCGCCACAAAAAGGGGTATATTGCCACCTCTGGTTTGAATTCTCATCAAAATAGCAATACTTTTGTCGCCGTCAAAAATTTTCATTACTCTCTTCATAGAGTAAACCACCCCCTTTTGCGCACTCTGCGGTGGGGTGAACTTCACGAAATTTCAACAATATTTCATTATATATTTATGACGAAGATAAAAGGAAACTGCATCCTCATCACTGGAGGTGCATCGGGCATCGGTCGCATTATGGGTCGCAAAGCCCTGGAGATGGGCGCACGCCAATTGGTTATTTGGGATATCAATCAGGAGAACATAGAGTCTACAAAGCAGGAGTTGAAGTCGCTGGGCAATGTCAAGGGTTACAGAATTGACATCTCGGACACCAACGCCGTAGCAGAAACATTCGCGCTGACTACGAAGGAGTGTGGCAATGTGGATATCCTCATCAACTGCGCGGGCATCATCACCTCAAACCGCCACTTCGCCGAGATGAGCCAGCAGGAGATTGACCGCACCATCGCAATCAACTCGGTAGCACCTATGGCTATCGCCCTGCAGGCGTTGCCACCAATGCTGGAGCGCAACTTCGGCCACATCTGCAACATCGCATCGGCGGGAGGATTTATCGCCAACCCACGAATGTCGGTCTACGCCGCAAGCAAGTGGGCTGTAATCGGTTGGTCGGACTCACTGCGCGTGGAGTTGCAGGAGACAAAGAGCAATGTGAAGGTTACCACAATCGCTCCATACTATATCAACACAGGTATGTTCGATGGCGTGCGCTCACGCATCATCCCTATCCTCAAGCCAGAGTGGGTAGCAAAAAAGATTCTTCAGGCAATCGAAAAGAACAAAAAAATCAGCAGCTGGCCTCTCGGTTACCATTTAATTCGTACCTTGCAGGCGGTATTGCCGCTCCGAGGTCTCGACCTGTTGTGCACGGGCTTGGGAATCTACAGCGCGCTTGACCATTTTAAGGGTAGAAAATAGCAGATATTATGGCAATCGAAAACACACCATTACAGACAATTACATCAATCGTCACAGCGCAGCGTGAGTTCTTCCGCTCGGGCGCAACGCTCGACCGCGAGTTCCGCGAGATGCAGCTTGGGCGCCTGCTCAAGGCTCTGAAGGAGTGGCAGAAACCACTCTGCGAGGCGTTGTGGCACGACCTTCATAAATCAAAGGAGGAGGCATTCCTCACAGAGCTTAGCATCGTGGAGGGCGAAATCAAAAACCACCTGAAGCACCTGAAGCGCTGGATGCGCCGCGAGAGTCATCCGACACCATTGAAGATGACCCCATCGCGCAGTTACACCATCAGCCAGCCACTCGGTTGCTCGCTCATCGTGTCGCCCTGGAACTACCCCGTGCAGTTGCTGCTCAACCCATTGGTGGGCGCAATCTCGGCGGGATGTACCGCTATACTGAAGCCTTCGCCCTATGTTCCGCAGGTGTCGGAGGTGATTGAGCAGATGATTGAGGCTACATTTGACGAGAAATATATTGCCGTTGTGCAGGGCAACCGCGATGTGAACAGCGCCCTTTTGGAGCACCGCTTCGACATCATCTTCTTCACGGGCAGCCCTTCGCTTGGCAAGCGCGTGATGGAGGCGGCGGCAAAGCACCTCACACCCGTAATCCTCGAGCTCGGCGGCAAGAGCCCCTGCATCGTGGACAAGGGTGCAAACATCCCGCTCACGGCACAGCGTCTGGCGTGGGGTAAGACCCTCAATGCGGGTCAGACCTGCATCGCGCCCGACTACCTGTTAATTCACTCATCGTTGCAGGAGGAGTTCATCCGCGAGTTCTCGGCAGCTCTTGAGCGTCTGCACGGCAAGGACCCACAGCTCAGTCGCCACTTTGTGCGCATCGTGAACGACAAGTCGTTTGAGCGCGTGTCATCATATCTCGCTGATGGCGAGGTTGTTCTGGGAGGCAAGACCGATAGCGGGGAGCGTTACATCGCACCAACCCTGCTGCGCAATGTGAGCCCCTCATCTCCGGTTATGCAGGAGGAGATTTTTGGACCTATCCTGCCAATGCTCACCTTCGAGCGCCGTGAGGAGGTCATCAACTTCATCAACGAGCGCGAGAAGCCACTCGCCCTCTACTACTTCGGCGACGAGGAGAAGGGCTGGAAGATTCTGCGACGCACTCAGTCGGGTGGTGCCTGCATCAACGACACCATTATGCACATCGCCAACGAGAATATCCCATTCGGTGGCGTGGGCAACTCGGGTATGGGCTCTTATCACGGACGCCTCTCGTTCGATGCCTTCTCGCATCGTCGCGCGGTGGTCTGCACGCCTACCTGGATTGACCTTCCGTTTAGATATATGCCCTACAAGTTCTTCTCTCTGGTGAAAAAGATTTTGTAGAGTGGCATATAAACACTAACTTTGCGGCAAACAAATCTTACAAACGAAAAATTATGAAGAGTATTCGCAAATTTTTTCAGGCTGCCCTCTGCGCTTTGATCACTGTGGCAGCATTCTCGCAGTGCGCTCCAGCAGTAGAGGAGCTCACATTGGCGATTCCATTCAAATGTAACGCCTATGTTACTCCACTCGACCCAGCATCGAAGGAGACTCCATCGTTTGCAAACAGTGTTATCGCAAACGGCTACTCACTTCCAAACGATGCCGAGATGATTGCAGGCGCTTGGCTTCCAGAGTATCAGCAGCAGGAGCCACACCAGATCTCAGTATTCTTCTGGACTGCATACGCTGGCGAGTTGCACTTCGGTTTGCGTGCCGAGGATGTACCAGCAGGCGTGGCTGAGTTGAAGGTTAAGTGCTGTGGCAAGAGCTTCAAGCTCAAGGTGGCAGACACTGACGCAAGCAAGGATTATTATGTAGGTAAGGTGAATGTCGAGAAGGCTGGTCACATCCGCGTGGATATCGAGCCAGTAGCAACAACTGCGGCAAGCTACCCTACTTTCTCTACTCTCCTGGCAACTGGTGCTGCGGTGAACAACCTCACCGAGAAGACAAAGGACGAGTTGGTATTCGTATCGGCAGAGGATTTGAAGGAGCATGTTCCTCACTTCGTACGCCGTGGTCCATCAAACCACTTCAATTGGCACACTCCAGAGAACACCGAGTACTTCTACAACGAGGTATTCGTTCCAGAGGGCGAGGATATAAACGGTGCATACTATATGCTCACTGGTGGTGATGGTTTCTATATGGGTGTACAGCCTAACGAGAAGGGCAAGAGCCGTATGGTTCTCTTCTCAGTATGGGACACCGACACCGAGAAGGGTCTTATCTCGGAGCTCGTTCGCAATGGCGAGGGCGTGAAGACAAACTCTTACAGCCACGAGGGCTCAGGCGTTCAGAACTTCTACAAGTATGACTGGGAGGCTGGTCGCGTATATGCTACATTGGTACGCGTACGCCCAGAGTACAAGAACGGCAAGGCAACAGGCAACTCACTCTACACTGGCTACTTCCGTGGTGATGAGGGTTGGGTATTCCTCGCTGAGATTCGCCGCCCAGGCATCGAGACATATTACAAGGGTGCTTACTCATTCTGCGAGAACTTCCGCCCAGAGTGCGGTTGGATTACTCGTAGCGTAGAGTTCCCATCACAGTGGATGCGCGACAAGGATGGCAACTGGACAGAGCTCAAGAAGGGTAAGTTCACTTGCGACGGCACAGGTCACCAGGGCTTGCGTCGTGACTACGCTGGTGGTGTGACAGAGAGCGGTAACTTCTACCTCCGCAACATCGGCTACACCGACGAGTGGGTTGAGTACGGTACACCATTTGAGCGCGAGGGCAACGGTCAGACTCCAGAGATTGACTTCAAGGCTCTTATCAAGCTCGCTGGCTCAACAGACGACCGCAGCAAGTTCTAATCTTGCTGAATCGATAAAAAGAGTGTGTCAAACTTTTGACACACTCTTTTTTTGCTGTCATTCGCAAAATTTATCTTCGGTGGCGGGAGGGTAAAGCGCACAGCGCGTTGCGCCTCAGAATAAAAGCCCATACGGGCGGGTTTACCCATAAAAACAACAATGGCTGCCTAAAAAAGTTAGACAGCCATTTTCTTTCCCTATTGCCTGAGGGATTGTATAATTTAGGCGCACAAAAACACCTAATTAGTCAATTCCTAGATGTTGATATCCAAAATCTCGAACTTCAACACGCCAGCAGGAACTGTAACCTCTACAACCTCGCCCTTCTTCTTGCCCAAAATAGCCTTGGCGATAGGTGTACCGATAGCGAGCTTACCCTCACGCAGGTTAGCCTCGTTCTCTGACACGATTGTGTAGGTCACCTCCTTCTTATTGTTGTGGTTCAGGAGCGTTACCTTGCTCAAAATCTGCACCTTGCTCTTGTCAATCTTCGACTCATCGATGATACGGGCATTGGTGAGTGTCTGCTCCAACTTAGCGATTCGCATCTCGAGGAGACCCTGCGCCTCACGCGCTGCATCATACTCGGCATTCTCCGACAGGTCACCCTTGTCGCGTGCCTCGGCTATGGCTGCTGAAATAGCGGGACGCTCAACCGAACGCATATGTTGAAGCTCATCCTTTAACTTCTGCATACCCTCTGCCGTCAAATAGATAATTTCATTTGCCATTGTAAAAACAGTAAAAAAAGTAGAATCCCAATTTTGCGACCCGCGCCGCCAAATCAGAATCCCGAGTTAATAATCTTAAAATCTAATGAAACAAAGGTAAGGTGTTTTTTTCGATTTTCCAACTTTTTCGACACAAAGTGTGCCGAGTTGCAAAATATATCCTCGCGGAACATCTTTTGCCCGCAACAAAACACCCAAAAACCGCAAAAACAAGGAGCGACACCCGCAAGCGCCGCTCCCGAAATCACATTTCGCCACCCTACTTCTTTACAGGGAAATCAACCAGATAGACCAAATGCTGCAACGCGCGGAGCATATTTCGTTTCTTGGTCTTTGGGTAATAGACATAGCAGTCGATGGTCACAACCTCGTTGGTAGCCTTGTTTACGGTGGTATAACTTACATAAGGACCGCCCATAAAGTAGTTCTCGACATCCCACAAGCC
>JAFYOF010000181.1 GCA_017560305.1 Alistipes sp.
ATGGCAGTTAGAGCAAAAATAACGCTGTTTACCCCCGTTGTAGCCGTGTCTGACGAGGGTGCGATGCCCACATTTTGGGCAAACTTTTTATCCATTTCTAACTCAAATAGTCCAAATATAAGAAAATCAACCGTTTGTCCCTATTTTATGTACTATTTTTGACCAATAAGCCTTTATATCATATAAGGTATAAACCTACACCGACGCAACAATCTTCTGTGCTATCTCGCGGTAGTAGCGCTCGACATCGGCATCAATGCCAACCGATGGAGTTCCGCTCTCGGCGCCCTCCATAATAGACTGCACGATAGGAATCTCGCCCAGGAATGGTACGCCAACCTGCTCGGCATAGCCGCGTGCGCCACCCTTGCCGAAGATGTAATACTTATTGTCAGGCAACTCCTTTGGTGTAAACCACGCCATATTCTCCACAATACCCAACACAGGCACATTAACCTGCTCGTGGCGGAACATCTCGACGCCACGCACCACATCCGCCACGGCAATCTGCTGTGGAGTGGATACGATGACTGCACCATCGAGTTTAATCTCCGATATCATAGTCAGGTGGATATCACCCGTGCCCGGAGGCATATCAATCAACAGAAAATCCAAGCCGCCCCACATAGTCTGGTGCAGCAACTGCTTCAGCGCGCTGGTCGCCATAGCGCCACGCCACATCAGCGCATCGTTGGGCTGGATGAAGAAGCCGATTGACATCAGCTCGATATCCATACTCTGGGCTGGCACGATGTAATCCTGACCATCCTCCTGCACTGCATCGGGCAGATAACCCTCACGGCCGAACATCTTTGGCTGCGAAGGACCGTAGATATCGGCATCCAGCACGCCCACACGGAAGCCCATATTGCGCAGCGTGAGCGCAAGGTTAGCCGTCACGGTAGACTTACCCACACCGCCCTTGCCCGAGGCTACGGCGATAATCTTGCCCACCTTCGTTGTGGTGCTCTCGCGCTTTGGCTGTGGCGCACGGGGTGTGCCCTCCTTGATTACCACGGTAATGCTCTCCGCCGCCGCAGGGAACTGCTCCCTGAGGGTCTGCTCCACCAGCGACTTGATGCGCACGGCAAATGGATCACGGCTCTTGGGGAAGCACAGCACCACGGTGATTTTATCCTCACGCGCAGTCACCTGCTCCACAACGCCGCTATCGACGATATTCTGTTGTGTCTCGGGGTGAACAATACCCCTCAATGATGATTTTACTTTTTCCTGCATTTTTTAACAAAAGAAACAATTAATCTCCTCCGAAAATAGTATCACATCAAAGGCAATATATGCAAATACAATTGCAATAAAATAAATAGGGAACCAAAAACGATTTTTCGTTTTCCCATTTATTGCCTTTTCGTTTAGATAAAAACCTTTCTTATTATATTTCAAAAATTCATTACAATTCTTAATTGTCTCAACAACTTCTACGCGTCTACAATAATGCGAATAGAGCATCAATGCAGCAACAAGACTTAAAACAAAATCAATTAAAGCAAATCCTATTTTTGTCCACATTTCCATTTCAGGCACTTTGTAGATTATAAAACTACATAAAGCAAGTTGCAGAGTCAAATATCCACTAAACACCTTAAAATCGGTATCACTCAAATGTAATGATAATTTTGCCTGATCTTGATGACGATATTTCACCAACTCATATTTAAGATTCTCATCCATTGCTATTGGTTTATGATTAGATTCTCAAAAATGAATTTTGAATTTTGAATTCTAAATTTTGAATTTTAGAAGGTCGCCTCCATAACCACCGGATAGTGGTCAGAGATGTAAGGCGCACCATAATTCTTGTCGCACAACACCTTGAACGAGTGCGCCTCGGCACCACGGAAGAAGATGTGATCGATGACGCAACCTGGGTTGCTGGTGTTGGCTGCGTTCCAGCCGTTGAATGTGCCACGGTGGTCGGTCACGGGTGCAACCTCGCGCGCGTCGAGCATATCAGCCTTCAGCGGCTCGAAGATAGAGTCCGAGGTCAGGGCGTTGAAGTCAGCCGTAACAAATGCCGGCATACCCTGAGGTACAATCTCCTCGGCACGCTTCACGATAAGAGCCAAGCCCTCGCGCTGCGCCACCTTACCCACATGGTCGAGGTGGGTGTTGAGATATGCGAACTCCTTGCCCGTGCTCTTCATACGCATCTTTGTCCAGGTGCAGGTGCGCTTGCACGCCGCATCCCAGCCCTTTGATGGCTCATCAGGGGTCTCCGAGAGCCAGAATGTGCCGCCATCGAGCAACTCAACCGCCTCCTTGAGGTAGAAGATTGCCATATGCTCACCCGCCGATACGCCATCCTCACGACCTACGCCGATGTGACCATACTCGGGCAGATTCTCCACCAGATACTGCATCTGGTCGGGGTTTGCCTCCTGCAAGCCGAAGATTGTCGGCTTCTCATCGTGAATCATATTCAGCGATGCGTGCTTGCGCTTGTCCCAATGGTTTTCTCCATCGCCGCCGCTGCAGCGCACATTGTAAGAGATGACCTTGATGTCGGCTGTCGCCTGCTTGCCACACGAAAGAGCGCACAATGCCACGATTGCGCAGAGTGCAAAGAGAAGAATCTTTTTCATATCTTAACGGTATTTGTTGCTGATGAGTGTAAGGAACTCCTCGCGGGTGCGGGTGTCCTTGAGGAAGATGCCCGTGAAGGCCGATGTTGTGGTCGATGAGCCGAGCTTCTCGACGCCACGCATCTGCATACACATATGGCTCGCCTCAATCACAACTGCCACGCCGATTGGGTCCAGAGCCTGCTGGATGCAGTCACGAATCTGCACTGTGAGGCGCTCCTGCACCTGAAGGCGGCGCGCAAAGCACTCCACCACGCGTGCAATCTTCGAGAGACCTGTGATTCTGCCGTTAGGGATATATGCCACATGGGCCTTGCCCACAAACGGCATCATATGGTGCTCGCACATCGAGAAGAGCTCGATGTCCTTGACCAAAACCATCTGCTGATACTCCTCCTTGAAGATGGCGGAGTTGATAATCTCGATTGGGTCCTGCGAGTAACCCTTCGTCACGAATGACATAGCCTTCGCCACACGCTGTGGGGTCTTGATGAGTCCCTCACGCTCGGGGTCCTCGCCCAGCAGAGAGAGGATTTCACGATAGTGATATGCCAATTTCTCGATGCGCTCGTCGTCGTAACGATCCTCGCGAATGTAGTTTGCTTCCATTGCTGTATTCTTTATGCAAATATACGAAATAAATTCAAATTTCTAGAACTGGAAATAGATAAAGGGCTGGATGTCGCTCGACTTAACCTGCATCACGCACCACGCCGTCACCGCTAGCAGAGCCACCTGCCACCAGAAACCTGCGCTGCCCACCCTTGACATCATATCCTCGTCAATCTTGCGGGGGATGAAGTGCATCACATAGCCCAGCACGATGAGTGCCATCACAGCCTTGTAGCCCTCGACCACCTGCGGGATGATTGCGGGGTTGAAGTTGTAGGCTATCTGATGGAGCATCAACTGCACGGTCTGCATATCCTCGGCACGGAACAGAAGCCAGCCCAGACAGACCACATTGAAGGTGATGACCCAGCCAAAGATACGCACCACGGGGTTCATATCCTCGCCCTTGGACTTTGCCCACGGGATGATTGCCATCCACATCTTATGCACCGCCAGCGCCACGCCGTGCAGCGCACCCCACAACACAAATCTTATTGCTGCGCCGTGCCACAAGCCGCCCAGCACCATTGTCAGCAGCAGGTTGAGATAGGTCCTCAACTTACCCTTGCGGTTACCGCCGAGCGAGATGTAGAGGTAGTCGCGCAACCAGCTCGAGAGCGAGATGTGCCATCTGCGCCAGAACTCGGTGATGGTAGCCGACTTATATGGGGCGTCAAAGTTCTTGGGGAAGCGGAAGCCCAGCAGCAGGGCGATACCGATAGCCATATCCGAGTAGCCCGAGAAGTCGCAGTAAATCTGCAGGGCATAGCCGTAGATGCCCATCAGGCACTCGAAGCCAGAGTACAGGCCCGGCTCGTCGAAGATGCGGTCGACGAAGTTCAGCGAGATGTAGTCCGAGATTATCGCCTTCTTAATCAAACCGATGATTATCAAGCCGATAGCCATACCAAACATTCGCTGCGTCACCTCCACGGGTTTGCGTATCTGGGGAATGAAATCCTTGGCTCGCACGATAGGTCCAGCCACCAGCTGCGGGAAGAACGAGAGGTAGAAGATGTAGTCAATCCACCTGTCCAGCGGCTTGATTGCACCGCGGTAGACATCTATCGTATAACTCATCGACTGGAACACAAAGAACGAGATTCCCACGGGCAGGAAGATGTTCTGAAAATCCAGAAATCCAGCGCCCACGATGCTGTTGGCTATCTCCACGAAGAAGTTGGTGTACTTGAAGTAGCCGAGCATACCGAGGTTGATTACAACCGATGCCGCCACCCAGCGGCGCTTCGTGCGTTCATCCTGCGTGCGGGCTATGGAGTGGGCTATCAGGTAGTCGCTCACCGCCGCAAAGACCAGCAGCAGGAAGTAGATTCCGCTCGACTTATAATAGAAGAACAGAGAGAACGCCACCACATAGAGTATGCGCAGCGTAGTGGTGCGGCGCAAGAGGATGTAGAGCGAGAGGAACGCCACGAATAAAAACAGAAAAAGCCCGCTGTTGAAAATCAGCGGAGCCGTGCTGTTGTAGCGAAGCAACTCTTCTATGCGTGAAAATATCTCTGCAAACTGCTCGTTCATTGTCATTTCTATAAAATATCATCCTCACCGCCGAGGCTCTCGACCTCGACCTTCAGCACCTCGCCCTCGATGCTCATCTTGTTGACTGGCTCAATCTCGATAGGCTTGGTCAGCAGAGGCTGCTTTCTTTCAATGCGGTCACGCATCGAGGCGCAATACTCCTCGGCACCCTTCAGCAGGGCATAGTACAATTCGCGCGCAATCTGCGCTCCGCCAGCGTAGTTGATGTGGGTGTAGTCCTTGCCCGCCCAGCCGTTGGTGACGAATGTTGACATACCACCCAACTGCTGCATCGCAGCATAGGTGTCCCAGAACGCCACGCCACACTTCTCTGCCGCAGTGCGCTGCCAGCGGGTCAAATCCTTCGCCGCAGTCATAGGCACGATGCCCGACTCGTTCTTCTGCGAGCGGTCGCTCACGCCCATCACCAGCACAGCCGCCTCGGGGAAGCAACTCTGTACATACTGCACCATCTTCTCCACCTGCTCGGCATAGAGCGAGTAGTTGTGGCGCTCGGCCTGCATAATGTTGAGACCATACTGCAACACTACCAAATCGTAGGGACGCATAGTGTTAATCTGCGCATTCACTGACGCATTGCTCCAGAACATAGCCTGACCGTTGTTGCTGCGCACCGAGAGGTTATCCACCGCCACGCCCTTCACATCGTCAAACTCGGCACCGATGCCCGTAAAGCCCGAAGCACCGCTCAACACCTTCATCTCCAGCGAGTTGATGCGCTCGTTCTCGATGACAATCTGCCTTACCTCCTCGCCCGCAACGAACGAGAATGTGCGCTCCTCGCCATCATCCAGACGCACGCTCAGTTCGGCATCCTCACGGCAGATGAAGAGCAGTCGCGCACGGCGGCACTCGTCGGCGTGACGACGCTTCTGGGTCATCTCCCAGCGTGTCGAAGCACCATCGCCCGCCTTTGCCACCCAGCCCGAGACGAAGAAGTCACCCGAGTATGGCTCGGGGGCAGATTTGCGCTGCATAATGTTGTATGAGGTCCACCCCTTCGAGGTGGTCTTGATGGTCTGTCGGAAGCCCGTGAACGGCGAAGCCACAGGGGCATAGCCCACGCCGCCGCCCGAGAATGTATCCTGCAACAACTCACGCAGGTCGGCTGTGAGAATGTCGCCCTCAACGAAGGAATCACCCATAAATGCCACTCGCACCTGCTCCTTGCCCGCCAGCAGCTTATCGTACAGGCGGTCGAGCGAGTTGTTCTCCTCGGCGTAGAACTTTTCTATGCGGATGATGCGCTCATCATCGGGCAGGATACCCGAAAAATCAGCCGTTGGAAGTTCATCCAGCGAAGGCGATTTCTCCTCCTGCAGGATATACTCCTCGCCACCCGAAGGCTGCTCCTCGAAGATGCCCTCCCACGATGCCGAAGTGGCCTCGCCCGTAGGTGATGCCTGCGCCGTGGTCTGCTTCACCTGCGCTGCAACCTGCTCTAAATCAACCTCAAACTCCTCGACATTGATTTCAGGTTGTTCCTCGGCAAGCAGTTCATTTTCAGGCTTTTCGTCAAGGTCTATCACATCGGAAATCACGCTGGCACGACGCAACGACACACCCCCCGCCTCAAGCGGTGGCACGAAACTCACGACGATGAGCACCGCCAGCGTAGCCGCCAGCACCATCCATCCACGCACAGCGTAATCTTTACCCGAATTAGTCATTTCTGCGAGATATCATTGCAACATAATAGAGCACTGTGGCGATGGCACTCAATGCCGCCACAAGGTAGGTGCGTGCCGCCCAGCGCAACGACTCCTTCGCCTGCTGAAGCTGAACGCCCTGAAGCGTACGGCTCGACTCCAGCCAGGCCAGCGCACGGTTTGATGCGTTGTACTCAACGGGGAGCGTCACGATTGAAAAGACTGCCGACATAGCAATCAGTGCGATACCAATCCAGCACACCGTAGTGCCCAGACCAGCCGCCATAAGACCGATACCTGCGATGATTACCCAGGTAGCCATTCTCGATGAGAAATTCACCACGGGCACCAGCGCCGAGCGCATCACCAGCGGAGCATAGCCCTGAGCGTGCTGGATGGCGTGACCGCACTCGTGGCAAGCCACCGCCGCAGCGGCAATGCTGCGTGACGAGTAGACGCTGTCGCTGAGGTTGACGGTCATCGTTGCCGGGTTGAAGTGGTCGGTGAGCTGACCCGAGATGTGGGTAATCTTCACATTATGGACATTATTGTCACGCAACATCTTCTCGGCAACCTCGGCGCCTGTGAGCATTCCCGGGAATGGCACCTGGGAATACTTTGCAAAGACCGCCTGAAGGCGAGCCTGCACAATCCATCCCAACACACCAATCACACCCATCAAGATAAGCGAGCCGCCCTGCGAGATACCCATCGTACCCGACTGCACGCCATAGCCGTAATAATCTTGCGCAACCTGCAATAAATCTAACATAACTCTTCGTTTTAATTATAAAATTAACCTTTTTCACATAACGCCCGCCGCAAGCGAAAATGTATGCCGAGCGAGAGAAATGACTTAAAAAGGTAACCTCTGTACCATTAATTATGCAAAAGTAAGAAAATTTTACCTAACTTTGTGCTGATTTTGATTAAAATCAACACTTCACTTTAACTTCGCCCGCCGAGGCGAGGATAAGTGGCGCAGAACGAGAGAGATAAGTTATGAAACGCCTGGAATATATACTCGCCCAACGCACAGCGCGCGCCGATGGAGGATCGCGTGGCGTGGTGATGATGCGCATCGCCACCCTGACCGTGGCGCTGGCACTGGCGGTGATGATTATCACGCTGGCGGTATTCACGGGTTTCAGACGCCAAATCAGTTCCGATTTCAGGGGCTTTGCATCAGATGTCGTACTCTTTGATGTGGCGGCACTGGGTCGCAGCGAGGGTGCACCGATAGCGGGTGACGAGAGCGTAAAGCGCTGGATAGCAGAGCAGAAGGAGGTCGAGAGCGTGTCGGAGTATGCCGCTGTGGGTTGTATGATTAAAAACGGCGACAAGGTCGTGGGTCTGCAAATCAAGGGCATCGGCACAGATTGCGACACCGAGTGGTGGGCAAGCCACATCAAGCAGGGCGCACTGCCCGACCTTGAGGCAGAGAGCCGCTCGAAGCAACTCCTCATCTCGCAATCCACAGCACGAAGTCTTGAGGTGGAGGTGGGTGACAAACTCGAATTGCTCTATCTGGACAGCGGGACATCACCCCGACGCGACAGTTTCCGCGTGGCGGGCATCTACTCTACGGGAATGGAGGAGATGGACCGCTCGATGGCACTCGCCGACATACGCGATGTGCGCCGACTGGCGGGCTGGGGCGACGAGATGATAAAGGGCTACGACATTATGCTCCGCCGAGCGGATGATGCCGAGCGTGTGGCACGACGCATTGACGACGAGATTGCGCAGTTACCCGACGACAACCCCCTGATGAACACCCTTGCGACAACCATCGAGGAGCGCTACCCCGTGGTCTTCGACTGGCTCAAGGCGCACACGATAATTGCGCAGACCATACTCATCATTATGATGGTGGTGCTGCTCTTCAATATGGCGGCGGCGATGCTCATTATGGTGTTCGACCGCATAGGAATGATTGGCGTGCTGAAGGCGCAGGGTATGCGCAACAAGGCCATCGCCCGCATATTCCTCTACCGTGCCGCCCTGCTCTTTGCAAGGGGTGCGGCGTGGGGCAATGCCGTGGGATTGGCACTCATAGCGGTGCAGGCCGTGTGGCACCCCGTAAAACTTGACCCCGAGGGGTATATGCTCTCGGAGTTGCCCGTAAGCATCGGGCTGGGCTGGTGGGCGCTGCTCAACATTGCGACGCTGGCAATCACCGTAGCGGTGATGGTGCTGCCCTCGATGATGGTGGCACGCATCAAGTGCGAGGAGTCGCTGAAGTATAAATTGTAAATTTGTTGAAGATGAAACCATACAACACAACCAAGACCAAGAAGGAAGAGGTGCGCGATATGTTCGACAACATCGCCCCCACCTACGACAAGTTAAACCACATACTCTCGTTCTCGATTGACAAGATGTGGCGCCGCCGAGTAGTACGACTTGTACGCCGTCTGAAGCCGCTCCGCGTGATGGACCTTGCAACGGGCACGGGCGACCTTGCCATCAAGTTGGCGAAGCGCATCCCCGAGGCACGCATTATGGGCGTAGACCTCTCGGAGAAGATGCTCGCCGTGGCAGCAGAGAAGGTACGCCGACAGGGGCTGGATGACCACATCGCACTCTATCAGGGTGACGCCGAGCAGCTGGATGTGGCGGATGGTGTATTGGATGTAGTCACTGTGGCGTTTGGTGTGCGCAACTTCGGCAACCTTGAGGTGGGTCTGCGTGAGATATGGCGCTCGCTGCGCAGCGGAGGTCACATCGTCATCCTTGAGTTCTCAACCCCCAGCAACCCTATCGTGCGCAAACTCTATGAGTTCTACTCAAACCACATTATGAAGCCTGTGGGCGGTATGCTCTCGAAGGACCAGAAGGCGTATGACTACCTGCCCGACTCAATCGTGGAGTTCCCAGCGCCCGACAAGTTCATAGAGTTGCTCCAGAGCGTAGGCTTCGAGGAGTGTCGTCGTCGTAGCCAGAGTTGCGGCATCGCACAGATTTACATTGCACGCAAACGATAAGCGAAATGAAGAGATTGCTGACTATAATATGCACCTTGATGATGCTCGGCTCGTGTGCCTCAACACGCACGGCGGGTGACATCGGCGAGGTGGATATCACCGACTTTCGTGTGGTGGAGGTGGTGGGCGAAGGCCTGCCACAGCAACTTGCCTTGCGCGTGGAATTTAGCAACGACAGCAAGCGCTTCACGGTGCGTGAGGCACGCCTTAGAGTTGGCATCGGCGCACGCCGCTCGGTGGCGCTCACACTTGCTGAGCCGCTCCACATCAAACGAGGCGAGAACGAGTTGCTCCTGCCCATCGACATAACCATTGCCCACAACTCACGCACAGCCGCCCTGAAGAAGGCTCTCAAGGAGCATCGGGGGGCACTCATCACACTCGATGGCGAGGTGAAGGTGCGCCGTGGCGTCGGCAGCAAGAAGATAACCATCAACCCCGCCTCCCTGCGCGAGATGCTCGCCGAGAGGTTGCTTGAGGAGTTGTGGAAGGCGATAGATGAAAATATAAAAGATGAAAAATAAGATTATGAAAAGAGTTATTTTAATGGCGATTATTGCGCTTGCGACATCGGTTGCAGCCTCGGCGCAGAACATCTCGGCGATGAAGAACCGACTGGCGTCGGG
>JAFYOF010000182.1 GCA_017560305.1 Alistipes sp.
AGGAGCCTCCTTTGCCAGGAGTACATAACCGCAGTTGCGGCACTGCCACCAAATCTCGTTGTCGCGGATGAATACTGTGCCGTCGGTCACGCGCTCCAACAACTTGAGGTAACGGCGCTCGTGCTCTGCCTCAACCTTTGCAATCTGACGGAAAGTCTCTGCGATCTCTGGGAAACCCTCCTCGTCAGCCACCTGTGCGAACTCTGCGTAGAGTACCTCCCACTCCTCGTGCTCGCCCATAGCGGCAGCCAAGAGGTTCTCTGATGTTGTACCAATCTTACCAGCAGGATATGTGGCTGTGATCTCCAAATCACCACCCTCCAAGTACTTAAAGAACTTCTTTGCGTGCTCTTTCTCCTGGTCTGCAGTCTCGGCAAATACGCCTGCAATCTGCTCATAACCCTCCTTCTTTGCTACGCTTGCGAAGAAGTTGTAACGGTTGCGTGCCTGGCTCTCGCCTGCGAATGACTTCAAGAGATTCTTCTCTGTTGCTGTACCTTTGATGCTCATAATATTTTTAGTTTTATGGTTTATTGTTCTGTTTTAATTTTCTATTGCAAAGATAGGAGTAATTTTGAATTTGTCAATAGGGAAATTATATTAAAAATTTATATTGCTATCATTTTGCCTTATAGCGCGTGTGGCGGCTCTGGGTGGTAGAGCAAATCTTATACATTTATTATAAAAAAGCCTCGCCATTCTTGGCGAAAGTGAATAAGTTTTTGTAAATTTGCCAAAATTTGGAATAATATAAACAAAAATAGATATGGCAGACGAGAAAATTATCTTTTCCATGGTGGGTGTCTCGAAGACTTTCACCAATCAGAAAAAGGTGTTGAACAACATCTACCTCTCATTCTTCTATGGCGCGAAGATCGGTATCATCGGTCTCAACGGCTCGGGTAAGTCTACGCTGATGAAGATTATCGCAGGCATCGACAAGAACTATCAGGGTGAGGTTGTATTCTCTCCTGGTTACTCTGTTGGTTACCTCGAGCAGGAGCCTCAGCTCGACGATTCAAAGACCGTTAAGGAGATTGTCGAGGAGGGTTGCGCCGCTACGGTTGCCCTACTGAAGGAGTATGAGGAGATTAATATGAAGCTCTGTGAGCCTATGTCTGATGACGAGATGAATGCACTCATCGAGCGTCAGGGCGTGGTCTACGAGCAGATTGATCAGGTGAACGGCTGGGAGCTTGACAGCGTGTTGGAGCGTGCTATGGATGCTTTGCGTTGTCCCGACCCAGACCAGAGTGTGAAGGTGTTGTCGGGAGGTGAGCGCCGCCGTGTGGCACTTTGCCGTCTGTTGTTGCAGCAGCCTGATGTGTTGCTTCTGGATGAGCCTACCAACCACCTTGACGCCGAGTCTATCGACTGGTTGGAGCAGCACTTGCAGCAGTATAAGGGTACGGTTATCGCCGTAACCCACGACCGTTACTTCCTTGACAATGTAGCGGGCTGGATTTTGGAGCTTGACCGTGGCGAGGGTATTCCTTGGAAGGGTAACTACTCTGGCTGGCTTGACCAGAAGTCAAAGCGTCTGGCACAGGAGGAGAAGCAGGAGTCAAAGCGCAGAAAGACCCTTGAGCGAGAGCTTGAGTGGGTGCGTATGTCACCATCGGGTCGTCGTGCCAAGAGCAAGGCTCGTCTGTCGGCATACGATAAGTTGATGAACGAGGATGTAAAGCAGAAGGAGGAGAAGCTCGAGATCTTCATCCCTAACGGTCCTCGTTTGGGTGATGTTGTTATCGAGGCTAACAATGTCAAGAAGGTCTTTGGTGACCGCATCCTGTATGAGGGATTGGACTTCAAGTTGCCACCAGCAGGTATCGTGGGTGTTATCGGTGCTAACGGTACTGGTAAGACTACCCTCTTCCGTATGATTATGGATTTGGAGAAGCCTACCGAGGGTACATTCACCGTGGGTCAGACCGTTAAGTTGGCCTATGTTGACCAGCAGCACAAGTCTATCGACCCTGAGAAGAGCGTTTATGAGGTAATCTCTCAGAACTCTGATATCATCACATTGGGCAACCGCCAGATTCCTGCGCGTGCTTATGTTGCTCGCTTCAACTTCAGCGGTGCTGATCAAGAGAAGAAGTGTGGTATGTTGTCAGGTGGTGAGCGTAACCGTTTGCACCTTGCCCTTGCACTCAAGGAGGAGGGTAATGTGCTCTTGCTCGATGAGCCTACCAACGATATCGATGTAAACACATTGCGTGCGTTGGAGGAGGGTTTGGAGAACTTCGCAGGTTGTGCTGTGGTTATCTCGCACGACCGTTGGTTCTTGGACCGTATCGCAACTCACATCCTCTCATTCGAGGGCGACTCAAAGGTTGTCTTCTATGAGGGTTCATACTCGGAGTACGAGGAGTGGAAGAAGTTGCAGGGTATGGACACCGCTCCAAAGCGCGTGAAGTACCGCAAGTTGACAGAGAATCAGTAATCTTTTATTGTAAAAGAAATAGTAAAAGAGGCGTCACGCCTCGATTTTGAATTTTGAATTCTGCATTTTGAATTTTAAGGTATGGCACAGAAACCATCAATTCCAAAGGGTACGCGCGATTTCTCTCCAGCAGAGATGATGCGTCGTACATATATTTTCGAGACTATTAAGGGCGTGTTCCGCACCTATGGCTTTGCGCCGCTGGAGACCCCTTCGATGGAGAACCTCTCAACGCTGCTTGGTAAGTATGGCGACGAGGGTGATAAGCTCCTCTTTAAGATTTTGAACTCGGGTGACTACTCTGCTGGCTTGAATGACGAGCAGGTGCGCAACGCTTCGAAGATTTGTGAGAAGGGTCTGCGTTACGACCTCACCGTTCCATTTGCTCGCTATGTGGTGCAGCATCAGAATGAGATTGTATTCCCATTCAAGCGCTATCAGGTGCAGCCTGTATGGCGTGCTGACCGCCCACAGAAGGGTCGCTACCGCGAGTTCTATCAGTGTGATGTCGATGTGATTGGCTCTCGCTCACTTCTCAATGAGGTTGAGTTGGTTGAGATTGTGGAGCGCGTATTCCGCAAGTTGGGTATCAATGTGGTGCTCAAGATGAACAACCGCAAGATTTTGTACGGTATCGCCGAGGCTATCGGTCACGCCGACAAGATGATGGATATCACAGTTGCAATTGATAAGCTGGAGAAGATAGGCATCGATAATGTTAAGTCTGAGCTCGCAGAGCGTGGCCTGGAGGCTGAGGCTATCGAGAAGTTGCAGCCAATCCTTGAGTTGTCGGGCACAAATGCCGAGAAGTTGCAGAAGTTGTCGGAGGTTATCGGTTGCTCGGAGACTGGTGTTAAGGGTATCGAGGAGATGACTGAGATTTTCGGCTATGTTGAGAAGCTCGGCATTGAGCTCCCTATCGAGCTTGACCTCTCTCTGGCACGCGGTTTGAACTACTACACTGGCGCAATCTTCGAGGTGAAGGCTTTGGATTTCGCTATCGGTTCAATCTGTGGTGGTGGTCGTTATGACGACTTGACTGGTATCTTCGGTTTGCCAAATACATCGGGCGTAGGTATTTCGTTTGGTGCTGACCGCATCTACGATGTGATGGTGGGTCTGGATCTCTTCCCTGAGGAGGTGAACTTCACTACAAAGGTGTTGTTCGTGAACTTGGGCGAGGAGGAGAAGTTGGCTTCACTCAAGATTATGCGTGGCTTGCGTGACGCTGGTATCGCGACAGAGATTTACCCAGAGTCGGCGAAGATGAAGAAGCAGATGGAGTATGCTAACCGCAGAATGATTCCTTTTGTTGTGATTATCGGTAGCAACGAGTTGCAGGAGGGCAAGGCTACGGTGAAGAATATGCGTACGGGCGAGCAGCAGACCGTGGAGTTTGATGCTGTTGGCGGATGCTTGGAGTAGTATGAAAAGAACGAGTATATTAACTCTTATATTTAATGTGTTGTTGAGCCTGTTGCCCTTTGCGGTGCAGGCTCAACGCAATGATGCGGCTGTGGTTCAGTTGCAGAAGCTCAATCGTGTCTATCGTCATCTCTATACCGCCTATGTTGATAGTGTCGATATGGAGTCTATGGTCGAGAGCGGCATAAAGGCTATGCTGGAGGAGCTTGACCCCCACTCTGTCTACCTTGACAAGAAAGAGGTGAAGTCGGCGCAGGAGACTATGGAGGGCGAGTTTAGCGGTATCGGCGTGGAGTATAACATCCTGAGCGACACGATTGTTGTGGTGAATACTGTGCTGCAAGGTCCTGCCGAGAGCGTTGGAATGATGCCAAACGACCGCATTGTGGAGATTGATGGCCAGAGCGTTATCGGCATCGAGCGTGCTGATGTGCCACCCCGCCTGCGAGGCGAGAAAGGTAGTGTTGTGGAGGTGGGTGTTGTGCGTCGTGGCGTGAATGAGGTGCTGCGCTTCTCCATCACGCGCGATAAGATTCCCATCACTACGGTTGACGCGGCTTACAAGATTGCAGACGGCGTAGGATATATAAAGGTAAACCGCTTCGGTCGCACTACGATGCAGGAGTTTGAGGAGGCGGTGGATGGCCTTGGTGAGATAAACACGCTGGTGCTCGACCTCTCGAATAATGGCGGCGGTCTGCTTGATCAGGCGGTTGAGATGGCGGGTTATTTCATTCCGCGCGATAGTTTGGTGGTCTTTACCGAGGGTCGCAGCGTTGAGCCTCGCTTTTATAGTGCTCGCAATGGCGGTCGCTTTACGGGTCGTGTGGCAGTGATGATTAACGAGAGCTCGGCCTCGGCAAGCGAGATTGTGGCGGGTGCTATTCAGGATTGGGATAGAGGTGTAATCGTGGGTCGTGAGAGTTTTGGTAAGGGCTTGGTGCAGAGTCAGATACCTCTGGGTGATGGAACAGCAATCCGCCTTACTGTGGCTCGTTACCACACACCATCGGGTCGTGTCATTCAGCGACCTTATGAGATGGGTCACAAGGAGGAGTATCGCAAGGCTCATATCGAGCGACTGAAGGCTGCGGGCAAGGATACTACGGCTTTGAGTGGCGAGGTCTACTCTACCCGTGTGTTGGGTCGCGAGGTGTATGGCGGTGGCGGAATTCGCCCCGATATTATCGTGGAGAGCGACACCACTATGGTGAGCGATTATATGGTCAAGGTGATTGCCAAGAGCCTTTACAACGATTTTATGCTGGATTACCTCGACAGGCATCGTGCGAAACTGGAGGTGGACTACCCTACCTATGAGAAATTTGAGGCTGAGTTCAGGTTGAGTGACGATGAGATGCACTCGCTCGTAGAGCGTGCCACGGCAAAAGGCGTGGAGTATGACGAGGCGGGATATATGCAGTCGCGTGAGCTTATGCGCACGCAGCTCACCGCCCTGATTGCCCAGCGACTTTTCTCCACTTCGGAGTATTATCGTTACATCAATCCGCGAGTGAGTGACACCTATCGCAAGGTATTGGAATTGTTGAACAATTGGGATGGGAAATTGACCAATTTGTAAAAAGTTGTTGCCTGCAAAGTCTTTCTTTTAATTATATTTTCGTGAAAATTTTTGCCAAAACGGAAAATTTTGTCTATTTTTGAAACACGAAAAACAAGTTAATTAATATGGAGACAGAAATTTTGGCTACGAGAAAGGATGCTGTTGAGAGCTACGGCGAGTCGGTTTACACGAAAATGATTAAGGCGGGTCATCGCACCTACTTTCTGGATGTGAAGACTACACGATCAAACGACCACTTCATCAGCATCACCGAGTTAAGAAAGAAGACAACGGCCAATGGCGAGCAGGTAAACGAGAGAAATAAGGTGTTTGTTTATCAGGAGGACCTCGAGAAGTTTGTAGATGGTATGAACGAGGTGCTCGACGAGATTAAGAAGATGTGTCACTATGGTGACAGTCGCCTGAAATAGGTCTTTGTGAGAAAATCTGTCCTGCGGGATAGGAAATTTGTGAGGGAGATATGAAGAAAGAGTTGCGCAGCGTGCTTTTGGGTTTTAGTGGCGGTATCGATAGTTCGGCTGCCGTAGGGTTGTTACAACAGCAGGGTTTTGAGGTTGTGGCGCTTACATTGGACACTACGGGAGATGATGAACTGGTATCGCAAGCTCGGATGCAGGCTGCGCAACTGTCTGTTAAGCACATCGTAAAGGATGTGAGTGCTGATTTTGGGCACAAGATAATCGACTATTTTATTTCAAGCTATGCGGCTGGGCGCACCCCTGCCCCCTGCACTATGTGTAACCCACTGATTAAGTGGCACCATCTGCTTGAGGAGGCAAATCGTCTGGGGCTGGATGCTGTGGCTACGGGTCACTATTTCAAGGTTGAGAAGTATAACGGTCGCTACTATGTTGCCAAGGCGGCGGATGAGCGCAAGGATCAGTCCTACTATCTGTGGGGCTTGTCGCAGGAGGTGCTCTCTCGCGTTGTGACGCCGATGGGTGATATAATCAAGAGCGACATCGCACCAGCGAAGAAGAAAGAGAGTATGGGTTTGTGCTTTCTGCGAGGCGTGGCATATGGTGATTTCCTTGCCCAGAGATGCCCTTCGGCGGTGTGCCGTGGTGAGGTGCTTGGCGAACACGATGGCGTAGCGTTCTATACCATTGGTCAGAAGCGTGGTGTGGTTGGCGGAGCGGTCGTTGGAATAGATGCCGAGTGTAATCGTTTGATAGTCGGCGAAAGTAAGGATTTATATCATACAACACTTGAGGTGGCGGAGTGTAACATCGTGAATGAAGAAGAGTTATTCTCTTCGGATGATGTGCGAGTCGTGGTGCGTGGTTTTGGTCGTAATCCCGAGGGTTTTGCCAAACGCATCGAGCGCATCGAGGGTGGTTATCGCATCACTTTGGATGACCCTGCGTGGGCTCCAGCGGCGGGTCAGCCCGTGGTGTTGTATCGCGGCAACAGAGTAATTGGTGGTGGAATTTTAGAGCGTTATTATTAGTATGGCTATGCGTCGATTTGGTTTGATTGGAAAGAAGTTGGGACACTCGTTTTCGGCGAAATATTTTGCGGAGAAGTTCGAGCGTGAGGGTTTGCGCGATTGTGACTATTCGCTCTATGAGTTGGCGGAGATTGGCGAGGTTGTGGAGTTTATGGCAACGCCCGATCTTGTGGGCTTTAATGTGACCATCCCCTATAAGCAGCAGATTATCCCCTACCTCGATGCGTTGGATGCACAGGCTGCGGAGGTCGGTGCGGTGAACTGCGTGAAGATTGAGCGCGATGGACGCCGCGTAGGATATAATACCGATGTGGATGGTATTCGCGTTTCGCTTGATAAGTTGTTGGGAGATAATAAGATAGATGCTGCATTAATTCTTGGCACTGGCGGTGCGGCGCAGGCTGTGCAGCATGTTCTGCGTGAGCGCGGAATTGCATATAAGGAGGTGTCGCGCACTCGTGAAAAGGGCGATATCACATACGATGAATTAACACAAGAGGTGCTTGACGCGCATCGATTGATTATCAATGCCTCGCCCGTGGGAATGTATCCCGCCGTAGATGAAGCCCCAGCAATCCCCTATGCGATGCTTTCGGGCTCGCACTACCTTTTTGACCTGGTTTACAATCCGTTGCAGACCCGTTTTATGACTCTCGGCGAGTCACGCGGCGCGAAGGCTATATCGGGAATTGATATGCTTCACGCTCAAGCGGAGTCGGCGTGGGAAATCTGGAACCGATAAGATTAATTGGAGTACGCCTCCAAAACCTCTTCGGCTCGTTTACGGTCCTCTTGCCTTACAACAAGTTGCGCTGGCATTACCCCAGTTGGGTAGAGTGCCGACATAATCTCATTCTGGATTGTTGCCCAAATACCCTCTCCTTCAAGGATTGACTTGTTCCACTCGGCGTCGTTCACAGAGTCATACTCGCGGATTACGACAAAATTATCCTCTCTCATATTCATCTGGTTTTTAAGGTCTTTAACAAAGTTATGAATTTTGTTGAAAACTTGCAATGATTAAACCAAAATTATTCTAATTTTATTTCTATATTTGTGTGGGTGATTATCGATGATTTTTACCCCAGGGTTTTGTGTGCTTATAGTAAGGCGATGAAGTGGTACTCTAAAATGGCGGTTTTGCTGGTCGTGGCGGCGTGCGTGGGTGCGTGGCTGTGGCACGATACGCGTGTGGAGTTGAGCGAGGAGAAGATGCAACTTGTTGATAGTGTGATA
>JAFYOF010000183.1 GCA_017560305.1 Alistipes sp.
CTGCCTATGGCGGAACTCACGGGCACATTGTGGGAGAATATGACCACCTCGGCAAGCTGCAACCACGGCTTCGCGGCACACATCGCACGCGTGTTGTATCGTGATGCGCTGGGCGTCTACGACATCTCGCCAGCAGAGAAGAATGTAACCATCCGCTTCAACGATTGCGGTCTGAAGCACTGCAAGGGCTCAATCCCAGTAGGCGAAAAATCTGTAGATGTAGAGTGGAAGATTGAGGGTGACAAGATGAACGCAACAGTCGTTGTCCCAGAGGGTTGGAATGTTGACCACCTGACCAGCGGCTTTGAGGATATCACACTCAACCTCTCGGTAATAAACGGCAAATAATCATCCCCCCCTTTACAAAGAAAAGGTTGCCCCGACAAGGCAACCTTTTCTTTTTTTTCACAAGTCATATATCCTCACCTTAACGCGGCTAATAGAATTCCTGCGATTGACATTTTTCGATATCAACTCCAAAGATGGAAGCGGAGCACCAACCGAGCGACGACCGAGCAATATCCGCTCCTTACCGCAAGGCATAAACTCATAATTTTTACCATCCAGCACCACTCGCACCATCGGATCTTCACCCAATCGTTCCAACTCGCGCGCAATCGCTGCACTTCTTCTGCTCATCTTGATTTCAACCACATAACCCGCATAATCAAATCTCTCACCCTTGGTCTCTTTATCAATCAGCGAGCCCAGACCCAATCGGTTATACCATCCGTAGTGATGCGCCATATTATAATCAGCCTTCGCATCGGCGGCAGGCATAAACGAGTAGTCGGTGAGTTGGAATGTCACGCCATTGCGCTGGGCATAAGCCTCTTGTGGTGCAGGGAAGATTGACGCCTGCACCTCATAGCCCGCATCGGTCAGCGCGCGGCAGAACTCGGGCGTATAGAGGTTGTAATTCATTGTTGAGATACCGCAACGACCGCCAATCTGCTGCAATCGGGCGATATTCTCCTCGGCTGTGCCATCATTTATGGCGAGCAGTATGGTGCAGTCGGAGAACTCGCGCACTCGCTTCAGATGCTCAACACCCGCCGTGAAGCATATCCACTCATCGCCAAACATCTCCTGCGCGATGTGGTAGGAGTCCATCAGGGCACTATGCAGCATAGGCACAATGCCACACCGCCTGCACTCCTCCAACAACTCCTCAAGTGTCGGGATGGGTGTTCGCAGCGATGGGTCAGCAGACTCAAGCACATAGTCTCGGCGCAACTCCTCAAAGGTGAGTTGATTGAGATGCACCGGCCTATCCAGACGCGAATAGTCGCTCGCACGGCGCATTGTACGATTAAGCGTAGCGTCGTGAAGGATGACCATACGATTATCTTTGGTGAGGTGCACATCGCACTCGATACCCTCATACCCCATACGCGCTGCAGCCACCACAGCCGCCACGCTATTCTCGGGGATGACAAACTCCCCCGCCTCATTCCTGCTCCAGCAGCCACGGTGGGCATACATCCTGGGCAGTGAGTTTTTCGCCTCAGCAGCAAACATTATCAGGCAACAGAGCAGAAGGGAGAAAAGTCGTTTCATAATTTTAGTTTTAGAGTTCATCAACACAAATATAACGAATTTGCACAATTATAATACGCTCCAGTAGCAGATTTGTAACATCAAAAAGCGATTTTCTGTGGAAAATTTCTATCTTTGCATATTATGAAGGTGAAAATTAACTTAAACAGCTATAAACCCGCTTTTGGAGAACGACTGCTCTACATTCTGGTGTGGAGTATGGCGTGGTTGGTGCCCATCCTCAACTCAAAGATGATGTCGGAGGAGCATGTCTACCTGATAAATATGTTCACCGCGTGGGGAAAGCTGCTGCCCTACCTCATCATCTTCATCATCAACGATGTCCTGCTTGCACCGAGGTTGCTCTTCCGCAAGAAGTTCCTGCTCTATGTGTTGATACTGATACCCCTGACGGCAATCATCTTCTACGGTATTGAGTACTACAACGACTCCGTGCGTTATGTGCCATACGCAAGTGGCGACCTCTATGTAATCCACGGACGCGCCTCGTTCACCGACCTGGCGTGGTACTGGAATGTGGTGGGAGGATTTTTCGTAGCCCTTGCGAACAGCGGTATCAAGTTCATCTTCAAGTCGATGGATGACGAGCAGAAGATGGTGGCGCTGGAGCACCAGAGTCTGCAGACCGAGATGGAGGCGCTGAAGTATCAGATAAATCCGCACTTCTTTATGAACACGCTCAACAACATCCACGCCCTCATAGACATCGACACCGAGGAGGCTAAGAGGTCGGTGATTGAGCTCTCGAAGATGATGCGATATGTGCTCTACGATACCGAGAATCAGGTGACCGACATCCACAACGATGAGCACTTCATCGAGCACTACATAGCCCTGATGCGCATCCGCTACACCGAGGCGGTGGACATTAAGTTTGAATGCGAGGGCGACATCCCGCTGGGTGGTAAGGTGCCTCCGCTGGTGCTGATTGTCTTTGTGGAAAATAGTTTCAAGCACGGCGTGAGTTACAACCGACCCTCATTCGTGCACATCAAACTGCGCTACGACAACGACTTCGCACACGCCGA
>JAFYOF010000184.1 GCA_017560305.1 Alistipes sp.
AAAAAACTGCGCGATGTAGGGGCTTGGAGTCCATTTAGGCGAAAAAGTCCATCTGCGGAGGCAGCCAGTGGGATGCTATGAAATCATTGTATATTGTAACCCCCGTCAAGGACTCCATCGACTCGACTCTGGAAACGGCGAAGGCGATTCTTAATTCCGATATAAAGGTGCCCTACACCTATACCATCTACAACGACTTCTCTACGCCCGAGAATACGGCTCTGCTGGAGAAGTACGCCAAGGAGCTGGGCTTCAATCTGGTGAATATTTCGGATCTCACCGACCACCCATCACCCAACTATCTGCTTGTGCTTCAGCGCTGTCGCAAGATTGCCATCGAGCAGGATGCGGGATTTTTGCTTGTCGAGAGCGATGTGGTCGTTGCGAAGGATACCTTGCAGGGACTCTTCGATGGTGCCCAGGAGCGTGAGGATTGTGCTATCGCGGCGTCGGTTACGGTGGATGATGAGGGCGCGATAAACTACCCTTATGAGTATGCTCACGGCACCGAGGGTCAGTGCTATGCGGTGAAGAAGCATTGCAGTTTCTGCTGCTCGCTTTTGACTCCAGAGTTCCTCGCGAAGATGGATTTTGATGCGCTCGACCCAACGAAGCATTGGTACGATGTGCAGATTTCACACGAGGCGCTGAATCTCGGTATGAAGAACTATCTCTTTGCCAATCTGCCCGTTATCCATCGTCCTCACCAGAGCCGACCCTGGAAGCAACTCAAGTACAAGAACCCGCTGAAGTACTACTGGATTAAGTTCACAAAGGGCTTTGACAAGATTTAATCTTCAACCGATGAGCGCAACACAACCCAAATTTTCCATTATAGTATGCTCGGTGAAACCCGAGATGGCGGAGGCGTTGAGTGAAAATATCGGCGCTACGATTGGCGTTGATTATGAGATGATTATCTTTGACAACCGCCAAGCAGGCAAGGGCATCTGCGAGGTCTACAACCTGTGCGCCGAGCGTGCCGTGGGCGAGTATCTGTTGTTCGTTCACGAGGATGTGGCGTTCCACACCGATGGGTGGGGTAGAATCATCGGCGAGAAGTTGCGTGAGAAGTCTTGTGGCGTGATTGGCTTTGCTGGCTCGGCGGCGAAGTACGGCTATGAATATGGCTGGCAGGGCGTCAAGCATTTTACCCATAAAAACTATATTATCGGCTGCAAACATAAGGGTGGCAAGTTGCGCCAGTCGGCACATAACAAGGAGTTTATGCCCGTAGTGTGTCTGGATGGAATGTGCCTTTTTGTGCGCAGAGAGGTTTGGGCAGAGTGCCGATTTGATGACGATACCTTCCGTGGATTTCACTCCTACGATACCGATTTCACAACCCATACCCATCAGGCGGGATACACAAACTATGTCTGCCACACGGTGAGTTTCGAGCACTTCTCGCTCGGCAGTTTCTCGGCGGCGTGGTATGAGAGCGTGAAACTATACCTCGCAAAGTGGGGCGCGTCGCTCCCTGTGCGTGCCGAGGGTGTGAGTGAGGCGGAGTTGAAGCGATACGCGGTGGCGAGTGAGGCCATTGCGCTGAAAAGATTGGTTAAGGCAAGAATTTTAAGCAAGCAGGAGGCGTGGGATAAGGTGCGTGGGTTTGCAAAGCGACACCCGCTGAGCATCCACTCTTTAGGCTTGATTGTAAAGTATATTTCCAAGTATGCAAACAAATAAGGTAAAGGTCGTTGTACCTGTATATAAGGAGCGTCTGGAGGGTCGTGAGTTGCTCTCGCTCAGGAACAATGCGCAGAAACTTGCGCGCTATCCACACATCATCCTCGCACCCGAGGGGCTGAATGTTGACGCCATCGTCAGCGAGGTGCCTGGGGCGGAGGTTATGCGTGTGTCACGCGAGTGGCTCGGCGCAAATGGCGTGGCGGGATATAACCAGATGATGCTCTCGAAGAGTTTCTATGAGATGTTCACCGACTGCGAGTATATCCTTATCTGTCAGAGTGATGCGTGGGTCTTTAGCGACAAACTGGAGGATTGGTGTAATCGTGGCTACGACTACATAGGTGCTCCGTGGCCAAAGCGCAGAGTATATAGCCTGCCCATCGTGCGTCAGTGGTTGTGGCTGCGTCGCAAACTCTTCGGCGGCGAGCGCATTCTGCGTCAGGACTACTTCAAGCGAGTGGGAAATGGCGGTTTCTCGTTGCGCCGCATAAACTCTTTCACTTGGGCGTGTGATCGCTATGCTCACCGCATCGAGGAGTTCAAGCAGGGCAAGGGCATTGTCTACAACGAGGATTGGTTCTGGGCGCTTGTCCCCAGGGAGTTCCGCTACCCATCCTTCGATGAGGCGCTCGGTTTCTCGTTTGACTCCCACCCCGAACTATGTTTCCGCCTCGCCGAGGGCGTGCTTCCGTTTGCTTGTCACGGCTGGTACAAAAAGCGAAATATAGAGTTTTGGAAACCTATAATAGAAAGATAAGAATTGTCTAAAAAGGTGTTTTCTTCGTTATGCAGAATTAGGCGAATCAAAGAAAATGCAAAGCACCCGTAACGGGTGCATCTTTGGAGGCGTAACGCGCTATGCGCGTCACCCCCCCCGCCTCCAAAGATGAATGAGGCGAGTGAGAAATAAAAAAATGGTGTCTACCTTTCGGGATAGACACCATTCTGTTTTTGTATCAAGTGGATTACTCCGCCGCCTGAGATGAAGCGATACCAAGTTCCTTCAACTGCTCGCGCATCTTGTCGCATACGCGGCTCTCGATGTTGCGCTCCATTGTGAGAATCATACTGCAGATAGCCTTCGCAGACGAGCCGCCGTGACCAATCATCACAGGAGAGTTGATACCGATAACGATTGTACCACCCACGCTCTCATAGTTCAATGAATTCCAGAAGTTCTGGTGCCAGTACAACTTGCCGCAGATAGGCTCCAGCACTGGGCGGAGCAACTTGAGCAACCAAGGCTTGAATGGGTTAAGACGGTCGTTGATGCGGTACATAGCCTCAGCCATCTTCAAGATTACATTGCCGACAAAACCATCCGACACCACAACATCACAATACTTGCCTGTGAAGATGTATGATGACTCGCAGTTACCCACGAAATTGATGTTCTTGTCAGCCTTAAGCAACTCGAATGCAGCCTTCGACTGAGCATTGCCCTTTGTATCCTCCTCACCGATGTTGAGCAAAGCTACACGAGGACGCTCGATGCCCAATACAGCCTCGGCGTAGATTGAGCCCATAAGACCGTACTGCGCCAATACCTCTGGCTTGGCATCCACATTAAGACCCACATCCAGCAGGATACCACGCTTGTTCTTGATGATAGGGATGAAAGTCGAAATCACAGGACGGATAACGCCCTCGATAGGCTTGATGACCATCTGTGAGCCAACCATCATAGCACCCGTAGAACCTGCGCTGGCAAAGCCGTCAATCTTACCCTCCTTCAGGTAGTTGAAACCTACCGTCATACTTGAGTCCTTCTTTGACGCAAACGCCTTTGCTGGGTGGTCGTGCATCTCAATAACCTCGGTCGTTGCCACGATATCGAAGTTGTCGGCGCTGCACTTATGCTTCTTCAGGAGCTCGAGGATACGCTCCTTGTCTCCGAAGAGCACGATGCGGCTATCCTTGCCCACCTTCTTGAGTGCCATCACTGCACCTTCAACTGCTACCTCTGGGGCGAAATCGCCACCCATAGCATCAATACCGATTTTTATCATACCAGTTTATTTAAGCTCGGTTAATATTGTCGGGCGAAGAGCTTGCCCGATAAAAAAAATAAAGAGAGCACGCTTTTTTGTGGCGGCTCTCTTAAGTAAAATTACTCAGCCTTCTTCTCGATAGCCAACTTGCCACGGTAGAAACCGCACTCTGGGCATACTCGGTGATAGAGTACAGATGCGCCACAGTTAGAGCAAGTAACAACAGTTGGAACTACAGCCTTGTAATGAGTTCTTCTCTTGTCGCGTCGTGTAGACGAGACCTTGTGTTTTGGATGTGCCATTTTGAAATATAAATTTTAAGTTATTGTTTGTTCTGTTTATCTTGTGTTCTAATTTCCCTGCTCCATTAGAGCCTTCAACGCTGCCAACTTATTGAAGTCACCCTCATCTATGCCGTGTGGATCTGTCACCGACTCAGCGCGCTGCTCCATCTCCTGGAGCTCCTGCTCGCTCACAACGGTGATATGTGCAAGCATATCGGGGTTGCATTCACCTTCGGGATGAACTCTCTGGTAGGGTAATGAGAGAACAATGCTTTCGTAAATGTACTGCGTCAAGTCTACCTCGTTCTCGTTAGGGTTGAGCCACATAACCTCGCCGTCATATTCGCCCTCCACATCCGAGATTCTCACAATCAGATGACCCTCATAGTCAATCGGCATTGAGCAATCCTCCAGGCAGCGGTCGCATTCGCAAATAACCTCGCCCGTAATTGTGAAATCGAAGTCCAATTGGTGGTCCGATTTTAACATCGTCGCCTCCACTTTACACTTTCCGCCGTGTATGTCGCGACATTCGTATGCTTCAAAAAGCGTATTGTCGACCTCGAAAACAAAGTCGAATGAGCTGTTTTTCAAGCCTTTATACGCTACGGAATATTGTTTGTTAAGCTCCATTTCGCAACTTTTATCGGGCAAAATTATAAATTTTTCTTGGAATGTGCAAATAATTGCTATTTTTGTAGTGACTATTTGTTGGTTAATTCTGCTTTTTGCGGATAAAAATGTCAGTATGGCGAGAAAATTTAACATTTTGCTAAGCAGCGACTTCGAGCAGGCGTGGCGTTATAATATAGATTTGGTGTGCGAGTCGCTGGATGCGGCGGGCAACCGCACGGCTTTTCTGACCGAGGCGATACATCTTGCCGAGGTGGGGGATAACCTCTCGGAGCCTCCCGTAGGATGGAGCAAGGGAACAAGACTTGAGATTCAGACCGAGGAGTGTGAGTCGGTCCGCATCCTTGGCTATGTGGTTGCACACTCGATGATTAAGCACCGAGGAGTCGACAGTGTCAAGCCATTTGACATCACCCTGAAGGTAACCGCCGATGGCAAGAAAATTTATGAAAAGTCTCACCCTGTAGATCAGCGAGGAGGTACGGCGATTAGTGTAGAATTGTAATTGAAAATTATATGGGTTGTCCTTTTTGGACGACCTTTTTTTTTGTTTGTTGGAAATTTATCTTCGGTGGCTGGGGCGGGCAATGCGCATCGCGCATTGAGCCACCGAAGATACAGCCGCGCGCGGCTGATTCCTTTTATAATATATAGTATATGTCCGTGCATATAAAAACAAATCAGGCCACCCCATTGGGATAGCCTGATTTTATAATCTCTAAAGATTGGATTACTTGTTGTAAGCCTTCATTACAGAGATAAGGTCGAGAACCTTGTTTGAGTAACCCCACTCGTTGTCGTACCAAGATACAACCTTAACGAATGTGTCAGTCAAAGCGATACCAGCCTTAGCGTCGAAGATTGAAGTGCGTGCGTCACCCAAGAAGTCAGATGAAACAACATCCTCGTTAGTGTAACCCAAAACGCCAGCCAACTCGCCCTCTGAAGCAGCCTTCATAGCCTCGCAGATCTCAGCGTATGTTGCAGGCTTAGCCAAGTTTACTGTCAAATCAACTACAGATACATCCAAAGTAGGAACACGGAATGCCATACCTGTGAGCTTACCGTTCAACTCTGGCAATACTACGCCTACAGCCTTAGCAGCACCTGTAGAAGATGGGATGATGTTGCCAGCAGCAGCGCGACCACCACGCCAGTCCTTCAAAGATGGACCGT
>JAFYOF010000185.1 GCA_017560305.1 Alistipes sp.
AAGCAGATTGCAAAACTCGCCCGCACAAGAGCCAAGAATATCGCCTTCGAGGAGGAGTACAACGCATCGCTTACGAAGCAGGATGTCGAGAAGATTCTCGGCAAGCCAAAGTTCCGCAACGACGAGTACGAGATTGCGGGTATGATTGGCGTGGTTACAGGTCTTGCGTGGACAGCCGTGGGTGGCGACATCCTCTACATCGAGTCAGTTCTCACCCCAGGCAAGGGCGCATTGAACCTCACGGGTAACCTCGGCGATGTGATGAAGGAGTCGGCAACGATTGCCTACGAGTGGGTGCAGGCTCACCACGAGGAGCTGGGCATCGCGGCAGAGACATTCGAGAAGAAGAACCTCAATATCCATGTCCCCGAGGGCGCTATTCCAAAGGATGGTCCTTCGGCTGGTATCACTATGGTGACATCCATCGTCTCAACCCTTACGCAGCGTGAGGTGAAGGAGCGCATCGCTATGACTGGTGAGATGACCCTGCGTGGCAGAGTGATGCCGGTGGGTGGAATCAAAGAAAAGATTTTGGCGGCGAAGCGTGCTGGTATCACCGAACTCATCCTCTGTGAGGACAACCGCAAGGATGTGGAAGAGGTTAAGGCTGAGTATGTTGCGGGTCTTACCTTCCACTATGTGAAGCAGATAGACGAGGTTTTGAAGTTGGCATTAAAGTAAAAGATTATATAACAATGGCTAAAGAGTTGAAATTCATTGCTATCATCCCTGCCCGTTACGCATCGACACGCTTTCCGGGCAAGCCTCTGGCGCAGTTGGGCGGCAAGCCTGTTATCCAGCGTGTATATGAGCGAGTTACATCGGTTATCTCCAACGCTGTGGTAGCCACCGACGATGAGCGCATCTATGCTGCGGTTGAGTCCTTCGGCGGAAAGGTCGTGATGACTTCCGAGAATCACAAGAGCGGCACCGACCGCTGCTGGGAGGCCTATCAGAAGCAGGGCGAGGAGTATGATGTGGTAATCAATGTGCAGGGCGACGAGCCTTTTATCGCCGAGAGTCAGTTGCGTGCAATTATGGCGTGCTTTGAGGATGAGGCGACCGACATTGCAACTCTTGTGAAGCCCTTCGAGGAGAAGGATGGCTTGGCGGCGCTGAAGAATCCAAACTCGCCAAAGGTGGTGCTGGACAGTCAGTCGCGAGCAATCTACTTCTCTCGCTCGGTGATTCCCTACCTGCGTGGTGTGGCAGAGGAGGAGTGGCTTGCGAAGCAGACCTTCTACAAGCACATCGGTATGTATGCCTTCCGCTCAAAGGCGTTGAGCGAGGTGACTGCATTGCCTCAATCTTCGCTTGAGATTGCCGAGTCGCTCGAGCAGTTGCGCTGGTTGGAGAATGGTTATAAGATTGGCGTAGGCATCACCAATGTGGAGACTGTCGGCATCGATACTCCCGAGGATTTGGAGCGTGCCGAGGAGTTTTTGAAAATTCAAAATTCATAATTCAAAATTCAAAATTAGGGTTTTGAGTTTGAGGAATTTTGAAATAGCAATCTAAACAATATTGGAATAAAACCTTAAAACTATGAATAAATTTGTTGCAGGTCCCTGCGTGATTGAGTCGGCAGAGTTGCTCGACTGCGTAGCGGCAAAGTTGGTTGAGATAAATGCTCGTCTGGGCGTGGATATCATCTTCAAGGCATCGTTCGACAAGGCTAACCGCACCTCGCTCACATCCTATCGTGGCGTGGGCTTGGAGAAGGGTTTGCAGATGCTCGCGGATGTGAAGTCGAAGTGGGGCTTGAAGCTCTGCACCGACATTCACGAGGCGTGGCAGGCAGCCCCAGCGGGCGAGGTTGTCGATGTGGTGCAGATTCCTGCGTTCCTCTGTCGTCAGACCGATTTGTTGGTTGCAGCGGCGCAGACTGGCAAGATTGTGAACATCAAGAAGGCGCAGTTCCTCTCGGGCGAGGATATGATTTACCCTTACGAGAAGGCGGTGAAGTCGGGTGCCAAGGAGGTGTGGCTCACCGAGCGAGGCAATATGTACGGCTACAACAACCTTGTGGTTGACTTCCGCAACATCCCCGATATGAAGAAGATAGCGCAGACCGTAGTGATGGACTGCACGCACAGCGTTCAGCGCCCGGGTGCTGCGGGTGGCAAGACTGGCGGTAACCGCGAGTTCGTGCCAGCGATGGCGCAGGCGGCAAAGGCGTTTGGTGCTAATGGCTTCTTCTTTGAGATTCACCCCGACCCTGACCACGGTATGAGCGATGCGGCAAATATGCTTGAGCTCGATAAGTTCGAGGCGGTGGTGAAGAGTTTGATTTAGACTTAAAACGAAAGAAAATGAATTTTACTTCAGAGCAGATAGTAGAGTTGGCACAGCGCACGCTTCAGGTTGAGGCGGAGGCGTTGAGCGCTATGGCGGCAAACCTCGGCGAGGAGTTCGTTGAGGCGGTGAAGAGTGTTCTGGCGTGCAACGGCAAGCTCATCGTTACGGGTATGGGCAAGTCGGGTCTGGTGGGTCGCAAGATTGCGGCAACGCTGGCAAGCACAGGCACGCCAAGTTTCTATCTCCACCCAGGCGAGGCGTTCCACGGCGACCTTGGTATGATTTCAAAGGAGGATGTGATTCTTGCACTCTCATACTCGGGCGAGACCGACGAGGTGTTGAAGATTGTGCCATTCATCCACTCCAACGGCAATGTGCTGATTTCTATGACTGGCAACCGCGAATCGACCCTTGCCAAGAACTCAAACATCCACCTCGATGTGTGCGTTAAGGAGGAGGCTTGCATCCTGCACCTCGCCCCTACGACATCCACAACGGCGCAGATTGCTATGGGCGATGCGTTGGCGGTGGCGCTGATGAAGGCGCGTGAGTTTACGGCGATGGACTTTGCCCGCTTCCACCCAGGTGGCAGCCTCGGTCGCAGATTGCTGATGAGAGTAGGCAATGTGATGCGTAAGAGCGAGTTGCCAGTGGTGTCGGCTGACTGCTCGGCAACCGAGATGATTCACAAGATGAGTCGCGGCGGCTTGGGTCTTATCATCATTATGGAGGGCGAGAAGATTGCGGGTATCGTTACCGATGGCGATGTGCGCCGCGCGATGGAGAGCCGTCAGGCAGAGTTTTTCAACATCCGCGCCATTGACATTGCGACACGCTCGCCAAAGTCAATCAACGCCAACGCAAAACTCGTTGAGGCGGAGAAGTTGATGACCTCTTACAAGGTTAATTCGCTGCTCGTGACTGATGATAACGGCGGTTTGGTGGGTGTTATCCAGATTTACGACATCAAGTTGTAATTGTCTAACAATACTCTTTTGGCGTCTGGCTTGATTGTCGATTGCTCACATACGCTTTAGTATGCTCCGCATCTCCAATCTGCGACCAGCCTCAAAATAGTTATCGTTATACAATTACAAAGCAAGAAGGAATACACTCTTGGCGTCTGGCTTGATAGAGGGAATATCCCATAAAGAATAAAAACCTAAAACAAATTATAAAACACTAAACCTAATATGAAGAGATTGTTTTTGTTGGCAGTGTTTGCCGTATGTGTGATGTGTGCGCCAAGAGCGCAGGAGAGAGAGGGTTGGACAGAACTCTTTAATGGTCGTAACCTGAATGGTTGGGTTAAGTTGGGCGGTAAGGCTCGATACAAAGTCGAGAAGGGCGAGTTGGTGGGTGTATGCACCTTTGGTCAGCCAAATACCTTCCTGGCGACAAAGGCCGAGTATGGCGACTTTATTCTGGAGTATGAGTTCAAGGCCGACGAGGGTGTGAACTCGGGTGTGCAGTTGCGTAGCCACTCCGACAAGGCATACCGCAATGGCGTGGTGTATGGCTATCAGTGCGAGATTGACTCGCCAACAACCACCGCCTCAATCTACGACGAGCAGCGCCGTGGCTGGCTCTACAACGAGCCAAAGATTGAGCG
>JAFYOF010000186.1 GCA_017560305.1 Alistipes sp.
ACACCTGGGATCAGACCGTTTGATGCCATCTCACGGAACTGAATACGGCTGATACCGAACTGGCGCATATAACCCTTAGGACGACCAGTCAACATGCAACGGTTGTGCTGGCGGATTGGGTTAGAGTTGCGTGGCAACTTTGAGAGAGCGATCCAAGCCTCCTCGTGGTCAATCTCACCTGCCTTCAACTGTGCAGCGATCTCCTCACGCTTGTGAGCGTAACGGTTTGCAAGTTTTACACGCTTTACCTCGCGTGCCTTCATTGATTCCTTTGCCATATTACTGGTTGTTCTTTTTAGCGTTCTTAAATGGCAAGCCGAACTCACGCAACAGGGCGTAACCCTCTGCATCGGTCTGTGCCGTAGTTACGAAGGTAATCTCCATACCGAAGATCTTAGTGATCTTGTCGATATCGATCTCTGGGAAGATGATCTGCTCGGTGATACCCAATGTGTAGTTACCGCGACCATCGAACTTCTCGTTGATACCCTTGAAGTCACGAACGCGAGGCATTGCCACTGCGATCAAACGCTCCAAGAACTCGTACATACGCTCGCCACGGAGTGTTACACGCACACCGATAGGCATACCCTTACGCAACTTGAAGTTAGAGATATCCTTTCTTGACTTTGTCTGAACTGCCTTCTGACCTGTGATCTGAGTAAGCTCAGCCTGAGCAACATCGATAAGCTTCTTATCTGCTACTGCCTGACCCATACCCTGGTTAACCACGATCTTCTCGAGCTTTGGACACTGCATTACGCTAGTGTAGCCAAACTCCTTCATAAGAGCAGGAATAATCTGCTCCTTGTACTGTGTTTTGAGTGTTGGTACGTATGCCATTATTTGATCTCCTCTCCTGACTTTTTAGCGTAACGAACTAATTTACCTTCTGCATTTGCCTTACGACCGATGCGAGTAGCCTTGCCACTCTGTGGGTCGAGCACCTGCAAGTTAGAGATGTGAATCGGAGCCTCCTGCTCGATGATTCCACCCTGAGGATTCTGTGCGTTTGGCTTTGTAGCCTTCTTGCACATATTCACGCCCTCGACGATAGCGCGCTGCTTTGCAGCATCTACCTTCAATACCTTACCCTGCTGACCCTTGTTGTCACCAGCGTTGACGTAAACCATATCCCCTTTCTTAATATGTAACTTAACTGACATCTTTCTACTGTGTTTTAATATTACAATACTTCAGGTGCCAATGAGATGATCTTCATATACTGGTCGCGCAACTCACGAGCTACTGGACCGAAGATACGAGTACCACGCATCTCACCCTGGTTGTTAAGGAGAACTACGGCGTTGTCGTCGAAACGGATGTATGAACCATTCGCACGGCGAATCTCCTTGGTCGTTCTAACTACCACCGCCTTTGAAACGGCACCCTTCTTTACATCACCTGAAGGGCTAGCGCTCTTTACCGCTACCACGATCTTATCGCCGATAGAGGCGTAGCGACGCTTTGTTCCGCCAAGCACACGAATACAAAGAACCTCCTTTGCACCGCTGTTGTCTGCTACTACGAGTCTGCTTTCTTGCTGTATCATAACTACTTAGCTCTTTCAATAATTTGTACTAATCTCCAACGCTTGGTCTTGCTCAAAGGGCGGGTCTCCATAATGCGAACAGTATCGCCCTCGTTTACAGATGAATCCAAGCACTCGGCTACAAACTTGGTAGTCTTGTTCTGGAACTTACCGTAGATAGGGTGCTTAACCTTACGCTCTACTGCAACCACAATGGTCTTCTCCATTTTGTTGCTGACAACCAAGCCAATACGCTCTTTTCTAAGATTTCTTTCCATAGTGGTAATTATTTAGCGGTCTTTTGACGCAGGATTGTCAGCATACGAGCTATATCTCTGCGAGATTTCTTAATAATTGAAGGATCCTCAACAGGTGACACAGCGTGCTGCACCTTCAAAGTAGCGAGCTTCGCCTTCTCTGCATCGATGCGCTCCTGCAAGTCCTGGATTGACATATCCTTTATTTCAGCACTTTTCATTCTCTTTTCAGTTTAAAGACTATTCAACATAGTCGCGTCTTACAATAAACTTAGTTGTAATAGGCAACTTCTGAGCGCCCAAGCGGAGTGCCTCCTGTGCAATCTCCAATGGTACACCCTCTGCCTCGAAAAGGATACGACCTGGGGTAACAGGTGCTACGAATCCTTCTGGATTACCCTTACCCTTACCCATACGAACCTCTGCAGGCTTCTTTGTGATAGGCTTATCAGGGAAGATACGGATCCAGATCTGACCCTCACGCTTCATGTAACGGGTGATAGCCTGACGAGCTGCCTCGATCTGGCGACCTGTGATCCAAGTTGACTCAAGTGCCTTGATTCCGAATGAACCGTATGCAAGCTGGTTTCCTCTCTGAGCGAAACCCTTCATACGACCCTTCTGCATTCTTCTAAATTTGGTCTTTTTTGGCTGTAACATAACTGTCTTTTCGCTTTAAAAGGTCCTACTTATTGTTATTTCTTCTCTTGCGTGGAGCGCCCTTACCACCACGGTGCTGCTGTGAGCCACCCTGCTGCTGTGACGCTGCGCCCTGCATCTCGAACAAGTCGCGCTTGCCATACACTGTACCGTGGCAGATCCAAGTCTTGATACCGAGGATACCTACCTTAGTAAGTGCCTCTGCCAAGAAGTAATCTACATCTGCACGGAATGTGTGCAATGGAATACGACCCTCCTTTATTGTCTCTGAGCGAGCCATCTCGGCGCCGCCTACACGACCTGAGATCTGTACCTTGATACCCTCAGCACCCATACGCATTGCTGATGCGATAGAGGTCTTGATTGCGCGACGGTATGATACACGACCCTCCAACTGACGAGCGATGTTGTTTGCTACGATAACAGCATCAACCTCTGGACGCTTGATCTCGAAGATGTTGATCTGAATCTCCTTACCAGTGAGCTTCTTCAACTCCTCCTTGAGCTTGTCAACCTCCTGACCGCCCTTACCGATGATGATACCTGGGCGTGCAGTTGAGATAGTTACTGTAACCAACTTGAGCGTACGCTCGATGATAATCTTTGAAATACTTGCCTTCGCCAAACGGACATTCAAGTACTTACGAATCTTAGCGTCTTCTACCAACTTCTCTGAGAAATCGCGACCACCAAACCAGTTAGAGTCCCAACCTTTGGTGATACCAAGACGGTTTGCTATTGGATTTACTTTCTGTCCCATTTGCTTAGTTGTTTTCTGCAGTTACCATTTTATCTACTACGATAGTCACATGGTTAGAACGCTTACGAATACGGTGAGCGCGACCCTGTGGAGCTGGCTGAATGCGCTTCAACATACGACCGCAATCAACAGTGATCTCCTTTACGCAGAGTGTTACATCCTCCAAACGCTCGTTCTCGTTCTTTGCCTCCCAGTTTGCGATAGCTGACTTAAGCAACTTCTCCAAACGGATAGACGCCTCCTTCTTTGAATAGCGAAGGATACCCAGTGCCTTGTTAATCTCTACACCGCGAATGATGTCAGCAACGAGGCGCATCTTACGGGGTGAGGTTGGACAATCGCGCATAATCGCGATAGCCTTCTGCTTCTTTTCAGCCTTTAATTTCTCGGCTCTTATTGCTTTTCTTGCACCCATTGTCTAACTATTTTTTCTTGTTACCTCCGTGACCACGGAAATTACGGGTTGGAGCGAACTCACCCAACTTATGACCCACCATATTCTCTGTTACATAAACGGGAATGAACTTATTTCCGTTGTGGACAGCGATTGTCTGACCTACGAAGTCAGGCGAAATCATACTTGCTCGTGACCAAGTCTTGATGACTGTCTTCTTATTGCCCTCTGCCTGAGCTACAACCTTAGCCTCGAGCTTTGGATCAATAAATGGTCCTTTTTTTAATGAACGGCTCATTATGATACTCTATTTAATTACTTTTTACGCTTTGAAATAATAAACTTAGAGGTTGTCTTCTTAGGATTACGAGTCTTGTAGCCCTTTGCCAACAATCCCTTGCGCGAACGTGGGTGACCACCAGATGCGCGACCTTCACCACCACCCATTGGGTGATCAACAGGGTTCATTACGACACCACGGTTGTGTGGGCGGCGACCCTGCCAACGGCTACGACCTGCCTTACCTGATGACTCGAGGTTGTGATCAACATTTGATACAACACCTACTGTAGCGCGGCAAGTAACGAGTACCATACGAGTCTCACCTGAAGGCAACTTGATGATGGCAAACTTGCCCTCGCGTGCCAAAAGCTGAGCATACGAACCAGCCGAGCGAGCCATAGCTGCACCCTGGCCTGGGTAGAGTTCAATGTTGTGAACAACGGTACCGAGTGGAATCTCACTCAATGGGAGAGTGTTACCTACCTCAGGTGCTACGCCTGGACCGCTTACGATAGTCTGACCTACCTGCAAGCCGTTTGGAGCCAAGATGTAGCTCTTCTCACCGTCTGCGTACACAACAAGTGCAATGCGTGCTGTACGATTTGGATCGTACTCAATAGTCTTTACAGTTGCAGTAATACCGTCCTTTGCACGCTTGAAGTCAACATTACGATACATCTGCTTGTGACCGCCACCAATGTAGCGTACAGTCATCTTACCTGTATTGTTACGACCACCCGTGCTCTTCTTTGGACTCAGCAACGACTTCTCTGGTGTTGAGCAAGTAATCTCGCTAAACGAACCAATGATCTTATGTCTTGTACCAGCTGTAACTGGCTTAAACTTTCTTACTGCCATCTCTCTTAGATATTACTGTAAAAATCAATCTTATCTCCATCCTTCAAGGTGACAATAGCCTTCTTGAAGTTATTAGCGCGACCCTCCAAGAGACCAGCCTTTGTATAGCGGCTCTTGAGCTTGCCCATACAACGAATTGTATTCACATCTGTAACAACTACATTGTACATCTGCTCTACGGCGTTACGAATCTGCAGCTTGTTAGCTCGTACATCAACGATGAAACCGTAGCGATTCAGCTTCTCGCCCTGAATCGTCATCTTCTCGGTCAAAATTGGCTTAATAATTACTTCCATCTTTCTTTCGTTTTTTAAGCTAACATTACATTCAATACATTCTCCGCACCCTCAACCATTACGAGCACATTTGCGTTCATCACCTCATAGGTGTTAACATTCTGTGCCAAGATAGGCTTTACTGAAGGAATGTTGCGGCATGAGAGCTGAAGATTTGCGTTACCCTCCGGCAGGATGAGCAATACCTTCTTGTTCTCGACATTCAAGGCCTTTGTGAGCGCGATTACCTGCTTTGTCTTTGGAGCCTCCAACTGAAGGTTCTCAATTACATTGATAGCACCAGCCTGTGCCTTGTAAGTAAGTGCGCTACGACGAGCCAAACGCTTAAGCTTCTTGTTGAGCTTGAAGCTGTAGTCGCGAGGTACAGGACCAAAGATGCGACCACCACCTGGGAACAATGGCGACTTGATGCTACCGCAACGAGCACCACCAGTACCCTTCTGGCGCTTGAGCTTACGAGTAGAACCAGCTACCTCGTTACGCTGCTTTGCCTTGTGAGTTCCCTGACGCTGATCAGCCAAATACTGCTTAACGTCGAGATAGATAGCGTGGTCATTAGCCTCCACGCCGAAAACTGCATCTGAAAGGACTACCTTACGACCAGTCTCCTGTCCCTGTGAGTTCAATACTGCTAATTCCATACTACTTCTCAATTGTTAAATAAGCACCCTTTGCCCCTGGAATAGAACCCTTCACCAAGATGAGGTTATTCTCGGGAATTACCTTTAAAACTTTCAAGTTAAGAACCTTAACCTGATCACCACCCATACGGCCAGCCAAACGCTTGCCCTTAAATACGCGTGATGGATAAGATGAAGCACCAAGTGAACCTGGCTTACGCTGACGGTTGTGCTGACCGTGAGTCTGACCACCCACACCACCGAAACCGTGACGCTTAACTACACCCTGGAAGCCCTTACCCTTAGAGATACCTGTAACGTCAACCCAGTCCTCCTCTGTGAACATATCAACGCCCAATACATCACCAAGGTTCACCTCTGGCATACCCTTAAACTCAGCCAACTTACGCTTTGGGGTTGTGCCGGCCTTCTTGAAGTGACCTAACAAACTGTTGCTGGTGTGTTTTTCACTCTTGTCGTCATAGGCAATCTGAACAGCCTCGTAAGAATCCTTCTCAACTGTCTTGATTTGCGTAACTACACACGGACCAGCCTCAATGACAGTGCATGGTATGTTCTTACCCTCGGCACTGTAAACGGAAGTCATTCCGATTTTCTTTCCAATTAGTCCTGACATTTTTCTGTCGAATTACGTTTGTTAAAAAAAGTGATTTGTGAAATATTATAAATATAATGTATATTTCTTTGTTTTTGTTCGTCTCGCCCTTTCGGGAAAGACCGCACATCGGGGAGGCGCAACAAATCAATGCGCCTCTCGATGGCTATATGTCGGTCTTATCAAACCTGAATCTGTACCTCAACACCTGAAGGCAACTCGAGCTTCATCAAAGCATCGATAGTCTTTGGGGTTGAAGAGTAGATGTCGATAATGCGCTTGAAAG
>JAFYOF010000187.1 GCA_017560305.1 Alistipes sp.
CTCTTCCCGCCCGAGACACTCAACAAGCGCGTGGAGATTTTGAGCGGTGGCGAGCAGCGCCGACTCTATCTGCTCACAGTGCTGATGCGTAACCCCAACTTCCTGATTCTCGATGAGCCGACAAACGACCTCGACATCCTCACGCTGAATGTACTGGAGGAGTATCTCTCATCGTTTAAGGGATGTCTGCTGATTGTATCGCACGACCGCTACTTCCTTGACAAGACCGTCGATCACCTCTTCATCTTCCGTGAGGGCGGTGCGGTGAAGGACTTTGTGGGTCAGTACAGCGAGTACCGCGAATATATCAAGGAGCAGGAGGCGGAGCAGGCGCGTGAGGCACGCATCGCCGCCGAGAAGGCACAAAAGAACACGAAACCACAGACCAGCGCCACACCTTCGCGCCGCAAACTTTCGTTCAAGGAGCAGCGCGAGTTGGAGCAGTTGGAAAAGGATATTCCTGCGCTGGAGCAGGAGAAGGGCGAGTTGGAGGCTCTGCTCTCGTCGGGCACGCTCTCGCACGAGGAACTAACCTCCACAGCCGCAAAGATTGCAGATATAATCAACTCATTGGAGGAGAAGGAGATGCGCTGGTTGGAGTTAAGCGAGATTTAGGATGGAATTTTTTACACACATAGCAATTAACCCCTTCGCCGAGAAGATTGACCACTGCGCCAAAATCTTCTCCATCGGGTCGTGCTTTGCCCAGAATATGGCAGAGCGCCTGAAGTGTGCGAAATTCCACACCACATCCTCGCCCACAGGCATACTTTTCAACCCCGAATCCATCGCCGCATCCATCGAGCGAATGGCATCGGGCAGGGGCATTGCGGAGGAGGAACTGCACCACGCTAATGGCCACTGGTTCAGTTACGATTTCCACTCCTCATTCTCTGCCGCCGACAAGCAGCAGGCTCTCAACGCGATGCAGTCGGCACTCTCAAAGGGCGCAGAGGCACTTAAGCAGGCGGACACCATCATCGTCACCTTCGGTACGGCGTGGGTCTATCACCTTGGGGAGAGTGGCACCGTTGTTGCCAACTGCCACAAGCAGCCGCAGTCGCTCTTTCAGCGCACGATGCTTTCCGCAGAGGATATTGCCACGCGCTGGAGCGAGTTGTTGAACACCGCGTTAAAGGGGAAGCGCGTGATTTTCACCGTTAGTCCCATCCGCCACCTGGGCGATGGTCTGGAGCAGAACTCATTGAGCAAGGCGACCTTGCGCGTAGCGATTGCCGAGATAATTGGGCGCACGGAGAACGCTTCATACTTCCCCTCGTTTGAGATTATGAACGATGAACTGCGCGACTACCGCTTCTATGCCGAGGATATGGTTCACCCCTCGCCACTGGCGATTGACTACATCTGGCAGAGGTTTTCACAAGTGGCATTTTCCGCCGAGACGCTGGAGTTAATCAAGCGCCTGGAGAAGATTTCGCGCGCGGCATCACACCGCCCATTCGACTCACAGTCAGAGAGCCACAAACTCTTCTGCCGCAAGCAACTGGGCGAGATAGAGGATATCTTGCGACACTACCCCACCCTTGATTTCAGCGAGGAAAAAGAGTCTTTTGTCGCACATTTATAAATTTTATAGTAATTTTGCATTCACAACATTTACCGCTATGGCAAGAATATTCAGATATATCACTCTAATTGTCGTTCTCTTAACGACTTACACCGCATCGGCGCAGGAGCCTGCGAGCAAGCCACGCCTGATGGTGAACATCGTGGTGAGTTCGATGCACGCCAACGACCTCAACCGCTACGCCGCAAACTTCACAAACGGAGGTTTCGCGCGCCTGAAGAACGAGGGCGTATGGTTTACAAACGCATCCTACGACTATATGCAGACCACAACACCCGTCTCGCTGGCTACAATCTCAACGGGAGCGCAGCCATCGGTGCACGGCGTAGTGTCGGACCGCTGGTTTGACTATGTGGGCAACAAGCAAGTGAACCTCATCGACGACAGCAAGGAGCAGAGCGTGAATTACAGTAGCGGCTCGGGCAACTACTCGCCCCGCCAACTCCACGCCGAGACCATCAGCGACGCCGTAGTAGAGTCCAACGACCAGAGCATCATCCGCACCATAGCCGTTGAGCCCCTTTCAGCCATCGTTATGGCGGGTCACGCGGGCGAGGCATACTGGATGGAGAACTTGCAGAGCGACTGGACAACATCGTCATACTACACCAAAGAACTCCCACGCTGGATTCTGGACTACAACCGCAACGACAGCAACGAGGACTTTATCATCAAGAGTTGGACACCTATGTTTGACATCGACAAGTATGTCAATTCGCAGGTTATCAGCATAAATGTAGCCAAGGATAGCCCCAACAAGCGCATCAACCGTCTGGAGGACACTGCGCCACTGGCTACGGGCAACCTGATGGATGTCTATGAGCAGATGTGCTATACCCCAGCGGGCAACACCGCCATCCTCGCCTTCGCCAAGCAGACCATCGCAAAGAACGATATGGGTAGCGACGAGCAGGTCGATGTGCTCAACATCGTACTCGACACGCCACGCCTCATCAGCAGCCGCTATGGTGTGGAGTCAATCGAGTATGAGGATATGCTCTACCGCCTTGACCGCGACCTTGAGGAGTTCCTCACATTCACTTTGGCGCAGGTGACCGACCCACGCGACATCATCATCACACTCACCTCCGACCACGGCTCAAGCCCCGCATACAACGCCCAGGGCAAGGAGTTGGAGCGCTTCAATGTGCGTCAGGCAGAGGTCATCACCAACGCCTTCATCGGTGCACAGCACGGCAACGGCGACTGGGTTTTGGGTGTGATTGACAACGCTATCTACCTCAACCACAACCTCATCTACGACAAGGGTCTCTCGATTGCAGATATGCAGTACGATGTTGCCACATTCGTGATGCAGTTGCGTGGCGTGGCGCACGCCCTCTCGGCAGAGGCTCTGCGTAGCAGCTACTTCGGCAGCGGTTATGGCCGCAAGGTGCAGAATGGATTCTACCCTCGCCGCTCGGGCGATGTGATTATAAACCTGATGCCGGGATGGATTACCGAAAAGGACAACATCCGTTCGATGTCGGGCTCGATGTATCGTTACGACACCCATGTGCCGCTCATCATCTATGGTGGCGGTCTAAATGCCGCACGACGCACCGAGAAGGTGGATATAACCTCACTGGCGGCTACGCAGGCTCATATGCTGGGCGTGAGCGCTCCTTCGGCTGCCGAGGGCGAGGTATTGGATATTTTTTAACGCATTGAAACTATGAAAGATACTATTCAGGAAGAGATTATCGAGGAGTTCGCAGTCTTTGACGAGTGGCTGGACAAGTACGACTACCTCATCGAGTTGAGCGACTCTCTGCCAGCCATCGCAGAGGAACACCGCACGGAGCAGTATGTCATCAAGGGTTGCCAGTCGCGTGTGTGGGTGGATGCCCGCACCGAGGATGGCAGGATTTTCTACTCTGCCGACAGCGACGCCATCATCACCAAGGGCATCATCGCCCTGCTCATCCGTGTGATGAACGGCCGCACGCCACAGGAGATTGTCGACCTTGACCTCTACTTCATTGACGCCATCGGTCTGGGCGAAAACCTCTCACCGACACGCAGCAATGGACTCATCGCAATGATTAAACAGATGAAGATGTACGCCCTGGCGCTCACATCCCGTCAAGCATAAAACGCAGAAATGACACCCGAAGATATTTTACGCGTGGAGCACGACATCGTGCTGACACTCAAAAACATATACGACCCAGAGATTCCCGTAAACATCTACGACCTGGGACTTATCTACGAGATTGACTACGACCCCGAGGGCGTGGCAAACATCCGTATGACCCTCACCGCGCCAAACTGCCCGATGGCGGATATGCTCATCGAGGACATCAACACGCAGGTGAAGAAGATTAACGGCGTGAACGAGGTGAACATCATCCTCACATTCGACCCACCATGGGACCGTTCGATGATGAGCGAGGAGGCTCTGCTGGAACTCAATCTCCTCTAATCAGGGAAAAGTATGGACGAGATGAAGCGTCATATAAACCGTCTGAAAGCCGGGGCATCGTACTTCGGCTGTGGCGGTTTTTTGCATAAGATAGGGACGCTGAAGCGCCTGGCCATCTACAACACCTTGAGTTTCGAGCGCCTCAACCGCAAGTATGGCGACATCAAGCAGATATTCCTCGAGAGCGAGCAGAACTGGCAGCAGACATTCTACATTATGCTGCTCCGCACAATGGGCGGCGTGGATAACAAGCAGGCATTCGACACCCTGTCGCGCCGCGTGGCATACGCAATGATTCTGCGCGAGAGGATGGTGCCGCAAAACATCGAGGCGATGCTGATTGGCGCATCGGGTCTTCTGGATTTGTACCCTCACGATGAGTATATCCTCAACCTGAAGCGCAACTTCGCCTACCTCGCAGCCAAATACTCCATCGAGCCAATGGAGCCTGAGGAGTGGAAAATCACAAAGATTTACCCCAACAACCACCCTATCCTGCGACTCTCGCAGATTGCCACCCTGCTGACCCACACCAGCGACATTATGGACCGTATGCTGGCGTGTCGTACGGGCGAGGATGTCAATAAGTTATTCAGTTGTGAATCATTGCC
>JAFYOF010000188.1 GCA_017560305.1 Alistipes sp.
AGTAGCCATCGTACTCGATGGTGTAGCCGAGGATGGGGTGGTTTATGCGCTCCACCAGCGCCTCGCGGATAAAGTCGGGCGTAGGGAAGTCCATATCTGCCACCCAGAGGGGGATGAGGTCGTCACGACCGAAGTTCTCCTTCAGTCCATCGTGCTTGACGCAGTGTGTGCCACGACGCTCTATATAACTGTCAAAATCGTAAATCTTGCTCATTATTGTTGGGTTAAAAAGTTCATTACATCCACTCCATCCGCCACATCCCACAGCGTGGGGTACTGCGCCCTGCCGAAGGCTACGCAGCGAGGGTGGTTGACGGCGTTTGAGACGACGCACTGGATGCGCTCATCGTTGGAGGCAATCCACTGCTCGACCTCGGTGATGGAGTCGTAGGTGTGGTAGTTTATCTGACTTATGTTGTCTGAAAATGAGTTGCTCTCCACGGCAATATATCCGCCAAGGTCACGGAACGGCACGCCCAGCATACTCTTCAGTGCTCTGTTCTGGCGGTAGTTGCCCTCCATCATCTTATTTGTGTGGGCAGGTGGGGTAATCTTCAGGTCGTAGCCCCTTGGCACCATCACCAGCGAGATGTTGCGACAACCAAGTCCGTTGTGTGAGAAGATGTCTGTCGCAAGGGCTTTAATCTCCTCCTCGCTCTCGTTACCATCGAGTACCGCCAGTGAGTGGCGTGAGCCACGGATGATGGTCGGCAGGTTGGCGTAGCGTGTGCGGAAGTGTTGTGCCGCCTGATCGCCTCCCGTAGCGATAGCCATATCTATGGGCTCGTCGTCAGTGTAGTTCAGAATTGGAATCTCAGGCTCAATCTCACGCAGAAGAGAAACGATGTAGTCGGTCAGCACCTTGTCCTTGCTCGAGGGCTTTATGAGTGCCGTATGACCCGCCATCAGTACGCACAGCAGGTCGTAGAAACCCACCAGCGGGATGTTGCCCGCCATAATGATAGCCACCCTGCGAGGCTCTGCCTTATGATATGCCGCAGCCCAGCGCTCCAGCTTCTCACGATTGAGAAACTCCTCACGGATGGCATCCACCGCCAGCAGAATGTCGTGGCTGCAGAACCACCCATTCTCCTCGATGGCACGACGCATCACCTCCTGCGAGGTCTGCTCCTCGCCGAAGTGCTCCAGACGCTCGCCCAAAGCCGAGAATATCTCAATCATCTTTTCCATTAGGGTATGTTGTAAAGTCTTAACTCCTTCGCCAGTTCTCGCTCCCTGCCCTGCAAGCACCTATCAACCAGGGCGTGAAACTTCGCCGAGTGGTTGTGGTGTATGGTGTGGCACAACTCGTGGACAATCACATAGTCCTGCAGGTGGCGGGGTAGAGTCATCAGGTAGAGGCTCAACGAGAGGTTGTTCTGCGCGGTGCAGCAGCCCCACTTTGTGCGGGCGGCACGGATGGTTATCTTGCCGTAGCTGAAGCCCAACGCCCCAGCAATCTCTGCCACTCGGCGGGGAAGATACTCCTTCGCCTCTGCGCGCAACTGCTCAATCTCTGCCTGCGACAACGCCTTGCGCACGGGACGCGCAGCATACTTTGCCTTCACGCCCAACACCCATTCCGCCTTGCTCTCCAGAAACTCCAGCGCTCGCTTTTGCGAAATGCAGGGAGGGTAACTCAACCTCACCTCGCCCGAGGGACGCACCGACAACGACAGACGCGTGGAGCGTCGGGTGGATGAGAGGGTAATCTCGCCCAAACGGGGGTGATGAAGCGTAGATTTCATCGTTAGCCGATTCGCTGGCGTACCACCTCAAAGAGCATCACGGCAGCCGCCGCAGCAACATTGAGTGACTCGATTGCGCCAATCATAGGGATAGCCAACTGCTCGTCGCAGAGCTTCAGCACCTCCTTTGAGATACCTGTATCCTCGGCACCCATCACGATAACGGTAGGCTTCGTAAAGTCGGCATCGTAGATGAGCTTCGTGCTCTTCTCGGTAGCGGCAACAGCCTGGAAACCCTCTGCCTGCAACGCCTTGATAGTGTTGCGGATAGAGCCTACACGGCACACTGGGATGCGGCTCAACGCACCAGCCGACGAGCGCATAGCGTCAGAGTTCACGGGCGCAGAGTTTTTCAGTGGGGTAATCAATCCGTGAGCACCAGCGCACTCTGCCGAGCGGGCGATGCCGCCGAAGTTACGCACATCGGTCACGCCATCGAACAACACGATAAGCGGAGTCTCATCCTCGGGAACACGCTCCAGAATGTCGCTCAACTCAACATATTCGATTGGGGCAATCTGAGCCACCACGCCCTGATGGTTGAGTTTTGTGAGGCGGTTGAGTTTCTCAACCGGCACCTCCTGGATGCGTATGCGGTGGCGGAATGCGAGGTCACGCAACTCGGTCATCAACTGACCCTCAGCACCCTTGCGGATGAAGAGACGCTCAATCTGCTTGCCTGTCTGTATCGCCTCAGCAACGGGGCGGATACCAAATACAATATCACTCATATCTTTATTGATTTTCTGTTATTTCCAATTCATAACTTGCCTTCTCCCACTCGTGCATCAGGTGGTCGTACTGGGCTTTAAGGTCGTTGTAGGCCTTGTAGTCTGCCTCGTTGTAGTCGGTTGCGGTGGCGAACTTCTTGTCGTAGGCGGCAATCTTTTCTTCAACCGTTGCCAACTCTGCCTCGATGGTCTCTACCGCCTTGCGCATCTTGCGGATGAGTTTCTCCTGCTCCTTGCGCTGCTCGTAGTTGAGTTTGCCCGATGAGGTCTCCTTTGAGGCTGCCGCCGCGGGGGTATCCTTGCGCTCGATGTCCTGCAATGACTCCACCTTGCGCTTCTCAAGGAAGTAGTAGATGCCTCCCAGATACTCCTTCACGCCTCCATCACGGAACTCGTAGACCTTCTCCACAAGCCCATCCAGGAAGTCTCGGTCGTGCGACACGAGGATTACCGTGCCATCGTACTTCTGAATAGCACGCTTCAAAATATCCTTCGAGCGCATATCCATATGGTTGGTAGGCTCATCAAGCACCAAAAGGTTGTAAGGCTCAAGCATCAGGCGCGCCATAGCCAAGCGGCTTCGTTCACCACCCGAGAGCACCTTCACCTTCTTCTCAATATCCTCGCCACGGAACAGGAACGCTCCCAGAATATCACGCAGGCGTGTGCGGATGTCACCCACAGCAACTCGGTCAAGTGTGTCAAATACGGTAAACTCGCCATCCATAAGGTCATCCTGATTCTGCGCATAGTAACCGATGTTCACATTTGCGCCCAAACGGATTGTACCCTCGGTCTGCTCCAGCTCGCCGATAATCATCCTCGCCATAGTGGTCTTACCTTCGCCGTTGCGACCCACCAAGGCGATTTTCTGACCTCGCTCGATGGTGAATGTCGCGTCAGAGAAGATGCGCTTTGAGCCGAAGGCCTTGCCCACCTCCTTAATCTCCGCCACAATCTGACCCGAGCGGGGCGCTGGCGGGAATTTGATGTTCAGCGTAGCCAAATCCTCCTCCTCGACCTCTATGCGCTCCAACTTCTCCAACTGCTTGATGCGTGACTGCACCTGATTGCTCTTTGTTGGTTTGTAGCGGAATTTTTCGATGAACTCCTCTGTCTTTTCGATGAGCTTCTGCTGGTTTTCGTATGCCGCCATCTGCTGTGCACGGCGCTCGGCACGCAACTCAACGAACTTCGAGTAGGGGACTTTATAATCGTAGATGTGACCCAGCGAGAGCTCCACCGTGCGTGTGGTCACATTATCCAAAAAGGCTCTATCGTGAGAGATGAGCAGCACTGCTCCGTTGTAATTCTTCAGGTACTCCTCCAGCCACTGGATACTCTCGATGTCGAGGTGGTTGGTAGGCTCGTCAAGCAGGAAGATTGAGGGGCGACGCAACAGAAGTTTCGCCAACTCAATACGCATACGCCATCCGCCCGAGAACTCCGATGTGGCACGGTCAAAGTCAGTGCGCTTGAAGCCCAGTCCGAGCAGGGTCTTTTCGATATCCGCCTCGCGTGTGTCGCCACCCAAAATGTGGTAACGGTCCTGCGCATCGTTCAGGCGATGCAGAAGGTCGGCGTATGACTCCGACTCATAGTCTGTGCGCTCGGCAATCTCGGTTGTGAGCGATGCAATCTCCGCTTCAAGGCGCAAAACCTCGTCAAAGGCCTTTTCTGTCTCGGCTTTAAGGGTCGTTGTATCAGCCACGCGCATCTGCTGCGGCAGGTAACCGATGCTGCACTCGCCATTGATGGTCACAGCGCCCTCGGTGGGCTGTTGCTCGCCCGTGATGATGCGTAGCAGGGTAGTCTTTCCAGCGCCATTCTTGCCGACCAGACCGATGCGGTCCTTCTCGTTGATGAGGAACGAGATGCCATCAAACAGGGTCCAGCCGCCGTAGCTGACTGTAAGGTTATCTAATGAAATCACGAAATCCTAATTTATGCCTCCAACATCTTCACAATCTCAGCCTCAGGGTCTGCTGCGCCAAAGACTGCGCTGCCAGCCACCACTGCGTCGCAACCTGCGGCAAACACCTCGCCGGCATTCTTCGATGAGATACCTCCATCAATCTCAATCAGGAAATCAAGACCCATCTCGTCGCGCATAGCCTTCAACTCGCGCACCTTATCCAGCGAATCGGGCATAAATGACTGTCCGCCAAAGCCCGGCTCAACGCTCATCACCAAGACAAGTTCCACCTTGCTCAGGATATCCTTCAACACCGATGCTGGGGTAGCAGGCTTGATAGAGATACCGGCCTTTGCGCCAGCTGAGTGAATCTCGTCGATGCAGAGGTCAATCTGCTCGGTAGCCTCGTAGTGGAATGTCACATAGTCGGCACCTGCCTCCACAAAACGCTTGACATACTTCTCGGGCTCGACAATCATCAGGTGAACATCCAGCACCTTGTCGGTAGCCTTGCGGATAGGCTTCATCACTGGGAAACCGAATGAGATGTTTGGCACAAATACGCCATCCATAACATCAATGTGTACCCACTCTGCCGCGCTACGGTCAATCATTTTTGTGTCGCGCTCAAGGTTGCCGAAGTCTGCCGAGAGCATCGAAGGAGAGATTATGCGTGTCATAATATTATATATATTTATCGTTTATTGTTCTCTTAATAGTGCAAAGATAAGATTTTATAGGATATTTAAGAATATTTTTTGCGGTTATGTATCAACAAAGTATTGATATTTTGCTAATCTGCGAAAATGTGCTACATTTGTAGTGTAAACATTAAAAAGTAGGTAGAATGAAAAAGTTATTTCTTGCAATAGTAGCAGTGGTGGCTACTTGCACCCTCTCGGCGCAGGAGTTGCGTTGGGGTGTGACGGGTGCGGTCAATTTCGCAAATGTAAATATGGCGGGTCTTAACTCGTCGGATTGTTTCGTGGGCTTTAACCTTGGTGCAAGGGCAGAGCTGAGCCTCGAGAAGTATATCTCCGAGGGCTTCTATGCCGATGCACGCGCAATCTATACTCTCAAGGGCGGTCAGTGGAAGGACAACCGTAAGAATCTGGGTTATGTTGAGGTGCCATTGAACTTCGGCTATAAGTATCTTCTCACGCCTGATGTTCAGCTCTTCGGTGGCCTTGGTCCATACCTTGCGTTTGGTGTAGTGGGCAAGGATGTTGTGAAGACAGGTGATGCCAAGCTCAAGACCGATATATTCGGCGTTTCATACAAGCGCTTCGATTGCGGTTTGAATTATAATGTCGGCGTTGAGTTGTACGACAAGTGGCAGATTTTCCTCGGCTTTGAGCATAGCGTGCTGAATGCAGCGAAGATTGACCTCGAGGGCAACAAGTTCAAGGCTCGTCCACAGAATTTCTATGTCGGCTGCGCGCTGATGTTCTAAATTTTGTCGGCTGCGGATGCAGGTTTTCGGCGATGGTTGAGTATTGTTGTGCGATTGTCGGGCATTTGTTGAGCATTTGTCAGGCGTTTGTCGGGCAGCGGTCGGTCGAAAAGGTGAAAAATAGCCAACTCCACTCTCTTTTGAGGGTGGAGTTGCTTGTTTTAGGGGCTTTGTGGCTGATAGTGAGGCCGTTTGGTGCGTTTGAGTAGTGAAATGGCGGTTTTTTATGCGAGGAGAGATTGGAGGTTGAGAGGTCGGTTTTTAAGAAAAAACGAAAATTTTTGCATTTTTTTTACAAAATATTTGCACAGTAATAAAAAAGCCCTTATATTTGCACTCGCTTTAAGACACGAAGCATATAGATGATGGTGCCATAGCTCAGTTGGTAGAGCAAAGGACTGAAAATCCTTGTGTCCCCGGTTCGATTCCTGGTGGCACCACAGCAAAGAAAAGTAAAACAACGTAAAATCCTGATTTTCAATGAAAATCGGGATTTTTTATTTTTTCCCAAAACGCGAAAATGTGCGGTTCACGACCGCCTTTGGTGGAGCAAGAGGTGGAGCAAACGGGTGTTCCAAATATCTCCACCTTTAAAGAGTGCTTTTCGCTGATTCACAATATTTTGCATAGCGTCAAAACGGGTTCGGATTCCTACTTTTGTCAAATAAAAGTTTAATTTAAAAGTAGGAGAAAATGAGACGAGATTCATTTAAAGTGCTTTTCTTTATCAAGAAAACCAAGTTGCTGAAGAACGGAGAGGCTTCAGTATGTATGCGTATCACAGTCAATGGCGCAAGAGTAGAAACAAACATCCGCAAAAGCATTGAGCCTGTGTCGTGGAACCAGGCAAAGGAGTGTGCGAGGGGCAAAAGTCGCAAATCTACCGAGCTAAACAATTACATCGAGGAGAGTCGTATCAAACTCCACCGAATTTACACGCAACTCGAAGAGAATGGGGAACTTATCACTGCCCGAATATTGCAGGAGAAGTTCTTTGGAGTGGACAAAAAGGTGGAGCAAGTACGCACTATCATCGGCACTATGCGTGAACATAACGAACAATGTCGGGCATTGGTTGGTAAAGATTTTGTCCTAATCACCGTAAGGCGTTACGAAAGTTGCACCCGTTATCTTGCCGAGCTAATCAAACTGAAATACGATAAGGAAGATTTGCCAATTACAGAAGTGAGTGGCGAATTGGTGCGTGCATTTGAGTTCTATTTGAAGACCGAGAAGAATTG
>JAFYOF010000189.1 GCA_017560305.1 Alistipes sp.
GAGAATGTTACGCTCAGGAATGTGCGTTTCAACGGTGTGCGCGTCACAGAGAAAAACCTCGGTGACCACTTCGATACCAATCAGTTCATCAAAGGGCTTAAGGTCGGAAGATAGTAAATCGCAATGCCAGCCACCGCCGAGAGAACGATTAGCATAATGGGGTTTACCTTCTTGAGCGAGGCTATGAGCGCCACGCCAAACAGTGCCCAGCTCCAGCCATCGATGAAGCTCGACCCCTCGCTTGAGGCGGGCAGGAGCAGCAGCATCGCGCCCGAGAGAATCATACCCATCACCACGGGGCACATAAAGACTATGACGCTCTTCATATAGGGATTATCCTTGAGTCGCATAAAGAATTGCGTGATGACAATCATCAGCGTGAGCGCAGGCAGGCAGACCGATAGGGTAGCTACCACCGAGCCCCAAAAGCCCGCTACGGTGTAGCCGACATAGGTCGCCGAGTTGATTGCGATAGGTCCTGGGGTCATCTGCGAGATGGCTACGATGTTGGTGAACTCCTCGTTGGTGAGCCACGCATTCTGCAACACCACCTCGTTGTGGATGAGCGACAACATAGCATATCCTCCGCCGAAGCCGAAGAAGCCAATCTTCAGGTAACTTATGAAAAGTTGCAGGTAAATCATCGCTCAACCTCCTTTCCTCGGCGTGCCGCCCAGAGCAGACCCGCCACAGCGGCGATGATTAACAGATAGATGGGCGAGAAGCCGAAATTCCACACAGCCAGCGCCACCGCGCCAGCCACAGCCATAGCCCACCACTTCATTCCCTTCGCCAGACCCACCACGGGCGCAAACATCAACGCCACCACCACAGGGCGCATACCCTTGAATGCGGCATCGATGATGGGGTTCTCCCTGATTTGCGAAAAGAATATGGCGACAATCAGAATTATCAGAAACGAGGGCAGCGCCACGCCCAGCAGAGCCGCCAGCGCACCTCGGTAGCCGTACATCTTGTAACCGACAAAGACCGATGCGTTGAGCGAGATAGGACCTGGTGCCGACTGCGCCAGCGTCAGCAGGTCGAAGAACTCCTGCTCCTGAATCCAATGCTTACGATGAATCACCTCACGCTCGATGATGGGTATCATAGCATAGCCACCACCGAAGGTGAAGAGTCCAATCTTCAGGAATGAGTAGAAGAGTTCAAAAAACTTCATCATAGACGCGAGAATCTGCAGAATGTGCCCAACGGAAGCTCCTTGCCGTTGCGGTCGCTAAAGTACAACTCACCCGACTCCTCCTTGCCCGTATTGCCAAACGCCTGACGCAATGCCGTGCGTGAGAGCAGAGCCGACAAGCCCATCGAGTAGAGATTTAATACCAGGAAGCCCTTCTCGGGGTTGAGCAACTTTGCGCAACACTCCAGCATCTCGCCGATATTCTCCTCCAGCACCCACTTCTCGCCGTTTGCACCACGGCCGTAGGCTGGCGGGTCAAGGATGATGCCATCGTAGAGGTTGCCTCGGCGCACCTCGCGGTTGACGAACTTCAGGGCGTCCTCCACAATCCAGCGCACACCCTCCAGGCCGCTGCGCTCCATATTCTCGCGTGACCAGGTCACCACCTGCTTCACCGAGTCCACATGGGTCACATCAGCCCCTGCGGCACGAGCCGCCAGCGTAGCGCCACCCGTGTAGGCGAAGAGGTTGAGTACCTTTGGCGTCGAGCCATCAGCCTTGAGAGCCTCAATGCGGTCATAGATGAAATTCCAGTTCGCCGCCTGCTCGGGGAAGATACCCACATGCTTGAACGAGGTCAGGCCCAGACGCATCTCCAGACGCATCTGCTTGTAACGATACTCTACAGTCCAGCGGTCGGGCATCTCTGCCTTGCGCTGCCACTCACCACGCTCGTCGCTCTTTGATGATGAGGTGCGCATAAACGATGCGTGCGCCAGTCGCTGCCACTCCTTCTCGGGGAGTGACTTGTGCCAGATGGCCTGTGGCTCTGGTCGGCGTGTGATGTAGCGTCCGAAGCGCTCCAATTTCTCGAAATCGCCCGAGTCGATGAGTTCGTAGTCGGGGAAGTTGGGGGTGAGTAACTGTGTCATATCTTGTCCTTATTTTTTCATTTGTGGTGAGCTGCAGTCTGTGAGCGTCATCTGACACTGCTTGCAGTCGAAGTTCAGGCGGTAGTGTGCAGCGCCGTGCTCGATGTAGAGGTTGCCACGCAACTTCGAGCCCTCCTTCAGGCATTCGCCAATCTCGCGGCGGATGCAGTACGATGCCACCATCACACGCTCGCGCGTTGTGGGCTGCAGCTCCAGCGCCGGCTCAATCTGCTCCACGCCGTGACGACGATAGAAGCGCTCCGCCAAAGAGTTGGTCACATTCTCATACTTGGTAACCACCTGCCAGGGGTAGCGTGCCGAGCCATCGTCGGCGAGAATCTTGTGGTGTCGTGGTGCTGCGATGCGAGCCTTCAGCAGGCTCTCCAACGCCTCACGACGCATATCGCTCAGAAGTGATGCGGGTGCGAAGTTTTCGCCGCCCTCCACCGTAACATCTGTTACGGAGAATATCGTGCCGCCGCTCTTTTCAATCTGACGGCGTGCCGTGTCGCACATCTTCTGCGCATCGTTGGCGGGCTGCAAAGTCTCCTTGCGCTCAACCATAGCCTCGATGCCCTGCTCATCCTGTACCTTCAGCGTGCAGCCCTCTGCCGAGAGTGTCAGCCACGCCTTCACATCCACCGCGCGGCGTGTGCGGCTGCGGTCGAGCGAGAGGGTGAAACGATGGTCGTAGTTGCGGTAAATCTTTGCTCCTCGGGCGATGCCTTCGTTGCGGTTGGGGATGATTGTTGTGCCCTCCACGGCGTTTATGTTCGTGCCCTTGATGCCCTCGGCGGTGAGTATGCAGATGCCATCTCCAGCGGCAAGGTCAGCCCTCTTGTCGAGCGTGAAGCCCTGCTTTGTGATGCGCTCCACCTGACCGATGTACTCGCCTATAGCCTTTGGCGTGTCGAACGAGGCTACGCCCGCCTGCTTGCCGTGAAGCATATAGGTCGAAGCGCCGCGTGTGAAACTCTTCGCGGGGTCGGGTGTGAACTCTATTGTAGATTTTCCAGCCGATGGGCGGATGATGTCGGTGCGTCGGGCGAGGATGTCGTCAATGCGGCGGCGGTAGTGGCTCACCACATTCTTTATGTAGCGCGCATCTTTGAGTCGGCCCTCAATCTTGAACGATGTGATTCCCGCATCCATCAGCAGCTCCAACTCGTCCGAGAGGTCCATATCTCTCACCGAGAGGAGGTGCTTGCCCGCAAGGATTGTGCGTCCCTGCTCGTCCTTGAGGTCGTAGGGGAGTCGGCAAGGCTGCGAACACTCGCCACGATTACCGCTGCGGTGTGATGTAGTGCGTGAGAGGAAGCAGCGACCGCTGTGACCCACGCATATTGCGCCGTGCACGAAGCACTCCACCTCGGCAGTTGTTGCCTGACATATCTGGCGAATCTGCTCAAGGGTGAGCGAGCGTTCAAGGATGACGCGCGCAAAGCCGCACTCCTCGAGGAACTTGACTCCCTCGGGTGTGGTGTTTCCCACCTGCGTTGAGGCGTGTATCTCTATGGGAAGGTTCATCTCGCGGAATGCCATATCCTGCACAATCAGCGCATCCACGCCCGCGGCTATGAGCTCGTGGGCAAGAGCCTCGGCATCGCGCAACTCGCTCTCGAAGAGCAGGGTGTTGAGCGTTGCGTGCAGACGCGCACCATAGCGGTGAGCATACTCGGCAGCGCGCGCGATATCATCGATGGAGTTACCCGCAGCCTGACGCGCACCAAAGCGCACGCCACCCATATATACGGCGTCTGCACCGTGGTCAATCGCGGCCACCGCCGCCGTCAGATCCTTCGCAGGAGAAAGTAACTCAATGTATCGCATCGCAACGAGATTTATTTCGCAAAATTAGTAAATACTGCCGAATATCCCCGCCTCGCACCGTAATTATTTTGACCCCAACACAAAAAAAGAAGAACTTTAGTTCTTCCTTTTCTGTTTTTGCGTGTTGAATGTGGACTCGACTGCGCTACTGCAAAGCGCAGTCGAGTGCTCGATATTGACATTCCCCCTAAATCCCCCTTTGGTAAAGGGGGACTTCGCCAGGGTTCTCGCCCGAGGGTATATAAACAAAAAATCCGATGGAAAAACCATCGGACCTTTTGTTGTACCCCCTCAGGGCGTGGCATAAACCCGCGTGTAGGCTCACACAGCAATGATTTTCAATCGATTGTTTGAAATAGGTTTGTCAATTTTGTCTATTTCGTGTCTAAGTTTCAATACCTATCTCAATACATAATAAAACTCCAATTGTTCAGTGCAAAATACCACATAACAGTTAGAATTGTGCACGACCGTGTAATGAGCCCTTAAATTGTCCATCTGCCATTTTAACCCACGGCTCAATATCTATTGCGTTTTTCCCTTTTGGATATGAGCTAGGCATTCCTTTTGAACGAACTGAGAAAATAATATGATCCCAATTATCATCAAGGTATTCATCCCTAGAAAACTTCCATCCAGATTCGTTTAAGGGGTCTGTGAAGTCAAGAATGTAATCCGCAGGATATGTAGAATCTTTTTGTGCAGTTCCTGTAAACAAAAAATAGTTCATTATAGGCTTGAGATATGCAAGATGATCTTTGAATGGCGAATTAGGGTCACTGTTCTTTACATCTTCACCAATGATTCCAGATAGCCTTTTCACCCAGTAATCTCTAATGATTTCATCTAATTTAACAATACTCACATTAATTCGTTTGCACACTTTCAAAAATCCAGCTCTGTGCGTATGATTAAGAAAAGCAGGATTTGCACCTCGGTGAGATTTAACAGAAATACCTAAACCATTTACATAGACATCGGCCTTACTTCCTGCAGGAGATTTGAAAGCACCAACTTGTTTAGACATAATCTCAATTTGAGAATCAGTCATTATTGATAATACTGTTCCAACAGGAAGCGAAGAACATTCGATACCATTATTTTTAACAGATTGAACTATAACTGTTCTACCATCAATAACAACGGACTTCCCTGTATCTCGCAATTCAATAAGATGTAATTTGGCACGCATTTCATCATATTCGCCAATGTTTTTAGCCATAAACTATCTGCTTTAATATGTATATAAAAAATCTTCGATTAAATATCACTATCCAGTCGAAGATTCCATAAACATATACTTCATACTTTATGAAAAACATGAGCGAGGGGGTAAGAAACTGTGTCGGCAAACATAGATGACAATACCCCCACCGACCCATGTTAATACACAGATAGTGAGGACATACATCTTCTTGTCATCTATTTAAGTTTGCCGACTTTAGCTCCTAAAGGTGTATGCCTAAGTTATTATATTAAAGTTTAACCTCTATTTTTCTACATTTAGTATATAGGTTAAAATCCTAATTCAAGTTGAGCCACTGTTCCCTTCTTCTTATATTGAGTAGGGTTTTGAAGCTCTGTAATCATATTAAATGCTACAGCCTTAATTACAGGAACTGCAACTGAATTTCCCATTTGTTTGTAACGATGAACATTAGCAATACCTGCCGTCCAGTCATCAGGAAAACCCTGAAGACGTTCCCACTCTTTTGGGGTCATTCTTCTAAGTCCATCCCTATTATACTCACCTTTAATATGTGTTGTAGGAGTTAAATCGGTTTGACGAGTATCAATAATCAAGTTTCGTTCTTTACCCATTCCACCACAAACTATTGCTCCTGCAACTTCATCAAGGTCGCGGATTTCGTAACCAAAACCATGACCTTTGGCTTGATGACGAGCCTTGTGAGCCTTTATACATTCAATATACACTGTTGATAAATAATATTTGGCATCAACAGGATTTTCCTCTATTATATCACGAATAACCTTGAGTTCTGATTTAGATACTGGTAGAGGAAAATCAAAGCCCCCTCCACAATCACCTCTAAAACCAACTATATATATTCTTTCACGCATTTGAGCAAGCCCATAGTCTTTTGCATTTAGGACTTTATAAAAAACCGTATATCCAAGGTCTTTTTCTAAAGTATTAACAATAACTTCAAGTGTTTTACCTCCTCTATGATTGATTAGCCCTTTAACATTCTCTAGAAGAAATGCTTGTGGTTGTTTCTCTTTAATGATTCTTGCAACATCAAAAAATAGGGTTCCTCTTGTGTCGTCAAAACCGCCCCTTTTACCCGCAATGGAAAATGCTTGGCAAGGAAATCCAGCTAACAACACATCAAAGTCTGGCAGTTTAGTTTCATCTACTTTGGTTATATCACTTTTGGGATCATGTATATCATTTGGAAAATTCTTTCTATATGTACGACAAGCCCACTCATCTATCTCGCTTGTAAACACACATTCAGCATTGAAACCTAAGTCCTTGCAAGCCTGTTCAAAACCAAGTCGAATACCTCCTACGCCTGCAAAAAGGTCTATAAAAGTAAATTTATTACAAGTTGTATCCATGTGTCAGATATCCCAAATTGGTTTTTACAAATTCTCCTTTCGGTTTCGTATAGGTTTCGGCATCGCTACAAAGCACCATAAAACCTGCCTCAAAGTTAGAGAAAATTTAGCATATTACCAAGTGTGTAAACACAAAAAAAAAGAGAAGAACTCTCGTTCTTCCCTTTCTGTACCCCCTCAGGGGCTCGAACCCTGGACCCCAACATTAAGAGTGTCGTGCTCTACCAACTGAGCTAAAGAGGCATCAATCATTCAGATTGCTGGTGCAAAGATAGCGCAGATTTTCTTTTTCTGCAAATTTTTGGGCGAAATTCATTAAAATTTCTTCTTTCGCCCCCTCGCTAACCCTCTGCACCAAAGCATTTAATCGCTGTTCCACTCGCCCGCAGCGTCGATGTAGACCACTGGGCGCTTCGCCTCCCACTTCTTCAGGTGAAGGTAACTCTCATAGAGGTTTATGCCGTTTGACGACTCCTCTGCCATAATGTAGCCAATCACCGATGCGTGTCCGCGTGTGGTGCGGTATGAGGTCTCGACTCTGTCGAGGTAAGCATTCTTCCAGCGTGGGTCGTTCGATGGGTTGCCACCCACCTGACGCGACAATCCGCTCTTGCTAGAGTTGATAGGTACCTGCGCGATGACATACATACCCAGCGAGTCGCACATACGATATACATTCTGCGGTACGGCGCCCATCTTGAAGCGCAAGGCGTTGTATTTCAGCACGCGAGCGGCGATGATATCCTTGTCTGTAACGGTCAGCGGGTCGAAATCGCGGTAGAACAACTCGGTCTGGATGCCGTTGATGTAGAAGTTGCCCTCCTTGTCGGACTCCACCGTGCGGAAGCCAATCATATGCGACTGATACTCCACATTGCGACCCTCCACCTGTGTGCGGATGTTGAGGCGGTAGCGCACTGGCATCTCGGCGCACCAGGTCAGGGCGTAAGGGATTTGTGCTGCAAATTTGATGGTATCCTCGCCACGCATACCGATGGTGATGTCGCGGTGACCGTAGGTGACAACCGTAGTGTCGGGAGCAACCAACTCATAGTGGATGCGTGCCTTTTTAGGGTTGAGCGACTCGGTCTTTACGACGATGCCCAAATCAACATTTGCCCACTCGCTCTTCATATCGACACGGGTGTTGTGCAACACCTCGCGCACACGAATCATTGGCTGCGACATAACGAACACCTCGCCGATGTGGACATCGGTCTTGTCGTTGAAGCACTCCAGCTTGCGGCTTGGGTGGTCCTTCAGTACGCGGATTGAGATGGTGTTGAGGTCCTCCTTCGACGCCTTGGTCACATTGAACTCGGCGGGAGCGAAGGCGTTGGCTGAGTAGCCCACCTTCTGACCATTGATAATCACCTCATAAGCACCCGATGCCTCGTCGACATAGAGTATCGCCATGCGGCTTAGCCACACAAACGGAATGACATACTTCGATGTAAACACCACAGCATCAGCCTCCTCGGTGCGTGTCCACTCCTTCACGGGGCGCACAAACTTCGAAGCCACCATACCTGCGCCCAGCGCCTGCGCCTCCTCGGCAGTAGGGTAGGGCACAACCTTCGTGCGGGCCTTCTCACGGCCGAGCGAGATGTACTCTGGTGAGTCGTACTCCTGTCCGCAAAGCAGGTTTGCCGTTAGGGTCAGGAGCGCTATGATTGAGAAAAATCTTTTCATATCTTGGTTATAATTGCTATATTTGTCGGTCAAAGTTACGAAAATTTTTATTTCTACGATGAATAAACCGCCAAAACTCAACTTTCCGCGCATAAATTTGCACGCTGTGGAGGATAAAGGACGCACGCTGGTCTTCGACAGGGTGCGCTCGACCTATGTCGTGCTGACTCCCGAGGAGTGGGTGCGCCGTCACTTGGTGGAGTTTCTCATCTCACACTGCAAGGCCCCTCTGCGCTGCATCGTCGAGGAGTATCCCATCCCGCTGAACAGTATGGCTCAGCGTGCCGATGTGGTTGTGCTGGGCGCTGACGCCAGGCCGCTGCTCATTGCCGAGTGCAAGTCGGTGGATGTTGATTTCTCGTCGGAGGGTGTCCGCTCGGAGGTATTCTCGCAGGTGTCACGCTACAATGCCGTGCTGGGCGCTCGTTATGTCGTGATGACCAACGGTCTGCAACACTTCTGCTTTGAGCATACTACATCGGGTTACACCCCGATGGCATCATTCCCCGTGCTGGGTTAGCCTACTTCTTGCTTGCCAGATAGTCGCGGAACGCCTCGCGGTAGTTCAGGCTCACGGGCACATAATCACCATTGTCAAGATAGATTTTTCCGCGTGTGTAACTTGTTACTCGCGAGAGGTTTACTATGTAGGAGCGGTGCACTCGCATAAAGTTTGCCGAAGGCAATGCCGACTCCATATTCTTCAGGCGGTAGAGCGTTGTGAGTGTTGAGCCGTCGTTCAGGTGCAGGCGCACATACTCGCCCACGCTCTCGGCGTAGATGATGGTGTTGTACTTCACCAGCGTCACCTTGTAGTCGGCCTTGATTGATATGTAGTCGCACTCCTTCTCGTGATTCTCGCCCGAAGACTCAATCTCGCTCTCGGGTGAGAGTTTCTCGCGGCGCATCTTGTAGAGTTCGTTCAGTGAATTTGCCTTTTCGATTGCTCGCTTGAAGTCCTCGAATGGGAATGGCTTGAGCAGGTAGTCCACCGCGTCAAGTCGGTAGCCCTCGATGGCGTACTCCGAGTAGGCGGTTGTGAAGATTACCATCGGCGCATCGTCGAGGCTGCGCACAAAGTCGAGTCCGTTCACATCGGGCATATTTATGTCGACAAACATCACATCTATGCTTTCCTGCTCAAGCACCTGCTTTGCCTCGATGGCGTTGCTGCACATCACCACCAACTCGGCCTCCTCGATGCGGTCTATATAACTTTTTATTTGACGCAGTGCCAGTGGCTCATCGTCAATTGCCATACATCTTATCATTTCACAATCGGTATTGAGAGTTTAACAATGTATTCCGTTGGGTTCTTATCGTCAATGTCCAGCGTGTATTCATCTGGACCATAAATCAAATCCAGGCGCTTGCGCACATTCTTTAGTCCTACGCCGCCCGCAGTGACGAAGTGGTTTTCGTGGCGCGAGTTGCGTATCTCGGCGTGTGCGAAGTCGTTGTCGTAGCGCAGTTTGATGTGCACGAATGAGGGTCGGTTGTAACTCACGCCGTGCTTGAAACTGTTTTCCACAAAGACAATCAGCACCAGCGGAGGCACCTTGCCGCCCAGCGGGATGTCGCCCTCGCATTCAAACTTAATGTCCACCGCCTCGGTGTAGCGTATGCGCATCAGGGCTATGTAGTGCTCGATGAAGTGCTCATCGTTGTGGATGTCGGTCACCTGATTCTCGGTGTCGTAGAGCACATATCGCATCATCTTCGAGAGCTCAATCACCGACCTCTTAGCCTCCTCGGTGTCGATGTCTATGAGGGCGTGGATGTTGTTGAGCGTGTTCATAAAGAAGTGGGGGTTGATCTGGTACTTCAGCGCCGCCATCTCGGTTTGCAGGCTCTGATGC
>JAFYOF010000190.1 GCA_017560305.1 Alistipes sp.
AACTCAAAAAAATAATCTTTTCTTCCTGCGGAATTTATAAATAAATTCACTACCTTTACACATCATTAATAATTCTTGTGAGATGGAGACAGTAAAGGTAATATGTCAAAATACATCCTCTGTGGTGGAGGTTGTGGCAGGAACATCCCTGCTGGAGTTGGAGCAGAAGTTGGGTCTTGGCGGCAAGCATCCTATGCTGGCTGCCTATGTGAACAACCGCATCAAGGAGCTCAACTACAAGATTTACAAACCGCTGGCGGTGCGTTTTATCGACATCACCCACTTCGAGGGCTACCGTGTCTACCAGCGCACCATCTCATTCATCGCCCAGAAGGCTGTGTGGGACCTCTACAAGGAGCGCCAGTTCTTCATCCGCCACACTGTGGGCAGAGGCTTCTACTGCGAGTTTGCCGATGGCAAGCCCATCACCGACGAGGAGATTGCTACTCTGCGTGACCAGATGCAGAAGATTATCGACGCCCACCACCCTATCAACCGCTACCACATCCTCACCGAGGATATCAACAAGATTTACCAGAAGTTCGGCTTCGACGACAAGATTGACCTGCTGAACACCCGCCCACGCCTCTATAGCGACATCTACTGTATGGACGATATGGTGGGTTATTTCTACGGCGCTCTTACGCCCGACTCGGGTTACATCCATCTGTTCGACCTGCGCCGCTACTTCAACGGCTTCTACATCGCCCTGCCTACACACGGCGACCCCGACAAACTGGACCTCGATGTGCAGTGGGACAAGATGTTTGATGTCTTCCACGAATATCACCGCTGGGTGGATATTATGGGCGTGCCTACCGTTGGCCGCCTCAACAAGAAGATTCTCGGTGGCGACACCAGCGAACTAATCAAGATTGCCGAGGCATTCCACGAGAAGAAGATTGCCGCAATGGCCGACCAGATTGCCGAGGCAAACCACTCTCAGGGTACTCGCGTGGTGCTCATCTCAGGCCCTTCGTCAAGCGGCAAGACAACCACATCGAAGCGTCTGGGCATACAGCTCCGCATACTGGGTCTTGACCCTGTGCTGATTTCGCTCGACGACTACTTCGTTGACCGAGAGCGCACGCCAAAGGATGAGAACGGCGACTACGACTTCGAGGCTTTGGAGGCTATCGACCTTGAGTTGCTGAACAGCGACCTCAAGCGCCTGATGGCTGGCGAGAGCGTCGAGGTGCCTCGCTACGACTTCATCACAGGCACACGCCAGTGGCACGAGACTCCGCTGAAACTCTCCGACCGCTCGGTACTCATTATGGAGGGTATCCACGGACTCAACCCACGCCTCACACCAAGCATCCCCCGCAACCAGAAGTTCTGCATCTATGTATCGTGCCTGACCTCGGTTGCTATGGATAACCTCTCTCGCATCGCAACATCGGACAACCGCCTGCTGCGCCGCATCACACGCGACTACTCGACACGCGGAGCAAACGCCCTCGCCACAATCCAGCGCTGGCCAAGCGTGCGCCGAGGCGAGCAGAAGCATATCTTCCCATATCAGGAGAATGCCGATGTGATGTTCAACTCGTCGCTCTTCTATGAGATTTCCGTTCTGCGCTCGAAGGTTGAGCCTATCCTGCGCGAGGTGCCCGACACCGTGCCCGAGTTCGGCGAGGCGAAGCGACTGCTGAAGTTCCTCGATAATTTTACGCCAATTGTGCCAGATGAGATACCACCTACATCCATCCTGCGCGAGTTTATCGGCGGCAGCAGTTTCAAATATTAGAATAAAGATCAGGAATTAACAAAATAAAACTACTAAAGATATGTTTGACAAATTTCAAAACCGCCACATTGGCGTGACAAATCCAACTGACCTCGCAGAGATGCTGAAGGTCATCGGCGTAGAGTCTGTCGAGGAGCTTATCTCGCAGGTAATTCCCGCCTCTATCCGTTTGAAGAAGCCACTCGCATTGCCTGAGGGTATGAGCGAGTATGAGTTCTCGGCTCACATCGCAGCGCTTGCAGCAAAGAACCAGCAGATGCGCTCGTTCATCGGTATGGGCTACTACCCTACCGCCGTGCCAGCCGTAGTAAGCCGCAATGTATTTGAGAACCCAGCGTGGTACACCTCTTACACACCATATCAGGCTGAGATTTCGCAGGGTCGTCTGGAGGCTCTGCTGAACTACCAGACCGCTATCCTCTCACTGACAGGTATGCAGATTGCAAACTGCTCTCTGCTCGACGAGGCTACTGCGGCAGCCGAGGCTATGCTTATGATGTACGCCCTGCGCTCACGCGAGGCTGTGAAGGAGGGTCGCAACCAGCTCTTCGTTGATAAGGATATCTTCCCACAGGCTCTGGATGTGCTCCTTACCCGCAGCGAGCCATTCGGCATCGAACTTATCGTTGACAGCTACGATGAGTATGAGTTCTCGGGCAAGGAGTTCGGCGCAATTATGCAGACCCCAGCCGTAAACGGCGAGGTGCGCGACTACTCGGCATTCGCCCAGAAAGCACACGAGGCTGGCGCATTGGTGGCTGCCATTGCAGACATCTTGTCATTGGTACTTTTGACCCCACCAGCAGAGTGGGGCGCAGATATCGCAGTGGGCTCAACACAGCGTCTGGGCTGCCCTATGGGCTTCGGTGGTCCATCGGCAGGTTATATGGCGTGCCGCGAGGCTTACAAGCGTAACATCCCTGGTCGCATCATCGGCGTGTCGGTTGACAGAATGGGCAACAAGGCTCTGCGTATGTCGTTGCAGATGCGCGAGCAGCATATCAAGCGCGAGAAGGCAACATCAAACATCTGTACTGCATCCGCATTGATGGCTTCGATGGCAGGTTTCTACTGTATCTACAATGGTCCTGAGGGCTTGCAGCGTGCCGCTATGACCGCTCACTCTTCAGCCGTGGCTATCGCCGAGGCGTTGGAGGCAATGGGATATAAGCTCACAACAAAGAATATCTTTGACACCATCGAGGTGGAGACCGAGGCTGCCGTGGTGCAGAACATCGCACTTGAGGCGGGCTTCAACTTCTACTACCCATCGGAGGGCAAGGTGCGCCTCTCAACCGATGAGGTCACTACCGAGGAGGAGGTGAACACCATTGTCGCTATCTTCGCCGAGGCGGCGGGCAAGAAGCCAAAGGCTGTGAAGATTGCGGACAAGCCTTCGCTCTGCGACTGCGTGAAGCGTACAAGCCCAATCCTTGCAGAGCCTATCTTCAACAAGTATCACTCTGAGAGCGATATGATGCGCTATATCAAGCAGTTGGAGTTGCGCGATATCTCATTGGCGAACTCAATGATTTCGCTCGGCTCGTGCACAATGAAGCTCAACGCGGCGGCTATTATGCAGCCACTCTCACTCGCGGGTTTCCAGAATATGCACCCATTTGCCCCTGCCGACCAGACAGAGGGTTACACCGAGTTAATCGCCGAGTTGGAGAAGGATTTGGCTACAATCACTGGCTTCGCTGGTTGCTCACTCCAGCCTAACTCGGGCGCTGCGGGCGAGTATGCGGGCTTGATGGTTATCCGTGCCTACCACCAGAGCCGTGGTCAGGGTTACCGTAACATCATCCTCATCCCTGCGTCGGCTCACGGCACAAACCCTGCGTCGGCAGCAATGGCGGGTATGAAGATTGTCACCGTGGCGTGCGACGCAAACGGAAATATCGATGTCGAGGATTTGAAGGCAAAGGCAGAGGAGCACTCTTCGGAGTTGTGCGGTCTGATGGTGACCTACCCATCTACTCACGGCGTATTCGAGAGCCGCATCCGCGAGATTGTTGACGCAGTTCACGACGCGGGCGGTCAGGTATATATGGATGGTGCCAATATGAACGCACAGGTGGGCTTGACCAACCCTGGCTATATCGGCGCTGATGTCTGCCACCTCAACCTCCACAAGACCTTCGCAATGCCTCACGGCGGTGGCGGTCCTGGTGTTGGTCCTATCTGCGTAGCGGAGCACCTCACACCATTCCTCCCATCGCACTCTGTTATGGCTACTGGCGGCGAGGATGGCATCACAGCCGTATCTTCATCACCTTGGGGCTCGGCAATGTTGTTGCCTATCACCTACGGCTACATCAAGATGCTCGGCGAGGAGGGCTTGCGTCACTCAACAGAGATGGCTATCGTGAACGCAAACTATATGTCATCGGCACTGAAGAACGAGTACCGCACCTACTACTCAGGCGAGACTGGCCGCGTGGGTCACGAGATGATTCTCGACCTGACAAACTTCAAGAAGGATTACGGCATCGACTGCGGCGACATCGCTCACCGCTTGATGGACTACGGTTTCCACGCACCTACGCTCTCGTTCCCAGTGCACGAGACTCTGATGGTTGAGCCAACCGAGTCGGAGCCAAAGGCTGAGATGGACCGCTTTATGGAGGCGCTCGTTCAGATCAAGCGCGAGTGCGAGGCTGCTGCTGCATCGGGCGAGAAGGATAATGTGGTAGTGAACGCACCTCACACAGCCGTTGAGTTGGCTGGCGAGTGGTCGCACCCATACTCACGCCTCGAGGCTGCCTTCCCATTGGAGTGGGTCAAGGTATCGAAGTTCTTCCCTTATGTCACCAAGATTGACAACGGCTACGGCGACCGCAACCTTGTTTGCTGCAATGCCGATTAAGGGGTAACCTTTATATAAATAGCAACAGCCTGCTCCACTCGGGGCAGGCTGTTTCATTATAATAAGGTAAACCTTTTTCACCGAAGATGAAAAAGCAAGAAAAGACCGATGAATAAAATTTTCCTCTCGAAATTTTGCACTTACAAGCGAAGTGTGTATCTTTGTGTGATTTACCGAATATAAACGATATACATTATAACATTATGAAAGTAGAAAATTCAAAGATGGTGTCGGTGCACTACACACTGACAGTTGATGGTCAGATTGCAGACCAGTCTCGTGAGGGTCAGCCATTGCAGTTCATCTGCGGCGCAGGTATGCTCCTTCCAAAGTTCGAGGGCGCTATTATGGGCAAGGAGCCAGGTGAGAAGGTGTCATTCACATTGGAGCCAAAGGATGGCTACGGCGAGATTATCCCAGAGGCAATCGTTGATCTTCCAAAGGATATATTTATGGTTGATGGCAAGTTGGCTGAGGACATCCTCTTCGTAGGTAGCCAGGTGCCTATGAGCGACGCACAGGGTAACCGTATGCTCGGCGTTGTGAAGGAGGTTGCTGAGACTACAGTGAAGATGGACTTCAACCACCCAATGGCAGGCAAGACATTGAACTTCGATGTTGAGGTTGTTGAGGTGCGCGATGTGACTCCAGAGGACTTGGCAGCACAGGGTGGTTGCAACTGCGGTTGCCACGGTGACTGCGAGAGCGGTTGCGAGGGTGGTTGCGACAGCGAGTGCGGCTGCAACTAATCAAACCCAACTTACAGAGGCTGTCTAACTTCGCGGTTAGCAGCCTTTTCTTGTTTTTCTGGAATTGCTCGTAAACTTTTATACAGTCTATAAGACAATTTATGGTTAGCATAAGTGATATCGTTGATGCTTTAGCAAACCCCTGCACTCCGTGGCGTTCACTGCGAGGGGTGGATGTGGTGTGTCAGGAGGGTATGCCGCTGTACTTCACGGGCAATGCGTCGGTGATATTCCATATCCGTATGGGTGGCGAGATTAAAATCCTGAAGTGCTACACCCGCCACAACGCCCACCTGAAAGCCATCTACGGCGAGAGGTTTCTCCCCGCCGAGTTATGCGTGACCAATATTCTGGGGCAGAGGCATTGGATTGATTGTCTGCTTGCTGATTATGTGGAGGGCAGCACCCTGCACGAAAAGCTGTGCCAGCCATTAAACAAACATCAACTGCAACTTCTCGCCGAGGAGTTCGACCGCTTCGCCGCCGACCTTTTGTCGAAGGAGTATGCCCACGGCGACCTCAAGCCCGAAAACATAATCATCGGCAAGGATGGAGTGATGCGCGCCATCGACTGGGATGCGGCATTTGTGCCAGCGCTGAACGGCAACAAGGCTCTGGAGATTGGCACGGCGGCATATCAGCATCCGCTGCGCACAACCGAGCTCTACGACAAGCACATAGACGACTACTCCATCGCCTTTATCTCTACACTGCTGCACACCTACGCCGCCGACCCGAAGCAGGCGGAGCACTACCGCCAGCACCACGAGCCACAGGCACACCCGCGCGATATTACGCGCCCGAAGGCGAACTATAACTTTATCCACCAGCTAAACCTCGACGCCCAGCCAAAGAGGAGCTGGCTCGATGCTACGCTCGATATGTTTGCCGCAAGGGCTATGGCGCGCGAGTATCGCATCGCACGACTGCTCTACGACAACACGCCTCAACTGTTCTCCTTAAAGCGCCTCTTTCACAACTATGTCACCACCACCTCCCACAACGATATGGAGGCGGATGTTCTGCACGGATTGTGGGGCTACAAGTTGTGTGACCGGTGGGCGATAGCGCCTCTGTTCGACGAGTGCAACGACCCCAAGGAGGAGCTCCTGCAGGTAAGACTGGGAGGCTACCGACATCTGCTCTCACTCTCTGGGCGCAGACTCTACACCGCACCCGCCACGGCACGCATACGCATCAAGGGCGACATCATCACCGTAACACATCCCGACCAGAGGGTGGAGACAATAGACGCGAAAAAGTTGGATGGGTTGCAATAAAATCGTATATTTGCGGAAAACAAACTAACAAATGTACAAACAAGAGATTACCAGAAGCCACCGAGCCGCTTTTGTCATAGTGCTGGACCAGTCTACATCTATGCAGCAGCAGGTGGAGTTTGGTCGTATGGTTGCCACCAAAGCCCAGGTGGTCGCCTACACAGCCAACTCGCTTATTTCGGAGTTGATTGACCGTTGCCGCCGCACGGATGGCGTAAGGAACTATTACGACATTGCCGTTATAGGCTACTCGGGCGAGAGTGTTCGCAGCCTGCTGCCCCGCAAGGGTTTCAATGCGGTGAGCGACCTTGCCGAGCAGATGCCGCCGCTGACAACCATCAGTTTCGAGGAGAGTATGCCCGATGGCACGCAGGCGCTGGTGCGCCACCGCCAGAGGGAGTGGATAACACCGCTCGCCGAGGGTACAACGCCTATGCACGAGGCACTGCACACGGTACGCGATCTTGTGGAGGAGTGGTGCGCAAAGCCCGAGAACCAGCAGAGCTTTCCGCCGATTGTCATCAACATCACCGATGGCGAGCCCACCGACTGCACCGACCCAGAATTAAGGGATGTATGCACCCTCATCAAGCGCACGGCAACCGACGATGGCAACACGCTGTTGATTAACATACACATAAGCACCGACCAGCGTCTCGGCTCGCTCATATTCCCTATGCACGAGGAGCTGGCGCAGGCGTGCGACAAGGCGCGACTGCTGGCTGACTGCTCAAGCACGATGCCCACGGCGCTGAACGAGGCAATACACTCACTCAAGGGTGTGGGCGCAATACCGCCCTACATCGGCATAGGCTACAACGCCTCGGTGGTGGAGTTGCTCTCGATGATAAACATAGGCTCACGCAGCATAACTCAAATTGATTGATTATGGCGACTACATTGTCCACTATCACCGCCCTGCGCACAGCCCTCGATGCCCCCGAGAGCCACTTCCGCACGGCACAGAGCCTGAGGTGGGAGGATGAGGAGGTGATGCGCTCGACACTCTTTGCCGAGGCTCGCATCCAGTTGGAGGGCGTGAGTTATCTGCTGGCGATGCCACTTGATGAAAAGGCACTGCGCCGAGTGGAGAGATTTGTGCCGCTGCAACGGTACCTTAGTTGCGGAGTTGTACCTCGCATAGAGATTCTCCGCGATGAGATGAAATTTTACACTGCGGGCAATAAGGCTCTCTTCAGCGACATTATGCTGGAGGCTATGCCCGATGCGCTACCCCTCGCCGATGCACTCTCGCAGGCAAACGGCAAGGAGGAGGCGGAGCGACTGCTCGCAGCAATAGATATGCTTGAGACCACGCTTACCAAGTCTGGCATCTCGCACAACAATCTGCGAGTGGAGAACCTGCTCATAAGCGACAACTATGCGCTCTACCCCATCCGCTGGTACTACGCCACCGAGGGCGTGGGCGGCGACAAGGAGGCGCTAGAAGCCCTGCGCGAGAGGGTGCGTCAATTGGCGGGTGACGAAGAGTTGTACCCCAGCAGATGCGATGAGGCGCAGCCGATGCTCCTTAACGACTACACCTTTGCGGGCGAGATGCACGAGGGTATGATTGCCGTTGAGAATGACGAGGGCTGGGGCTTTGTGAACTACCGATGCGAGGAGGTCATCAGGCCGCAATACCTCTGGGCGAATGACTTTTGTGAGGGTCGCGCCGAGGTGCAGACCGAGGAGGGTATGGGTCTCATTGACAGGCAGGGCAACTACATCATCGACCCGATATATGAGGCGGTGGAGTTTGACGCAAGCGACGGAATGGTGCGCGTATGTCAGTACAACGAGTGGGCATTGTTTGACTACTCGGGCAACCGACTCTCCGAGTGGGGCACACCCATCGGGGGGGGGGTCGAACACCCTGCAAGAGAACGAATTACAATAATAAAAACAGATAAAACCTTAGAATTATGGAACAGACAAAATGTCTTATCATCGGCAGCGGACCTGCGGGTTACACGGCTGCAATATACACCTCACGCGCAAACCTCAACCCAGTACTTTACGAGGGTATCGAGCCAGGCGGTCAGTTGACAACAACCACCGAGATTGAGAACTTCCCAGGCTACCCTGAGGGTATCACAGGTACGGCTATGATGGAGGATTTGAAGCGTCAGGCACAGCGTTTCGGCGCAGATGTTCGTTTCGGCATCGTTACAAACATCAACTTCGATGTTCGCCCATTCGTGGTAACAATCGATGGCGAGAAGCAGATTGAGGCAGAGACTCTCATCGTAGCCACTGGTGCGTCGGCAAAATATCTCGGACTAGAGTCGGAGGCAAAGTTCAGGGGTATGGGCGTGAGCGCCTGCGCCACTTGCGACGGTTTCTTCTACCGCAAGCAGGATGTTGCTGTGGTGGGTGGTGGCGACACCGCTTGCGAGGAGGCGACCTACCTTGCGTCAATCTGCAAGCAGGTGTACCTCATCGTGCGCAAGCCATTCCTCCGCGCATCGAAGGCTATGCAGGAGAGAGTCTTCAACACACCAAACATCAAGGTTATGTTCGAGTACAACACCGTGGAGGTGCTGGGCGACGAGGATGGCGTAACGGGCGCATTGCTCCGCCACTCATCGGGCGAGGAGACCACTATCGACATCTCGGGCTTCTTCCTTGCTATCGGTCACCATCCAAACACCGACCTCTTCAAGGGCAAGCTGGAACTCGACGAGGAGGGTTACATCAAGACCATCCCAGGCACATCGAAGACCAACATCGAGGGCGTCTTCGCCGCAGGTGATGTGAAGGACCCACACTATCGTCAGGCTATCACTGCCGCAGGCTCGGGCTGCATCGCTGCCCTTGATTGCGAGCGTTATCTGTTGAGCAAGTAATGCCAATAGCAGTAACCATACTCGGCAATTCATCTGCCAAGCCAACAGCCACGGGACACCCCTCGGCGCAGGTGGTGAACATCAACGAGCAGCTCTTTCTGGTTGATGCCGGCGAGGGTGTGCAGCGACAGATGGCACGCAGCGGCATCTCGCCGCTGAAGTTGCGTGCCGTGTTCATTTCGCACCTGCACGGCGACCATATGTTCGGCCTGTTCCCGCTGCTCTCGACACTTGGCTTGTATGGCAGACGCACGCCGCTGAAGATTTACGCTCCACGCCCCTTTGGAGAGGCGCTGGAGGGCTTTCTGCGCATCTTCGAGAACAACCTGCCCTACACCCCCGAGTGGGTGGAGGTGGACACCACGAAGCACCAGATAATCTTCGAGAACGACACCACCGAGATATGGTCCCTACCCTTGCGCCACCGCATACCTACGGCGGGCTACCTCTTCAGACAGAAGCAGCCACCGCTGAATGTAACAAAGTATGCTATAGAGCGTTACGGACTTGATATGCATCAGATAGTGGCGGCAAAGCGAGGTGAGGATATCACCCTTCGCTCGGGCGAGGTCATAGCGAATGACCTGCTCACCTACCGTCCCTATCCGCCTATGTCGTACGCCTACTGCTCCGACACGAACTACTCGGCACGCCTTGCGAAGATGGTCGAGGGTGTCGATATGCTCTACCACGAGGCGACCTACTGCGCCTCGGAGCGCAAAACGGCAAAGGCACGAGGTCACTCGACCACCGCTGACGCCGCCAAGGTGGCACAGATGGCGGGCGCTGGGCGTCTGCTGATCGGTCACTTCTCGTCACGCTACAAGGACCTGGAGCCGCTGCTCGTCGAGAGCCGTGAGATATTCCCAGCCACCGACATAGCGCGCGAAAGAGAGACCTTTGTAATTGAAGAAAAACGAATCAAACAATGACAAAGCAGGAGATACAATTCGTGCGCTCGCTTGCTGACAAGCGCAGCCGCGACGAGCATCAACTTTTTATAGCAGAGGGAGATAAACTCATCTCGGAGATTATCTCATCGGGTCTGCGTGTAAGGAACATCTACGCCCTGGAGGGTCACCTCGCGGGTCAGGCGGAGGTGGTTTCGGCGAAGGAGATAGAGCGCATCTCGCAACTCAAAACGGCGGCATCATCGCTCGCCGTGGTGGAGCAGCCACGCCACAAGACGCCCGCAACAGCCCCAGCCACAAAGTTAAGCATCGCTCTGGATGGCGTGCAGAACCCAGGCAACCTCGGCACAATCATACGCCTTGCCGACTGGTTTGGCGTGGAGGATATCTTCTGCTCGATGGATACCGCCGACTGCTTCAACCCCAAGGTGGTGCAGGCGACGATGGGCGCCATATTGCGTGTGAAGGTACACTATCTGCCGCTGGCTGAATTTTTGAAGCGCACCGCAGGCGAGGGAACGCCTATCTACGGCACAATGCTTGATGGCGAGAATATCTACTCTACCGAGCTAAAGTCTACGGGCGTAATCGTGATGGGCAACGAGGGCAAGGGCGTGAGCGACGAGTGCGCCAAGCACTTCACACACAAGCTCCTGATTCCATCCTACCCACCCGAGCGACAGGGCTCTGAATCATTGAATGTGGCGATGGCTACGGGCATCGTGTGTGCCGAGTTCCGCCGCAGAAGCGTGAAATAAACAGCTATGAGCGACAACCGAGAACGAAAGATTAAGCGCGTGACGCTGGTTGGCAGCATAGTGAATCTGCTGTTGCTGATTGCCAAGTTTATCGCAGGATTCGTGGGACACAGTGCCGCGATGATAGCCGATGCTGTGCACTCGTTGTCGGACTTCTTCACCGACATTATCGTCATCCTGTTTGTCAACATCTCGGGCAAGCCCGAGGACAAGACCCACAACTACGGACACGGCAAGTTTGAGACCCTGGCGACCACAATCATCGGCGGAGTGCTGATGCTGGTGGGCTTGGGACTGCTGGTAAACGGGGCGCGCGACATCGCAGAGTGCATCAAGGGCAACTACCCTCCAACGCCGGGCAAGATAGCCCTTATAGCCGCCATTATCTCCATCGTTCTCAAGGAGTTACTCTACCAATATACCGTACGCTCGGGCAAGGGGCTCAACTCGCAGGCTCTCGTTGCCAATGCGTGGCACCACCGCAGCGACGCCTTCTCTTCGATTGGCACATTGGTGGGCATCGGCGGAGCAATCCTGTTGGGTGATGGGTGGCAGATTCTCGACCCTATCGCCGCCGTTGTGGTGAGTAGTTTCATCATCAAGGTTGCCGTTGACCTGCTCAAACCGAGTCTCGAGGAGCTGCTCGAAAAGTCGCTCCCTGCAGAGGTTGAGCAGCGCATTGTGGATATCATCCTCTCGTTCCCCGACATCGGCGAGCCGCACCATCTGCGCACCCGCCGCATAGGCAACAACATCGCTATCGAGGTGCACATCCGCATGGATGGCAATATGTCTTTGTTTCAGGCACATCACCTCACCACCCTGCTTGAGAAGCGACTCAAAGAGGAGTTTGGCGAGCTCACCCACATAGGCATCCACACCGATCCGAAGAAAGAGTAATCAACGCATAACCTACCCGAATTCTGGGTAGGTTTTTTGTTTTCTTTTCACCACCGCCGAAACTGTAAAAAAGAGGGTTTTTTAGGCGTACGAAATCCGAGAAACCGCAGTTTACTGGGCGTAAATGAGGATTTCGAGGATGAGGACAACTCAGAAAACACCTTTTTAGGCAGTTTCTTTGCATTTTCACCCACCGAAAATGCAAAAAACTGCTAATAATTGAAAATTATTAGTACATTTGTGGGTTGAAAACGATTGAATTTTATGTCAGATAACAGACTCAAGATAGGAATTACACAGGGTGACACCAATGGTATTGGTTGGGAGGTTATCCTCCACACACTCGCCGACTCTCGCCTCACTGAGATGTTCACCCCCGTGGTGTACGGCTCGCAGCAGGCAGCAAACTTTTACGCCAACACTCTCGACAAGGAGGAGGGCACGGTGCAGTTCAGCGTCGTGGCTTCAGCCGAGGAGGCTCGCCGTGGCAAGGTGAATCTGGTGGAGTGCGGCGACGCAAAGCCACAGCCTGGCGTAGCCTCAAAGGAGGCGGGCAAGGCTGCCGTGGAGGCTTTGCAGAAGGCTATCGAGGATTTGAAGGAGGGCTCAATTGACGCACTTGTCACCGCCCCAATCAACAAGGATATGGCGCAGAGCGAGGAGTTCCACTTCACTGGTCACACCGAGTTTATGGCGGCAAACCTCGAGGGCGAGCCTATGATGATTATGTGCAGCGAGCGTCTGCGCGTGGGCTTGGTGACAATCCACATCCCCGTGGCAGAGGTTAGCCAGAGCATCACCAAGGAGAAG
>JAFYOF010000019.1 GCA_017560305.1 Alistipes sp.
AGGATCGCACTCGCCCGTAAGAGCATTCGTATAGTGAAATGTTGTGCCTCCTGTAAGCGATACCGAGCGAGGTTTCAATAGTTCTTGTGCCTCCTCATCAAGGTCTTCCCAGCGAATGGTAACATCTCGCAACTCAATGGTGTCCTTTGACCACTTAAAACGCCCCGATGCAAAGTGTCCCGTGCCATCTTGATTGATAACAAAAGAGCCATCGCGAGAGGATATTGAGCCGTCATCGTTGAACCTAAGCAGAGGATTCTGCATCGTGCCACCCACGCCACCTCGGTTAAACCAGGCACCATACTCCTCCGTATAGATGAGTGTCCCATCTGTTGCCTGATATGGGGTCGGCTGCTTGCCTGCTTCCAGTTGTGGAGCTGTTACGATAAGTGGCACTTCTGACGATATGCCAAGGCTCATATTCGGAGCATCGGATTGACGTATCGGGAATGATACCTTATGTCGCAGCCATTGCTCCGCCTGGTCTATGATAATATCTCCAATTAGGTGCTCATCTTGATAGAATCGTACAGAACCAACCTCCTCGGCATAAATCCAAACAGAGAAGCAGTAGTAATTACCGATACGCTCTTTTCTCCAATCTGCGCTCTGGGTGTGGATGTAACTATCGGCTGTTAGGCGTACACACTTGCCAATGCCAACCGGTGAAGATGCTACAACCTCATTTGCTCCAGCAAAGCCACACGATAGAGAGTCGAGCAACACATTCTTATGGATCTTGCCCACATAGAATGTTGCTCCGAAGCCATTTCCATCGCCTGCGGTAAGTGTTCCTGCGATATTGACATTGCGTGTGGCATAGAGGTTTTGAAAGTATGCTCCATAGCCCTCCAATACTCCAAATACAGGGTCAATAACGCCCGATACCTTACCTACACGAGCCTTTGTTGCATCAGTGAAGACTGCTACCGATGATAGCCGAATGATATTAAGGTCTGCAACCTCACACCATTCTCCACCATTGGTAAGGTCAATCGTCAAGCTGCGGCTATACTGCTTGGGGTACTCAACAGTGAGCGCCCATAGTTTGTATTCCCATTCTGTCGATAGCGAGATACGGTCTTCTGCATCTATCTTCTCACCATTGGTATAGCCAAATGAGATAGTGGCATTGGCGTTCCGCGAAGCTCGTACCTTGAACGAAACCAACAGCCTTTCGGGGTACGCAACCGACTCCTCCAAGGTTTGCTTAATGCCGTATGTAGCATTACCAGCAATGCGGATAATGCGGGTTACATCGTTATCCTCGCTACGATATTCATCAGTAACATCTCCATAAACAGCATACTTAGCCTTGTCGGGAATATCGATAGTACCACCTGCCATTGTTGGATAGCACAGGGAGCGTTCTGTCGCCATACCGTCAATGATATCCATATAGGGAGCATCACTATCCGAGGCAGTGAGGTACATCGCTCCGCTACGGTCATTGTTCGTAAGGCTTGTGATGCGAACAAAGTCGAGCAGTTCGCCACTCTTAGGCTCATCGCCATCGAGCAGAGCACCGATAAAGTATGGCGACTCCTTACCATCAATGGCATCAACACTCGTCTCCACAACAACCATCAGCGAGTAGATGCTTTGGTTTTGCTCGGCATACTGACGACGCACAACATCTCCGACCTGCAGACCTTGTGTCTTCTGCGAGTCGGAGTCTATGCGAATCTTATATTTCGAGTAGTGATATACTGCCATCGTTATGCTATTTTCTCTACGCTGTCGCCCGAACAACTGTCGCTAATCCAGAGCGAGCCATTGGTTGCCGAGAGTTTCTTCACCTCAAATTCGTAGGCACGGAACTTCTTGCGGGCAACAACCTCGTCAAAGGTCGCTGTTACATTACCTGTCGTGCGGTTCGTCTGTATAGCCCAGCCACTGCCGGCAAAGCCTGTTGAGAAGAACTCCGATGATAGCGTTCCTCCGAAGTAACTATTGCCAAAGTGCTTGATACCATCGCCGACTGCCTGCA
>JAFYOF010000191.1 GCA_017560305.1 Alistipes sp.
GAATGGGAAGTTAAACTCTACATCGGTAGCGGCATTAGCGTAGTGTGCCAACTTATCGTGGTCGTGGAAACGGTAGTTCTCATCACCGAAGCCCAAAGCGCGGAGCCAAGCCATACGGGTGTTCTTCCACATGTTCCACCACTCCATCTCGGTGCCTGGCTGAACGAAGAACTGCATCTCCATCTGCTCGAACTCGCGCATACGGAAGATGAACTGACGGGCAACAATCTCGTTACGGAAAGCCTTACCAATCTGGGCGATACCGAATGGGAGTTTCATACGACCAGTCTTCTGGACATTGAGGTAGTTCACGAAGATACCCTGTGCAGTCTCTGGACGGAGGTAGATGGTGTTAGCACCCTCGGCAGTAGAACCCATCTGGGTAGAGAACATCAGGTTGAACTGACGAACATCGGTCCAGTTGCGTGTACCAGAGATTGGGCAAACAACCTCGCAATCGAGGATAATCTGCTTCAACTCCTCGAGGTTGTTGTCGTTCAAAGCATTTGCAAAACGCTCGTGGATGGCGTCACGCTTTGCAGCGATATCCAACACGCGTGGAGATGTTGCACGATACTGAGCCTCATCGAAAGCCTCGCCGAAACGCTTCTTTGCCTTGTCAACCTCCTTCTGAATCTTCTCATCCTGCTTTGCCATCCAATCCTCGATAAGGACATCGGCGCGGTAACGCTTCTTTGAGTCCTTATTGTCGATGAGTGGATCGTTGAAGGCTGCCACATGGCCTGATGCCTCCCAAGTCTTTGGGTGCATAAAGATTGCGGCGTCGATACCAACGATGTTCTCGTTGAGCTTCACCATAGCATCCCACCAGTAGCGCTTGATGTTGTTCTTCAACTCAACACCATTCTGGCCATAGTCATAAACGGCGCCAAGACCGTCATAAATCTCGCTCGAAGGGAAGATAAAACCATACTCCTTACAGTGAGCGATAAGTTTCTTAAACAACTCCTCTTGTGTCATATCTCTTATAGTTTTTATGTTTTCTTGTTTCTAACTTGCAAATATAGTTATTTTCCGTAAAACGAGCGGTTTTTTTCTGCTATTTTATCAAAGATAAAAAGATTTATCACTCTAGGGGCGGATTATGGGCAAAAAAGAGGTTGTCAAACCAAAAAGTCCAACAACCTACTTTGACAATTCTACAAAAGGTGTTCCCGACGGAACGAGAAATTACCCTCGCGCGCTATGATGATGTGGTCAAGCAGGCGGATATCAAACAGTGCTGCGGCATCGGCAACACGCTTGGTGAGCTGCTTGTCGGCAGGGCTTGGCTCGGCAGCACCCGAGGGGTGATTATGCACAAGAATCATCTGAGTAGCAAGCAGTTCCAAGGCGCGCTTGACAATCAAGCGGTGGTCAACAACCGTTGCCTGCACACCGCCCTGACTCACCCTTTGGCGTTCGATGAGGCGGTTGGATGAAGTGAGATACAACACCCAGCACTCCTCGTACTGCATAGCCTCCATCTGCGGACGCATCAGGCGCACCACATCGGCATCGGTGGCAACGCTCACAACCTCCTCCTGACTCTGCACCGCTACCCTACGACCCAACTCTGCAGCCACGGCCAGTCTCTCGGCTCGGCGCAGACCTATGCCCTCGACCATTCTGAGGCGGTTCACATCGGTACGCGCCACGCCCTGAAGCGAGCCGCACGAGGCAAGAATCGCCCCCGCCACGACCTTAGGGTCACGGTTATCGGTCGCAGACTCGACCATCAGTGCGAGCAACTCCTCGTCCGAGAGTGACGAAGCACCTCGCGAGAGCAGTTTATTATGCAGATTCTTCATTCTTTGCAACCTTCTGACGAGGTTTACGGATACGCTTTACTGGGGCTGAAGAAGCGGGTTTTTCACCCTTCTCGCCCTTGTGATTGGCGGCGTCGAGGTTATCAAGTTTGTCCATCAGCTTTGTGCAGTCGTTATCGCTAAAGCCCTGTGACACAGAGTAGCAAGCACGCTGCTCGGCCTCCTTCTTTGACTCGCCCGCACCATAGCCGACCTCCATACCATCGATGAGCACCTTCGAGTAGAAGAATGGGTGCGCAGTCGAGTAGGTCTTGTCGTTGGCGGTTGAGAACTCGATGGTGTGGTGGTTCTTCTGACACCACTCAATTAGGCGGCTCTTGAAGTCGGTCTCGGACTCCAGCAGAGTGTCAACCTTGATGTAATCGACAAATATCTTATTAATGAGCAGACGATTGACAAAATCGTAACCCTGATCGAGGTAGATAGCGCCAATCATCGCCTCAAAAGCATCTCCATAGATATGTTTCTGCGACGAGTTGTTTGACGAGTTGGTAATCACATACTCATCCAGCCCAATGCGCTTTGCGACGCTATTGAGCGACTGACGCGACACCATCTTCGAGCGCAACTGCGTGAGGAAACCCTCGCTCTTGTCGGGGAACTCGATGAAGAGGTAGTCTGACGACACGCTCTCAATCACAGCGTCACCCAAAAACTCAAGGCGCTCGTTGTTGATGTGCTGACCATCCTCGAGGACAATCGACGCAGATTTGTGAATCAGAGCCAGTTTGTAGAGTTCTATGTTGTGAGGAATCACACCGAACATATCATCTACGGCTCGAAAGTACATCTTATCCTTGCCGAAATTACGGCGGAAAGGACGCAGAAAAAAATCAAACATAAATATATCGTTTCTCATCGTGCCGCCACGCAAACAACTTGCCCAGCGCCACGACCATCAATTCAATGAGATTGTTTGAATTACAAAAAAATGGACTAAACCGAGGGATAAAAACCCCTCGATATAGCCCCATACTCTTTTCGTAGAACTTATTCCGTTCCACAACCCTCCTGCCCGCAGGCGTCGAGGGGATAATCTTTTTTCGCGCGACGCAACTTGCGTCGGGATAAAAAATTAGATTATTTATTTTGTGTGAGCCTCAACGTAATCGATAGCAGCACCTACAGTAGTGATCTTCTCAGCATCCTCATCAGGAATCTGGATATCGAAAGCCTTCTCGAACTCCATGATCAACTCTACTGAATCCAAAGAATCTGCACCAAGGTGAGCTGTGAAGCTTGCTTCAGGTACTACCTCTTCTGCCTTAACGCCCAACTTGTCAACGATGATCTCGACAACCTTTGCCTGTACTTCTGACATAACTTTAAATTTTTAAGTTTAACAATTTTAATATCGATTGGTTTCAATCTTTTCATTGCAATCCGCACAAAAGTAACACTTTTTTTATTAATTTTGGCATCGGAAGGCAATTATTTTACAACAAATATTCCTTCAATTGAGATTAAACAACTAAAAACCAATAAATTATGAATCTTTTACTCATATCAAATTCAACAAATGCGGGCGAGCCATACTTGCAATATCCTATAAAAAACATCGGCAACTTCCTCTCGGGTGTCAAGGAGGTGGTATTCATCCCCTATGCTGCGGTAACTTTCTCATACGCTGAGTATGAGGCAAAGGTGCAGGCACGCTTCAACGAGATTGGCATCAAGGTGCGTTCAATCCACCGCGCCAAGGACCCACGAAAGATGATTCGTGAGGCTGAGGCTATCTGCGTGGGTGGCGGTAACACATTCGCCCTCACCAAGAAGATGCAGCAGCAGGGTCTGATGAAAGCAATCCTCAACAAAATCAAGCAGGGCACGCCTTATGTTGGCTGGTCGGCTGGTAGCAATGTGACCTGCCCTACCATCTGCACCACAAACGATATGCCTATCGTTGAGCCTGAGTCATTCAAGGCTATCGGTGCGGTGAAGTTCCAGATTAACCCACACTACCTCGACGCAAACCCAGAGGGTCACGCTGGCGAGACACGCGAGCAGCGCATTATGGAGTACATCGAGGCTAACCCACGCCGTTGGGTGGTAGGCTTGCGTGAGGGTTGTATGCTTCACCTGCACGACGGCAAGATGGAGCTTATCGGCTCACGCCCAATGCGAATCTTCAAGAAGGGCGTAGAGACCTATGAGGTAAACCCTGGCGATGATTTGAGCTTCCTGCTGTAATGATTTCACGCTCACAAACGGGCTCTCAAGGCGAGGCGGCGGCAACGGAGTATCTGCGTCAAAACGGATACTTCATCTGTGCGCGCAACTGGCGACAAGGGCGCTATGAGATTGACATCATCGCACGGACGGCGGGCGTGCTGCACATCATCGAGGTGAAAACACGCCGTGCTGGTTCGCTCCTGAAACCCGAGGAGACAATAACACCAACAAAGGCTTCTGCGCTGCGCAAGGCTGCGGCAGCCTATCTTTCACAAAACCCCACTACCGAGGAGGTGGCTTTCGACCTGATTGCCGTGGATACATTCCCCGACGGCACTCTCGAGATACGCTTTATAGCCGACATCATTGAATTTGGCTGGTAGGAGGGGGTAAAATTGAAGAAAATTCCTATATTTGTAGAATAAAACAGAGAAACAACCCTACATTATGATGTTTATTTATAATATTTGTATCGCACTCTATGCTCGCCTTGTGGGGCTTGTGGGAGTGTGGAACGAGAAGGCTCGTCAGTGGGCTGAGGGTCGAAAAGGAATCTTCTTCAAGATGCAGCAGAGCATCAAGCCAACCGACAAAATCGTGTGGATACATGTGGCCTCACTCGGCGAGTTCGAGCAGGGTCGTCCCATCATCGAGCAGATACGCAAGCAGGGACTTGACTACAAGATTCTTGTCACATTCTTCTCGCCTTCGGGTTATGAAATAAGGAAGAACTACAACGGCGCAGACTACATCTTCTATCTGCCAGCCGACACACCTCGTAATGTGAAGCGATTCCTCGACATCGTAAATCCCGAGATTGCAATCTTTGTGAAATATGAGTTCTGGCTGAACTACCTTGCGGAGTTGAAGCGTCGCAAGGTGCGCACATTTGTCATCTCGTCAATCTTCCGCAAGAACTCCATCTTCTTCAAGTGGTATGGAGCGAAGTGGCGCAAGGCGCTGGAGAGTTTCGAGCAGATGTTCGTGCAGAATGAGGAGTCGAAGGCGTTGCTCAGCAGCATCGGTTTTGAGAATGTAGTGGTGGCGGGTGACACCCGTTTTGACCGCGTGGCAGAGTTGGCACAGGCGGTGAAGCCCATAGAGTTGATCGAGCGCTTCAAGCAGCAGAGCAGACTCTTTGTGGCAGGCTCGACCTGGGGTCCAGATGAGGATATTCTGCAGGAGTTGATTAACTGCAACCCCGACATAAAGTTTGTTGTTGCACCTCACGAGATGGATGAGGGTCGCATTCAGAAGATTATCACGGCAACAAAGGCGGGCGCGGTGAGATATACGCGTTGTGATGAGAAAACCGATTTCAGCAATACACAGGTGCTTATCCTTGATACTATTGGCATCTTGTCATCGGTATACAGCTATGCCACCTGGTCATACATCGGCGGAGGTTTCGGCGTTGGAATTCACAACACATTGGAGGCGGCGACATTTGCCCTACCGATTGCGTTTGGCCCTAACTACCTGAAGTTTAAGGAGGCGTGCGATATGGTTGCGCTGGGTGCTGCCACAAAGGTTGAGAGTACCGAAGATTTGAAGGCGTGGTTTGAGCCGCTGCGTGATGATGCAGAGCACCTGAAGCGAGTGAGCGCCACGGCAAAGAGTTACACGCTGCAAAATCAGGGCGCAACGAAGATGATAATGCAGACGCTGTTTGGAAAGTAACAAAAAAAAGAGACTCGATCGAGTCTCTTTTTTATTATCCTTGTACGAATATTTTTCATTTTTCTCTTGACTCATCCCTAAGGACATGTATTAACTTTGCACTTGCTAGCAAATAAATCGTACGATTATGAGTAAAAAAACAAAGTTAAAAATCGGAGAGTTCTCAAAGATGATGCAGGTAACAGTGAAGACTTTGCGCCACTATGAGCAGAGAGGATTGCTCACTCCTGATGAGGTGGATGAATGGACGGGGTATCGTTACTACAACATAGCACAAATGCAACGACTGGGCACCATTCGCGGACTGCAGCGACAGGGTTTCTCATTAGAGGAGATAAAAGGAGTGCTTGAAGATGGCTCACATATGCCGAGCATTGAACTGCTAACTCAAAAAATAGAGGAGACAGAGCAACAACTGCAAATGCTGATGGAACGACATAACCAACTGCTCAAATGGATGGACTCTCATAAACAAATCAACACAATGGAGAAATTCAGTACTAAACCCCTGCCCGAAATTATCGTGGCAAGTCACCGAGAGATTATTCCCGATTATAGCGCATTGGGAATGTTGTGTGTAACTAAGATTGGCCCCGAGATGCAACGCCTCGGTTGTAAGTGCCCACCACCTGGGTACTGCTTTACCATAGAGCACCAGCAAGAGCATCACTCTGAAAACATTGATATTGAGTATTGCGAGCAAGTAGAAGAGATGGGCGAGGATAGCGACATTATACAATTCAAACACCTACCCGCAGTAGAGAAGGCTCTTTGTATGAAACACATTGGACCTTACGAACGCTTCTATGAGTCCTACACCCAAGCCTTCAGTTATATGGAGGAGCAGGGTTACAAGATGGCGGGACATCCGCGCATCTGCTATATAGATGGCGCTTGGAATCAGGATGACCCCGAGCAATGGCTCTCTATCATTCAGATTCCAATTGAGTAAACTTTTATAAAAAAGTGGCGTATGTAGGAAACATCCTTCATACGCCACTATCTCTATTTGCTGAGAAAAAAATGTTCCCACTATATCAAGCGAAACCTCCAAAAACTTAACGCAAAAATCACCTTGTTAGACAGTTTCTTGATTTCTACTTGTTTGTCATAATATCCAGAATCATCTCATCGGTGGCATTCATACCATCACGACCGATTGCGGTGAGGTTGTGTATTGAACGATCAACATCCTCGTCGATGATACCCTCGAGTTTCGACACGCAGCGACCCTCCATTGCCATCATTGCCGAGAGAACTGCAGTAGAAACGCCACTCGCCAACTTCAAGGCGCAACTTGGCTTCGCACCGTCGCAAATCATACCTGTAAGGTTGGCAATCATATTCTTCACAGCAATAGCGACCTCTTCATAACCGCCACCCATCAGATAGGTGATACCGCAACTTGAGCCCGATGCTGCTACAACGCAACCGCAAAGAGCCGACAAGCGGCCAAGGCTCTGCTTGATATAGATAACGGTAAGGTGGCTCAACACCAGTGCGCGAATCATCTGCTCGTGCGACGCGCCACACTCCTCGCCATAGACCACAACGGGCAGAGTAGCCGTAATACCCTGATTACCACTACCCGAATTACTCATCACGGGCACCTTCGCGCCACCCATACGGGCATCACACGCCGAAGCAGTATAAGACAAGATGCGAGAGAAGATGCTGTCACCCATAATCTTAATCTCCTTATCACGGCGCAACATCTTGCCCAACGAGTGACCATAGTCACCAGCAAAGGCGCTCTCTGCCGCAGCCTTGTTCAGGCGCATAGACTCCTTGATAAACTCAATCTCCTCGAGCGGAGTGGTCATAGCGAAGTCATATACACGGCGCAGGGTGAGCTCCACCTCGTCGGCACACTCCTCGGCAGAGGCTGCAATGCTCTCGTCGCACAACACCTCGTCATCGCGCTGCAAAAAGACAAAGCGGGTGTGACCACCAGCGATGATTGCCACCGCACGATGACCCTCAGCCTCAGCCTCAATCTCGACATAGAGTTTCTCGCTGATACCCTTCTTGAGTTCGATTGCGATACGCTCCTGGGCGATGTACTGCTTACCGCGCTCAACAGCATCGGCATCGGCATCCTTCAACACCTCCAGCTCATACTCCGAGCGACCCACCAGCGCACCCAAGGCGATGGCAATAGGCAAGCCTATCATTCCCGTAGCGGGGATACCTACGCCCATAGCATTCTTAAGGATATTGGCACTCAAGCGGGCGGTAATCTTCTCGGGCACTGCGCCCAGCAACTCGGTAGCTCGCGCCACGCACAACGACACAGCAACGGGCTCGGTACAACCGATGGCTGGCACCACCTCGCGCTTAATCATAGCGATGATTGACTCACGCATATCTTTTGACAGCATAGTTTCCATTTTTGAAATTTCCACAAAAATACAAACTCTGAGCGAGAGAAACAACCTTTGAATTCAAAATTTAGAATTCAAGATTCAAAATTAGGTTTTCCCTACCCTACATCCCAGCGCTTCACCAAATAAAATCAGACTTTAGTCTATATCTTCGGAGGTATGGGTTTGGTGAGGTGCTGATATAAAAATTCCGCTGGTGGTCGCTCTCCACCAGCGGAACGGAATAAATGTTACAGGAAAATATTTCTTGTTACTAAGAAATCCTATTTGTACATAAAGCGCTTGATAGACTGCTTTGGAGTGTGCTCGAAGCCCTGCTCCATAATCTCGATTGAAGAGATCTTGCTATAAGCTGGCATCTGCTTGTTAAGCTCGATGCGGTTCTCCTCCATCTGCGCCTTCAACTCCTCGGTGATACCAGCCTTCTGGTCCTCTGGAGTCATTGCAACCAAAGCCACGAGAAGGTGACCACGGTCAACAATCAAAGACTCAGCCACGCGAGGCATTGAGTTGAGCTTGCTCTCAATCTCCTCAGGGTAGATATTCTGACCGTTAGGAGAGAGAATCATACACTTGCTACGACCCTTGATGAAGATATTACCCTTCTTGTCGATGATACCCAAGTCACCAGTACGCAGGTAGCCATCCTCGGTGAAGGTAGCATCTGTTGCCTCTGGATTCTTGTAGTAACCGAGCATCACATTCTCACCCTTAACCTGAATCTCGCCTACAATCTTGCGAGGGTTCTCAGAGTCAATGCGCACCTCTACATTTGTCACCGCGCGACCGCAAGAGCCGAGACGGAATGACTGCCAAGGCGAGTAACCGATAAGTGGAGCACACTCGGTCATACCATAGCCTACTGTGTAAGGCAACTTAATCTTGCGCATAACCTCCTCAACCGGGCGGCTGATAGCAGCGCCACCGATAACGATTGAGCGCAAGTTACCACCGAACACACCCATCAACTGCTTGCGAACCTTTGCATAGATGAGCTTGCGAACGCCTGGGATAGAGGTCAGAATCTTCAACGCAGGCTTCTGGAGCGTTGGCATCACCTTGTTCTTGAAAATCTTCTCCAACACAAGTGGCACAGTAATCAAGAGGTAAGGCTTGATGTCAGCCAACGCCTGCATCAAAAGGGTTGGGGTTGGAGTCTTACCCAAGAAGAATACGCGTGCACCGCCGAACAATGGGTAGAGGAACTCAAACGCCATACCGTACATATGAGCCATTGGCAACATTGACATAATCTGGTCACCACGCTGCACAGGGATGTGGCTCAACGCAAACTCGATGTTTGAAGAGAGGTTGCGAGATGTGAGCATAACGCCCTTTGGTGAAGATGTTGTACCTGATGTATAGTTGATGATTGCCAAATCGTCCAAGTCACCAATCTTGTAGTCGGTCACTGACTCACGCTGCGAAGGCTCCACAACCTTCTCTGCTGCGAGGATTGTAGAAATCTGCTCGCCCTGAGCCTTGTCTGCTGCGTAGAGCAACGAGAAGTCCTCAACATTGATTGCAGCACGCAACGCTGGCATCTTCTCGACATCCATCGCACCCCAGGTCTTTACATCGGTAAAGATGATGACGCTGTCAGAGTGTGCTGTGAGGCTTGCGATATCCGCTGGGTTGAAGTCAGCGAGAATAGGCACAGCAACTGCACGGTTTGAAACGATAGATACGAAGCTGATTGCCCAGTGAGCGCAGTTCTTTGCAGCGATAGCGATGCGGTCGCCCAACTCAACGCCTACCACCTTGTAGCAATCGTGGATTTTTGATATCTGCGTTGCGATCTCTCCGAATGTATAGGTCTTACCCTGATAGTCACTCAAAGCTGGGAGGTCCCAGTTCTCTCGCACCGACTTTTGGAAGATTGATAAATAGTGTCTCATAAAATTTGAAGCTTTTACGCCTGATAAAATTGTCGTTAAAAAAGTTTGTGATTTTCTCACGGTGCAAATATCCAAGTTTTCACCCGAATAATAAAATTTAAGTGGTATGGGGCGAAACGGAGGGGTGAAATCCTTATAAGGGACGAAATTCCGCAAAAACGGGGCGAAATTTTTACTTTCGCCCCATTCATATTTCCCAACATTTGCACAGAATTGACCTTATGCGCCCTTCATAAGCCACTGGTTTATGCTCTCGATGTAGGTCTTTGAGACTGGTACATCGGGCACTCCCTCGATGCCGAATTCAACATATATACCCTCCTTTTCGCGGCGCATAACCTTAATCAAATCGAGGTTGATGATGTAGGAACGATGGCAGCGCTGGATGTGCGTTGACTCCAACTGCTTCGCCACACGGGTCAAAGTATTGCGCACCAGAATCTTCTTTGGCGTGTTGTTGTTAAGATACCATACGCAGACATAGTTATCTGCCGACTCAAGCAGCAAGAGATGTTCACGACGCACCGACAAACGCATCTCGCCCTTCTCGTCGTAAATCTGCACATAGGCCGCCTGCAACGCAGTCTCATCCTCCGCCAGACGCTCACGGATGTGACGCAACTGCGCCACTCGCTCCTGCCAGATGAAATAGATGTAGCACATCACATAAGGTATCAGCAGGATAAGACTCGTCTTGCTCAGCGAATTATAGAAGAGCGTGGTGACGCTCTTTGTGGTGTCGGTCACAAGTGCCGCAATGGTGAAGATAGACGCCATAATCAAAATCTCGCACGCCACCCAAGAGATGTAGTGGATGTAGGAGATTGGGCGCTTGCGGGTGTAAAACCCCATAATCCAGCGACTTACGGCAACAACCGCCATACCGACCAGGATAAAGCAGACTGTGATTAACTGCACCAGCACCTCGCGCGAGATGTTCAGGCGGTGCAACAAGGCTGCATCCTCGTCAATGTGGTTGAAGTTGAAAGGGCGATAAATCGTGATGAACAAAAGCGCAAAAATCGGCACGAAGATAATCATCGTGATCTGATTCGAGCGCTTATATATAAATGAGGGTATCGGTGTCATAATACTCTATCTTTATCGAATCTCAAATGCGAAACGGCACAACGCATCGCCCGCCTCGTTGGCAAACTCATAGGTGCGAGCCGACTCACCGCACTCACCCTTGAGCGAGATGACATCGCCATACAACGCCTCACGCATAAAGTTCACATCCATACGCACCGACTCCAACTTCTCTGGTACCTCGATTGGCATCGTGTCGAAGATAAGGTCGATGTAACGCATCGTGTTCATATGGCGATTGAAGTCGATGTCGCTGTAGGCAACCTTGTGCTCAAGAATAGCCTCGCTCTTCACTGCTCCGAGTCGGCGAGGGCGCTCGCAAGGCGATGGGCAATCGACAATCGTACCATCGTGCACCTTTGCTAAGGTATTCATATCCACCGGCATACGCGTATCATAGTCGAGCATACACCACTGCGACACCGCACGACCAAACTCCCTGCCCGAAGCGTCAGTCAGGGTGAAGTTTCGAGTTGATGAGAGGCGGTTGTAGTCGCTGATCCAGGTGTGAACGGTGAACTCCTCGTACTCGCGTGGCATATAATCCAACTCGATGCAGAGGCGAGAAATCACCCAACCATAATTCTTGTCCGCCAAAAACTGTATACCGAAGCCACGGTTATGAGCATCACGACCCGCTACATAGAGGATGATATCACACATCGATGAGACAGTAGCGCGCGATGTGAAATCGACATTGCGTGGCTCAACCTTACACTTGAAAACGCTCTTTTCCATAATTTTCGTTTATATTATCTCATTGCAAAGATAGTCAAATTTTCCATCCGCTGCAATTTCAGTCAATTATTACTTAATTGGTTACCAGACCTGCGCTGGCAGGAACATCCTGAGCATCTGGTAAACCGCAATGATGTGGCACACATCGCCCAGAAGAACGAAGATGTGGAAAACGGTGTGCATATAGCGAATTTTCTTGAAACTATAAAGCACCGCACCCGCGATATAGCTCACGCCCTCTGCCACTACCCACAGCACAATCGACAATCCGACGCACTGATAAAATGGGCGGAAAGCGACTAAAATAGAAAGGCCCATCAAGACATAGCAGGCGGTCTCCAAATAGCTGTGCGCCTTCAACTTATTGAAACTTACCGTGGTGCCGACAATGGCGCACGCCCACACAAAGCCGAATATAACCCACGCCCAAACATTGGCGCCCGCATCACGCATTGCAATCAGCGTGATTGGCGAGTAACTGCCCGCTATGTGCCAGTAGATTGCCGAGTGGTCAAACTTTCTCAAACGAGCCTTTTGTGCCACCTTCTGGGCTGGGCAAGCGTGATAGAAAGTAGAAGCGAGGTAGGAGCTCACCACTCCAAAAAGATAGAGCCACAAGGCAAAGACCGCCATCGGCGACCCGCTTGCGTAACCCTTCGCCAAGAACCACAGGCAGACTGCGCCACCCATAAGCACACCGACGCCGTGCGAAATGCTGTTCGCCCACTCCTCGGATTTTGTGTATTGTTTCTTATCCTTAATCTCGTTCATAGGGGCAAAAGTAATAAAAATATCTTCCAAATTCGACTTTTACAACATAAAATTGTTGTTTTTCATCATTTTTAAACTTTTCTCGTTGCATAAAAAACCGAGCATTCAACTGCCGTGTTTCCCGCCTCGGGCGGTTCACCCCACAATTTCGCCACTTCACCCAAGAGAATGTGGCAAGATGCGGAGTTTTTTCAATAATTTTTCTTACCTTTGAATGTTTATTCAAACACGAAATTAAAACGAACTTGAGATATGAAGAAAAAATGGATTATCACAGCCGCTATCATCGCGGTTTTCTGCTTGGGAGCCGCTGGCTACAAGTATTTTCAGAAGAGTCAGGGAGGCGAGGAGAAGTCGCAGCCAGTCGCTGCTGCCGCCCCACGACAGAACATCCTCAATGTAAATGGTCTGGTCATCAGCCACCGCTCGCTCACCGAGGATATCGCAATGGTGGGTAACCTGCTCCCAGACGAGGAGGTGGACCTGACATTCGAGACATCGGGCAAGATTGTCGAGATTAACTTCAACGAGGGTACGCTCGTCAAGAAGGGCGACCTGCTGGCGAAGGTGAACGACAAACCGCTGCAGGCTCAACTCTCGCGTTATGAGGCGCAGTTGAAACTTGCGCAGGACCGCGTATACCGTCAGAGCACACTTCTGGAGAAGGATGCCGTGAGTCAGGAGGCATTCGAGAAGGCTCGCACCGAGCTGGCTATGCTCAACGCCGACATCGACATCGTGAAGCAGAACATCGCCCTCACAGAGTTGCGTGCTCCGTTTGATGGCGTCATCGGTCTGCGTAATGTCAGCGAGGGTGCTTACGCATCGCCAAGCGTGGTGGTGGCAAAGCTCACAAAGATTTCGCCGCTGAAGATTGATATGTACATCCCAGAGCGCTATGCCGACGACATTAAGGTGGGTACTCCTTTGACCTTCACTGTCGAGGGTCAGAACCGCACCTACGATGCGAAGGTCTACGCCAAGGAGTCGGAGGTGGATATGGCAACCCGCACACTTGCCGTGCGTGCCATCTACCCTAACGCCAACGGTCAGTTGATGCCTGGTCGTTTCATCTCGGCTAAAATCCGTATGAGCGACATTCCTCAGGCTATCGCCATCCCAACCGAGGCTATCGTGCCAGAGATGGGTGTGGACAAGGTCTATGTATACCGCAACGGCAAGGCCTACTCTACTACCGTGAAGACTGGCCTGCGCACCGACGCTCTCATCCACATTATCGAGGGCATCGAGTTGGGCGACACAATCATCACATCGGGCACACTCCAGTTGCGTGAGGCTCTGCCCGTTAAGTTGGATGTCATTGAATAACATAATCCGTTTTAGAGTATGAATATTTCCGAATTAAGCATACGACGCCCCGTACTTGCCACCGTGCTTACGCTCATCATCGTCATCTTTGGCGTGATTGGCTACACCTCGCTCGGTGTGAGAGAGTACCCCAGCGTCGATAACCCTATCATCTCGGTGACCTGCTCCTACCCAGGTGCAAATGCCGATGTCATCGAGAATCAGATTACAGAGCCTCTGGAGCAGAACATCAACGGTATCCCAGGTATCCGCTCGTTGTCGAGTGTGAGCTCACAGGGCAGCAGCCGCATCACCGTGGAGTTCGAGTTGTCGGTGGATTTGGAGACCGCCGCAAACGATGTGCGTGACAAGGTATCACGCGCACAGCGCTTCCTGCCTCGTGACTGCGACCCACCGACAGTATCGAAGGCCGACGCCGACGCGCAGCCTATCCTGATGCTGGCAGTGCAGAGCGACAAGCGCTCACTGCTGGAGATCAGCGAGATTGCGGACCTCACCATCAAGGAGCAGTTGCAGACCATCAGCGATGTGAGTGCCGTGCAGATTTGGGGTGAGAAGCGTTACTCGATGCGTATATGGCTCGACCCAGCCAAGATGGCGGGTTACGGCATCACGCCTGTGGATGTAAAGACCGCTCTGGACAGAGAGAATGTAGAGTTGCCTTCGGGAAGTATCGAGGGTAACACGACAGAGCTTACCATCCGTACAATGGGCTTGATGCACACGGCGCAGGAGTTCAACGACCTTGTGGTGCGCGAGAGCGACGACCGCATCATCCGCCTGAGCGACATCGGTCGCGCGGAGCTGGGTCCACAGGATACACGCAGTTATATGAAGATGAACGGCGTGCCGATGGTGGGTGTTGTAGTGATTCCACAGCCAGGTGCCAACCACATCGAGATTGCCGATGCGGTGTATGAGCGTGTGGAGATGATGAGCAAGGATTTGCCCGATGATATCATCCTGAACTATGGTTTCGACAATACGAAATTTATCCGCGCCTCAATTGCCGAGGTAAAGAAGACTGTCTATGAGGCGTTTATCCTTGTGGTAATCATCATCTTCCTCTTCCTGCGCAACTTCCGCGTGACGCTCATCCCTTGTATCGTGATTCCTATCTCGCTCATCGGTACTTTCTTTGTGATGTACATTGCGGGATTCTCAATCAATGTGCTTTCAATGCTTGCCGTGGTGCTTGCCGTGGGACTGGTTGTCGATGACGCCATCGTAATGACCGAGAACATATACATACGAATAGAACGAGGTATGACCCCATTTGATGCGGGTATCGAGGGTGCGAAGGAGATCTTCTTTGCCGTAATCTCGACCTCAATCACGCTGCTCGCCGTATTCTTCCCTATCGTCTTTATGGAGGGTATGACGGGACGACTCTTTATTGAGTTTAGTTTGGTGATTTCGGGTGCGGTGATTATCTCGACATTCGC
>JAFYOF010000192.1 GCA_017560305.1 Alistipes sp.
CACATTGCTGATGGCGGTGTGACCCTGACCCTCGATGATGATAGGGTGGATGCCGTCGGCGCAACCCTTCACATTGGCGATGATTGAGCCCTGCGCGATTTGCCAGTTGCGGTTGAATGTCGAAGCGCCCTTCTTGTGGATACCCACGCTCACGCAGTCGAGGTTGAAGTTGGTGAGCTGTCCGTAACTATGTGCGCCAAGAAGTATTCCGCCGTGCACGCCAAAGGTGAACACATCCATCATCTGTGCGTTGTCGGTGTGGTCGATGGCGAATGAGAATGTAGGCTTTGCGATAACCGAGTCAATCACGCTGCGCGAGAATGCTCGACCGAACTGACGCATATTGGCGGGGTTGATGTGGCAATGCAGTATGCGGGGGATGTCGTAGCAGTAGTCTATGCGGATGAACTCGCCGCCGAGCGGATAGCCGTAACAATGCTCAAAGAGAATCTGCTCGCAGGGGTGGCGTGGGTCGGCATTGAAGTCCATTGCCATATACTCGCCATAGAATGTGAGCGACGAGAGCGTCACGCCCTCGACATTCTGCGTTTTGCTCACCTGAATGGTCGGCGGGTAGGCGATAACCTTCGCTGGGTCGTTGTGGCTCTGCTCGGGGTAGTAGAACTGTATGCCGCGCAGTTGTGTCGCCGACTCAACAGTGATAAATGGCGCTGAGGTGTCGGTGATGACAAACAGTGAGCCTACGGGTGCTGGTCGCTTGGGGTCTTTGGTGCCTCGACCTACTGGTCCGTGTGCGCCGACGAGCGACACATTGCGCTTGAGCACTACGCCCGCAGCGATGGGGTAGCCTCCCACGACTGGCTCAACATAAAGCGCTGCGCCCGACTGCGAGGCAATGTCTATTGCGCGTTGCAGATTGGCGCGGTTTTGTTCGGGGGTGTTCGATGGCGTCACGCCGTACTCCATAATGCTCTTCATCGGTTGCGCCGAAGCGGCAAAAGCAATAAGTAAGGCAAGTAGAGTGAGTAATCGTTTCATATCTCTGAGTTTTAAGTATTCTACTATCAAAGATAGGAATAAATAAGGAGTTATACAACTTTAATGAAAGCAAGGGGTTGCTCCACCCGAAAGTAAAGCAACCCCATTGCTGAAAATTCTTATAGATTAAAGGCTGTCGCCGAAATCCTTGCGGAACTTCTCCATCAACTTTGATGGCCAGTCGTAAGTAGGCTCCAGACCACCCATAAAGAAGCGCAAAACCTTTGGCTCGTAAACGAACTTCAAGCCGCCGATGAGGTGGCGGTTCTCGTAGAGCCATACCATACGGTCAACAACATAGTTAATCTGCGAGAGTGTGAACACGCGTCGTGGAACTGCCAAACGCGACAACTCAACATCAGCAGGAATCTCCTTGCCGTTCTCGTCACGCACGCTCGATACAGTACCGCGCTCCATACCACGCACACCCGAGCAGAGGTAGAATGCCGCTGCCAAAGCGCCTGCAGGGTACTGGTCCTGTGGAATGTGGCTGCAGAACTCCATTGCGTTCACATGGGCACCCAACACACCCGGAGGTGTTACCATAGGCACACCACGCTTCTCCAACTCCTCAACCAGATATTTAATAAATGTAGGGCTCTGGCTGATTACTGTCTCGTCCAAAGTCTCATAAAGACCCACTGCCATAGCCTCAATCTCGCGTACTGAGATACCACCATAGGTAAGGAAGCCCTCGAACAATGGAATCTTATCCTCCATCAACTCATAGAGTGCCTTCTGGTTGGTGCAGATACCACCACCGCGTGAAGATGAAAGTTTACGAGCCGAGAAGTAAACCAAGTCTGCCAGCCCTGTCATCATCTTCAGGATCTCGCCCATCGAGTTCTCCTTCCAGTTGTCCTCACGCTGCTGGATGAGGTATGCGTTCTCGCCACCGAGGCTGGCATCCAAAACGAGCATAATGCCATACTTGTCAGCGATGCGGCGTACATCCATCAGGTTGGCCATTGAGAATGGCTGACCACCGATAAGGTTTGTAGAAGCCTCCATACGGATGAATGGGATGTTCTCAACGCCTACCTCCTGAATGGTCTTCTCCAACTTCTCGATGTCCATATTACCCTTGAATGGGTGGCTCGACTTGAGCTCCAATGCGTGGTCGTGCAACAACTCCACAACCTTACCGCCGCACTCCTGAATGTGTGCGAGGGTAGTGGTGAAGTGGTAGTTCATTGGGATTACATGACCTGGCTTAACAAATGTGCGGCAGATTACATTCTCGGCAGCGCGACCCTGGTGAACAGGCAACAGATACTTCTTGCCCAAAACATCCAAAACGGCTTTCTGCAAGCGCTCGAATGACTGTGAACCTGCGTAGGCGTCGTCGGCGTGCATCATCGCTGCGAGCTGGTTGTCGCTCATTGCGTTTGTACCGCTGTCGGTAAGCATATCGAGGAATACATCCTTTGTGCTCAAGCGGAAGGTGTTGAAACCTGCCTCCTTCATTGCGTCAAGACGGCGTTCGATAGGCACGAGGTGCAATTTCTGTACAACACGAACCTTATGCAGCTCAAGTGGCAAGTCTCCGCCCTTGTAAAATTTTACTGTGCTCATAGTTTTAATATATTTAGGTTTTTTAAGAAAAAATGAATTCTCAAAGATAGCATAATTTTTCCTATATATAAAAATAAAAGGCAATCTTTTTGCATAAGACTGCCTTTTTGTGAAAATTTATGCAGGATTACTATCCCTTCTTGTTGAAATAGATGTCAAGCAACTCCTTGGCTGCAACAAATGAACTGAGCTTTGCATCCAGCACTCGCGCCTCCACCTCGGCAACTCTTGCCTCAATCTCGGGGTCTTGGTAGAAGTTGCTCTTCAGCGCCTCGTTGATGCTCTCATACATCCAGTATTTGTTCTGGCGGTTGCGGTTTGACTGATAGTAACCATTCGCCATAATGTGGTCGAGATACTCCTCTACGCCATTCCACACCTCCTCAAGACCAGTCTGCGCTACCGATGAGCAGGTGTAGACCTTTGGACGCCAGCCCGACTCGGGAGTAGGGAAGAGGTGGAGCGCACCCTGATACTGGGTCTTTGCCAACTCTGCCTTGTGGATATTCTCGCCATCGGCCTTGGTGATGACCATCATATCCGCCATCTCCATAATGCCGCGCTTGATACCCTGCAACTCGTCGCCCGCGCCCGAAATCTGCAACATTATAAACATATCGACCATCGAGTGAACGGCAGTCTCCGACTGACCCACGCCCACGGTCTCGATGAAGATTACATCAAATCCCGCCGCCTCGCACAGTACGATAGTCTCGCGCGTCTTGCGCGCAACGCCTCCGAGTGAGCCCGCCGATGGTGAAGGGCGGATAAAGATATTCGGGTTTGAAGATATGCTCTCCATACGGGTCTTGTCGCCAAGGATTGAGCCACCGCTGCGCTCCGAACTTGGGTCAATGGCAAGCACCGCCAGGCGATGGTTGAGCGAAGCGACCATACCGCCGATAGCCTCGATGAAGGTCGATTTTCCTGCGCCAGGTACGCCCGTGATACCGATGCGTACCGAGCGGCCAGCGTGTGGCAGACAGCGCTCGATAATCTCCTGCGCCTGTGCGTAGTGTGTCGGGTTGTTGCTCTCAATCAGCGTGATAGCCTGCGAAAGTATGGTGATATCGCCCTTCAAAATGCCCTCCACGAACTCGTCGGTGGAGATTGTGCGACGCTTCTTGCGCTTGAAATATGGGTTCACTATGGGTTGGTCCTCCACGCCCGTTGTCACATTGAGTGCGCTGTCGTGGTGGGCGTCAAGATACTCTTTTTCGTAGTGCTCGATTTTTGTAAATGCCATATCTATTTCGATGTTATGATTTTGCTTATTGTCTGGTCGTTCAGCATTGCGGCGTTACCGCACCAAACGACTCTGTTCTTGCGACTTACGACGCAGTAGGGTATGTATTTCACGCCGAAGTAACGGAAGGTCTTGCCCGCATCGTCAAATGCCACGCCCACATACTCCTTGAGGTGTTTTGTCAGTGTTACGCCCGCATCCTTGTGCTCCTCCTTGGTGATGATTTTCAGGTTTAGTCGCTTGTCATATTTGACAATGTGTCGCTTGATGTTCTCCAGTGCCTGCTGGCAAAGACGGCTCTCCGAGTGGTAAAACAACCAGCACGAATACTCCGCCTCCTCGGGCTGGGCATCCATCAACCATTTGCGCACACTCACCTCGGGCAGTTTGTCACCCACGATGGTGTTCTGCGCGCGGAGCGATAACGGCAGGGCGAGAATTGCTAATATGATTATTATAAGTCGCTTCATCTTCTGTTCGGTGGTAGGTTTAATAGGGCGAAATTAACAATTTTCACGCAAAAATCAAAGCCATTGCGAAACTATTTGTTGTGGTGGGTTGTGATGGGTAAAAATAGTTTGAAAAATATGCACAATCGGGTGGAAATATTTTCGTATTTGAGAAATTACCCGTATCTTTGTAAAGTTTTGTGCGGCTATGTTTAGAAGTCAAAATTATACACACAAATAAATAACTATTAAACTCTAAAACTATGAAAGTTTCACACATCGAGCATCTCGGTATTGCAGTGAAGAGCCTTGAGGAGGCTATCCCTTACTGGGAGAATGTATTGGGTCTTAAGTGTTACGCTATCGAGGAGGTAGCTGATCAGAAGGTTAAGACTGCATTTTTCAAGATCGGTCAGACAAAGATCGAGCTTTTGGAGCCAACATCAGAGGACTCTACAATTGCAAAGTACATTGAGAACCGTGGCGTAGGTATCCACCACATGGCACTCGCTTGCGAGAACATCGAGGAGCAGTTGGCTGACGCTGAGGCTCAGGGTGTTCGTCTCATCGACAAGACACCACGCAAGGGTGCAGAGGGTTTGACTATCGCATTCCTTCACCCAAAGTCAACTCAGGGTATTCTCACAGAGTTGTGCGAGGACAAGAACAAATAATCAATTAAAATAGAATCATTTTTATGAGCGAAATTCAGAAGCAGGTAGCCAAGTTGATTGAGAACCGCGAGATTGCTCGTTTGGGCGGCGGCGAGAAGGCTATCCAGAAACAGCACGAGAAGGGTAAGTACACCGCACGAGAGCGTATCCAGATGCTCTTGGATGAGGGTAGCTTTGAGGAGTTCGATATGTTCGTAACTCACCGTTGCTACGACTTCGGTATGGAGAAGAAGCACACATTCGGTGATGGTGTGGTAACAGGTTATGGTACCATCGGTGGCCGTTTGGTATATGTATTTGCACAGGACTTTACTGTAACAGCAGGTTCTTTGTCAATCTCATTGGCTGACAAGATTTGCAAGGTTATGGATATGGCTATGCGTAATGGTGCTCCTTGCATCGGTTTGAACGATTCAGGTGGTGCTCGTATCCAGGAGGGTGTAAACGCTTTGGCTGGTTACGCTAACATTTTCCAGCGTAACGTAATGGCTTCTGGTGTTATTCCCCAGATCTCAGCTATCTTCGGTCCCTGCGCAGGTGGTGCTGTTTACTCACCCGCATTGACTGACTTCATCATTATGCGTCGCCAGACTTCTAATATGTTCCTTACAGGTCCTAAGGTTGTTAAGACCGTTACAGGTGAGGACGTAACTCAGGAGCAGTTGGGTGGTGCTGATATGCACACAACTAAGTCAGGTGTTGCTCAGTTCGCAGTTGATACAGAGGAGGA
>JAFYOF010000193.1 GCA_017560305.1 Alistipes sp.
GCAGACTTTATGGCGGCTATCGACCGTATCGTAGGCGGCTTGGAGAAGCGCAACAAGACAATGAACGAGGCGGAGCGCCGTGCAACGGCTATCCACGAGGCGGGACACGCTACCGTGATGTGGATGCTCAAGGAGTGCGACCCAGTGCTGAAGGTTACAGTCATTCCACGAGGCAACAGCCTTGGCGCAACCTGGTCGGTGCCCGACGAGGAGCGAGTACACATCACCGACGCTGTGATGCAGGATAAGTTGGCAGGTCTGCTGGGTGGTCGCATCGCCGAGGAGGTGAACTACGGCACTCTGGGTGCTGGCGCATTGAGCGACCTTGAGCGAGCTACGAAGATGACCTACGCAATGGTTGCCTACTATGGTATGAGCAAGGCGATTGGTCCAATGAGCTTCTACGACGCAACGGGCTCACGCGATACATTCACCAAGCCTTACAGCGAGCAGACAGCCGTAGCCATCGACAACGAGGTGCGCCGCATCCTTGAGGAGGCATACAACCGCGCACGCCAGATTATAGAGCTCAACAACGACAAGATAAACCAGATGGCGGATGTGTTGCTTGAGAAGGAGACAATCTATGCCGAGGATATCGAGCTCATTCTCGGTAAGTCGGCTCAGTCTCTCGAGAAGGAGGCTGAGAAGAAAGATACTCCAGAGGTAACTGAAAGCAAACCCGAAGGCGTGACAGTTGCCGACTAAACCCGAAAAAAGAGGACCCTATGTCAGATAAATTGAAGAACTTTATTGTAAGAGGAATCAGCGGAGTGGTTATGTTCGCCGTTGTGCTTGGCGCAATACTCTGCTCGAAGTGGACATTCGGCGCATTGACCCTGGTCATTGCTCTGGGTGGCGTGTGGGAGTTCTATCGCTTCGCCAAGAAGGCGGGATATGCCCCACAGAGCGGAATGGGTATGGCGGCTACGGCAGCAATCGTAATATTCTCGGTGCTGTTTATGATTTCTCGCAGCGGCGAGTTGCCATCGGCAATATTCGTATTGTTGGCGCTCCTGCCTGCTGTGGTGGCAGTTCTGCTGCCAACGATGTTCATCTGCGAACTCTACCGAAAAAGCGAGACACCAATCGCCAACATCGGCTCAACATTGATGGGTGTGATATATGTGGCTCTGCCATTGGCTCTGCTGCCATTCATCCCTATGCTCTTCTCGGCTGAGGAGTGGCAACCCTGGAGTGTGATTTTCTACATCTTCATCATCTGGGCTAACGATGTCTTCGCCTACCTGTTCGGCATCACGCTGGGCAAGCACCGCCTCTTTGAGCGCATCTCACCAAAGAAGTCCTGGGAGGGTTTCTTCGGAGGTCTGCTCGGAGCAATGGCTATGGGCTATGTGGCGGCTACGATACTCGACAGCAACATCGCAGTATGGGTCGGTATGGGACTCATCGCAGCCATCACGGGTGTCTTTGGCGACTTGGTGGAGTCGATGTTCAAGCGCTCGGTGGATGTGAAGGATTCGGGAAACATCATCCCTGGTCACGGAGGCTGGCTCGACCGCTTCGATGCACTCATCCTCTCGTTGCCATTCGTATTTATCTACCTTTTGGTCATAGCATTTGTAAAATAACGAAAACCTAAAACATAAAATTATGAAAATCAATAAAGAGGGACATAGAATTATTGCTGTGTCAGGTCTTATTTGCTTGGTTTTGTGGTCATTGATTTACTACTTCCAGAGCCACCACATCGGTTCGGGTCTCTTGATCACAAGTGGTGTCATCCTTTTTGCCTTCTGGCTCTTTATCATCGCATTCTTCCGCGAGCCACGCCGTGTGAAGATTCACGATGAGGAGCTCATCTTTTCACCTTGCGACGGTAGAGTCGTGGTGACTGAGGTGGTGACTGAGGATGAGTATCTGAAGAAGGAGATGTTGCAGATTTCAATCTTTATGTCTGTGACAAACATCCATATGAACTGGTCGCCTGTGGGCGGCATTGTTGAGTACTTCAAGTACCACCCAGGCCGTTTCCTCATCGCTTGGCATCCAAAGTCATCGACCGAGAACGAGCGCACCACAACCGTAGTCAAGACCGACAGCGGCGAGAGCATCCTCTTCCGTCAGGTGGCTGGTCTTATCGCACGCCGCATCGTGTCGTATGTGAAGGTGGGTCAGCCTATCAAGCAGAACGATGTGTTCGGCTTCATCAAGTTCGGTTCGAGAATTGATGTCTATGTTCCAAAGGATTGCGAGCTTTTGGTGGAGATTGGCGACCCAGTGAAGGGTTCACAGACTCCATTGGTGCGTTTGCCTAAAAAATAGACTTCAAGATGGCTATCACACCGCAAAACATACTCCGTACAGTAGTGGGACTGGTTGTCACCGCGGGAATACTATTTTTAATATGGTATTTCAGCTCGGTGGTAATCTATATCCTCGTGTCGGCGGTGCTCGCCATCATTGGGCGCCCGTTGGTGAACTGGCTCTCGAAGAAGCACATCGGCAAGTATATGATGCCTCGCTGGGCGGCGGCATCAATCACGCTGGTGGTTATCATCGCCCTGTTCTCAACATTCTTCTCTCTCTTCATCCCGCTCATCTTCGGCAAGATTAACGAGTTCGCGCAACTCGACTTCTCGTCGGTGCTGGCGTCAATCGAGGAGCCTATCTCTCACGCCCAGCAGTACCTGAGCCGCACATTTGCTCTGCCCGAGACACACATCTCGCTGAGCGATACCATCGTGGAGAAATTGCGCGAGTGGGTGAACTATGACACACTCAACAGCACTGTATCGTCGGTTGTGAACATCACACTCTCGACGCTGATTGCAGTCTTCTCAATCTCGTTCATCACCTTCTTCTTCCTCAAGGAGGATGGCCTGTTCTACGCAATGGTAACGGGCTTGTTCCCTACCCGCCTGCAGGAGAATGTGACACGCGCTCTGGACTCAATCACTCACCTCCTGTCGCGCTACTTTGCGGGAATTCTCACCGAGAGCCTTATCCTGATGATTATCATCTCTACGGTGATGATTCTCTTCGGTATGAAGACCGACAATGCCCTGCTCATAGGTCTCATTATGGGTGTGATGAATGTCATCCCTTACGCAGGTCCGCTGATGGGTGGTATCATCTCGGCGTGCATCGGCATCATCGCTCCTATTGAGGGTTGGAGCGCCATCGAGACATTCTTCACCATCGGCATCATACTCTTCTGCATCAAAGGTATCGATGACTTCGTGCTGCAGCCAACAATCTACTCCGAGCGAGTGAAGGCTCACCCACTGGAGGTCTTTCTGGTGATTCTTATCGCAGGTAATGTGGCGGGTATCGAGGGTATGTTACTCGCTATCCCATCATACACCGTTCTGCGTGTGCTGGCAAAGGAGTTCTTCTCGGAGTTCTCGCTGGTACAGAAACTCACGCAAAACATTTAACCCACTTTGAGATGATTATCACGGGAGAGGTTATTCACGGAGCACAACTCGGCCGCAAGATGGGATTCCCCACAGCCAACATCGACGCGCGAGAGATTGAGGGCATTGACAATGGTGTCTACTACTCGGCGGTTGAGATTGACGGGGTGAGATATAAGGCTATGTCGAATGTGGGCTACCGCCCCTCGGTGGATGGTCACACACGACTGCTCGAAACCCATATCTTCGGCTTCAGTGGCGACCTCTACGGCAAACATATAAGTGTCGATTTGATAAAAAAGATTCGCGACGAGCAGCGCTTCGCCTCAATCGAGGAACTACGCCAGCAACTCGCAACCGACGCCGACCTCTGTCGCAGTCAGCAGGAATAGAAAGATATTAAGACTACCCTGAGGGTAGTCTTATTTGTTTATACAAAAAGAGTCCACCCTGCGGGGCGGACTCCATTATTGCTATAGGTATGATGATTAGTAAGTAACCACTGGCTCCATCTCCTTTGCCTGGTCAATCATCTTCTGCAACTCGGTCTCGCTTGGTACGCGGTTCACGAGGTTCTTTGCAGCATTCACCTCCTCCATCTTTGCGTGAAGGTTAGCCGCTACACGGTGGCGGAACTCCTTAACAGTATCAACGCCAGCAGCCTCCAACAACTCGGCGAACTGTGGGCCTACGCCCTTGATGCGGAACAGGTCAGCGTGGTTAGTCCAACGAAGAATCAACTTCTCGCTAATCTCTGTCTTCTCTGCCATCTCCTTACGACCCTTTGCAGTAGCGCACGCAGCCAACAAATCCTCGACTGTCTTAACGCCCGCAGCCTCCAACTTCGCAGCATAAGCCTCGCCTACGCCCTCGATCTCAATAATCTTATAAGCCATATTCTGTAGTTTTAAATTGTGATATTTTCCTAACCTCAAATTTAGTTATTTTTTTCGATTTATTCACCTTTTGAAAAGATTATTTCGAGAATAATATTCAGTTTAGGCAAGTGTTCAGGCATTTGCAGAAGCGACATTTTAGGACTTTTCAGAAAAATAATGAAAATTCCCGTAAATTTTATTTGTCTTTTTGTAAAGTTTTCTTTACATTTGCAGTGAAGATTAGAACTCAACTATTTTCTAACCATAAAACTCACAACTATGAAAAACGGAAATTCTATCGA
>JAFYOF010000020.1 GCA_017560305.1 Alistipes sp.
CAGTGTTAGTTTTTACGAAAATTGCGAAATCCTACATAGAAGACTACATGGAGGTCGTAATTAAGCCAACTAACTGCGAGTACAAAGGTATATAAATCTTTTGAAAGTAAAGCACTGAAATCAAGCATCTTCCAAAGATGCATTGTGAATAGACAACGGTGGCGTATGAGAGAACTACATGGTTCACTACATACGCCACTTTTGTATATTATTGATTATTATTAGTTTATATTATTTAGAACTAATAAAAGGAGTATAGGAGTCACCTCATACAAATTATCTATACTTCGTTGAAACAGGCTTTATGAGTATATCGATATGCTGGTTGTTTAAGATATGCTCCATCGCTTTATATATTGCCATCTTTTCGATACCTGCGATTTTCAAAGCCTCAATCTTCAGCGTATTCTCCAAGAGAATTTTGTAGTCCTTCTCTCGGAGTTCGACAAACTTCTCGGAATTTGATTTCAACTTTGCCATACCTATTTATATAATGAGGTTACTTATTCCCGAAGTCTGCAGGTGTCTCGCCCCACTCGCGATTATCCCAGTGAATGACCTGGATATCGCTAATCTTTGCGTCCATAACTTTTAGGAATACTTCGGCCATAAGCAACTTATCACAGCGTCGTGATGACGCACGTTGCTTATTGCGATACCAAGTGATTGCTGTGATACTATCCGAGTAGATAATGCGAGGTGCTTCGGGATGTGTGAGGATATATTTGACAGCCTCGACTATGCCAAGAAACTCTCCGATGTTATTTGTCCAGTTGCCTATGGAGTGATTGAAGAGTTCCATACCAGAAGAGAGGTCAACTGCTCTATAGCGAGTCAACCTCTCCTTCGCAGAATGGGCGCCATCGGTGGCTATTCCTACCGTTGGTCTGCTCATTTTCGACCACCTCCTGCGTAACGCTTGCCGGTGTAGATATAGCCGTCCTGCTCGAAGCGGTATATCATAGCCTGTGCTTGCTTGATAAAGTCGGACAACACCTCCTCAAGGTTCTCAATATCCTTGCGCTCTTTGAGTACCTGGAGCACGCCATCGAGCGTGCGGCTCATAGCGCTATTGCCGTCCTTCGGGTCGAGATAGATGGTCTTGTTGCCGAATGACACTGTAACCTTGTACAGCGTTTTGGGAACGATTATGGTCTCTACTGTCGCAGGAAACTGTACGGGTGTGGCGGCAACTACCACATATCCCTTTGCCTTGTGCATAGGCTTCAATTCAACCGAATAGAGAACATTTGGCTCGATTGTACCTTTCAGATCTTCTGCCAGGACACATATCTGCTTGCCATATCTTGAGTCTTCCCTGACTCCTTTCAATTGACGAGTTTTTGAATGTCGGGAAACAAAGCCTATCAGCTCTCCCGTTCTTTCCGATTTCGCAAACTTAATCTGCGACTTCTCCGATGTCATTTTACTTGTCTACCATATTCAATCTATTTCAATCAATTTACAAACTTGGTTACTCGATCACGCTAAATGGAGTACAAATATACATTTATTTTGCTTGTCCACCAAGTGTTTTAATCGTTAATTTTCAGCGTGTTACAGTGGATTGTGAATAGAGAAAATGTGTCATCAGAATAGTCGTTCATCTTCCGTGAAATGGCTAAAACGCTCGTCATTATCAGAGACTTGCAACAAGTGCCGACACTTCCAATAGCGATAAATTTTTCCGCCGTTTGGTACATAGACATTTATGTCGTGAAAATTTAGGTATTGGTTGCCTTGTTCGGTCCCAAAATTCATCCAAGTAGCACAATTCGGTAGGTTCGGGTTGGGTTGAACATAGAAGTTCATCTTCTCCTTACCTGCAACGAATATATTATGAATACGCAGTTCATTATCTATCGGGAATCGATAAGCATAGAGAGCGAAGTCGCATATATCCGTGTTGAGCAGACTCCCTCCAAAGTGCTTTGGTGCCTCAACCTTCAACCTATTAAATTGTGTTTGAATGTGAGGCCGACCTCGTATCTCTTCATACTTCTCATTGGTCACGGGTTCCACTGTGGCGTACACCACCCTAAAACCGTTGTTTGTGCTATCCAGAACCATTACATGCTCCACGATGTTACCACTCTTATTGATGCTATCCTCTGTTAGGTCAGGAGGTTTTATAACGCAGCACTTCACCATGCCTACGATACCTACAATGACCATCAGGATTCCCCAAGGTCCAATGGCAGCTGCAACGAATACTGCATTGTCAGCCTTTTCCTTGAAACTACTCATAGTTATCTCGTTTTTATACCACGCCTTTCAAACTCTCGGCGTAAAGTATTGACCAACTGTGTAATATCTACCACTTCACAACTCTCGCCACAAGGTTTGCCGTGAAATAGAGGCGTGTATAACAACTTAAAGTCATCGTCAATGGAGAAACCTCCAATGAGTACGATGCCCGCCTTAATGCGGTAGTATTCACCGTACATTGCGTACCTGTCAGTGGTCTTTGCAAACCCATACTCCGGAAGTAAATCCACCAGTGCATCAAGTATAGGTCTTATAACCTCTATGAGGAAGTTGGGAGATTCTAACTCTCCCTTTTTCTTTCCCCTCTTGGGAGGATTCTCCGCCACCTGTTCGGCGTAGGCAAAGAATCGCTCCTTGTAATCTTGTGTCAGTTTCTGAATATCCATATCCAATCAATTAAGTGTTACTATCCAACCACTCCTGGAGTGTCATCGAGTCCTCGAATCCGTACTCGTCAATCTCCACGAAACCATCAGGACCCATTTCGATTACCTCTTTCGAGAGGATTGTTCCTGCGTGGTTTACAATTACACGGGGCTCTATGGTGGCGAACTCACCTCCGGTATCCGACTCACGAATGTCGTAGGCGTGGAGTCCCTCGGGAATAATCTCTCGGCTGATGCGCAGGCAGGTAAACAAAACCTCTTTGCCATTTACATTGAGAATATCAAAGTTCTCGCTATACAACTCTTCTTTTGTCTTCATATCTTATTACGCTATTTATAATTGTACGCCTTGTTAAACTCTGTGAGGTTGTCGACAAACAACTCCTCTTTCTTCCATTGGGTATCTACGAATGCCTCGATGATACTCTCCGGAGCCTTGGTGTTAGTTTTGAGGTAGGCAATCGCATTTCTGCGCCACTCTTTATGGCAGATGTGCGTGTACTTCTCCCACACCTCGATAAGCGACTTATTGATAATCTCGCTCACGCCGTAGGGCTCATCTGTGGCGGTGCCAATCTCACGCATACAGCACTCCTCACTCTCGAATATCTCTTTGAGCATACACTCGGCCAGTCGCTGCTGTTCCTCACCATTCTCATCTTCGGGGTACTCGATAACCGTTACTTTCATAGGCAGCCAATCCTGTGGCTGATGGTTAGTTGCGACGAACACAATGCTGTCGACTAACTTTCTCTGGAGTTCTCGCTCCTGTTCTCTTGGTTTCATACTGCTATTTGAATTTTACCTTGTTTGAATAATTCGTGTTTGTACTTTC
>JAFYOF010000194.1 GCA_017560305.1 Alistipes sp.
ACGCGTGGGCGGTCCTTGCGGTCCTGACGAGCCCAACCGAAGTAAGGGATAACTGCGATAACCTTGTAAGCAGATGCACGGCGTGCAGCGTCAATCATCATCAACAACTCCATCAAGTTATCAGATGAAGGGAATGTTGACTGGATTACGAATACAGTGCAACCACGAATAGACTCGTTGTAGTAAGGCTGGAACTCGCCGTCGCTAAACTGCAACACCTCTGCGTCGCCCAACTCTGAGCCATAGCTCTTTACGATCTTCTCTGCCAAGTAACGCGATGCGCGTCCTGTGAAAAATTTAATCTTATGAACAGCCATTTTTCTATTTATTTAATTTGTTTTAGTTTTCTTCGTTTACCTGCTCCTCAGCCTCAGGTTGTTGCTTCAGGCACTCGTCGATGAAGTTCAGCACCTCATCCTTGCCTGCGCCCTTCTCGCTCGATGTGGTGAACATCGGTGGCAACTCCTCCCACTGCTCCGCCAGAGTCTTGCTGAAGCGCTCCACGCTGCGACGCAACTGCGCTGCCGAGAGCTTGTCGGCCTTGGTGAAGATGATACCGAAAGGCACACCATTCATTCCCAGCATCTCGATGAACTTCAGGTCGATAGCCTGTGGCTCCAGGCGAGAGTCCACCAGCACGAACAGGAAGTGCATCTTCTTGCACTTGAGTACATAATCGAGGATAATCTTCGAGAACTCACCACGCTGCGACTTTGATACACGCGCATAGCCGTATCCTGGCAAATCGACCAGATACCACGAGTTGTTGATGCAAAAATGGTTGATGAGGCGTGTCTTACCAGGGGTAGCAGAGACCTTTGCGAGTCCCTTGCGATTGGTAAGCATATTGATGAGTGAAGACTTGCCGACATTACTACGACCGATAAAGGCAATATCACGCAAGTTATCCTTTGGAACCTGCGAGATTTTCTCCGAACTACACTTAAATTCTGCTTTGCTAATCTGCATAAAATCTAAAGCGTACTATTAGGTCGCTTAATTACTCGCAAAAGTACATAAAAAAAACTAAACAACATAATTTCCCGCAGAGAATTATTCTGCGTAGTGCAATATGTTTCTCGAATAATAGTTGTACAATAGCATAAAAAACACTAACTTTATGCCATATGGCACTCGAAAAGCTTTTTTGAAACGATGAAACACATTCTTGTAATTATATTCACTTTATTTGTTTCGTTGAGTTATGGTCAGCGAAATAGCAATGGCGTGAGTGTTTATAAGGATGTGTCTTTGGGGAAATTGAAAGTGTTAGCACCTAAGTCAATAGACGAAAAATTAAAGGGGACTATTTGGGCTCGGGATAATAGTGCGATGTGTTATGTTGAGAATGGGGCTGTAATAGAAATTCATTTTGACGATGTAGGACCTAATAATTCTTCAACTCTTTCGTTTATAGACCTTATGAATATTGTGGATGTGTATATTGGTGACGGAAAGCGAATTCGATACAATTTTAACACTAACGAGAAAGAAATTCAAGATTTGAGGTCTTATGAAATAGTTTATTTAGGGGAGGGTAAGCCAATATTCTTATGTAAAGAAGAATTTCAATTTGATAAAACCCCATTTAATGTACAAAAATTTATTCCTATTGATAACCGATTATTAGAGCAGATTAAGATTAAGTATTGCATCTCAACAACCCATTTTACAATTCTCGATAAGGTAAATTATCCTCCCGTTGTGATAACCGACATTCTCTGCCCAGCACCGCAAAATCCCAACCAGCGCGTGGAGTTGCCGTTTCCTGAAAAGAAGAGGAGAAGAAGATAAAAAAGTGACCACCTGAAAAAGTGGTCACTTAACATTTATGCTATCTGGGTTTTTATCATTCTGCGCCAGCGCAGATAACCCGCAACGGCGAGCGCCGAGTAGAGGGCGTAGAGTCCTGCGGTGAGGGGGATATCCTTGTAGAGGTAGAGTCCCACGGTGATGACATCCACCACCAGCCACACCAGCCACTGCTCGACATACTTGCGAGAGAGCATCCAGTATGCAACGATGCAGAGTGCCGTGGTGAGCGAATCCCAGAATGGTACGGTGCTGTCGGTGAAACTCACCAAGAAGAGATATATCGCCCCGTGCAAAAGTGCGTAGACGCCCGCAATAGCCACCCATACGGCAAGCGGGGTGGAGGTGATTTTCAGTGTGCTATGGTTGCTCTGTTTTGCTCCGCGACCCCATACTATCAAGCCGTAGATGCCTGCTGCAATATAGTAAAGCTGCATCGAGAAGTCGGCATAGAGTCCCGAGCGGAAGTAGAGCGCGCCGTGGACTATTGGCATAATGAGACCTACGACCCAAAGCCAAATATTCGCCTTGTATTCAAGCCAAAGGTAGAGTAGTCCGAGCGCAACGCCCACAATCTGAAGGGTGAGTTTCCAATCCATATCTTTGTTTGTTAGAATTTTACGGTGATGTTAGCCAGCATATGCAGCGGCGCCTGCGGAAAGTAGTACGCCTCGTCATAGCGCTTGCCATCCCACATATACGAATAGCCGTAACCGTTGCTGCAATACTTGCTATTGAGGAGGTTATAGATGCTCACGCCAAATCGCACCTTGCGTTCCGCCTGCGTGCGTATGGTGTACGCCAGGTCGAGGTTTGTGACGCAGTAGGCATCGAGCGAGAGCGCCTCAATTTCGTTGTTGGTGAAGTATTGCTTACCCACATACTGCGTGCGGAGCGTAGCCTCAAAGCCCTTCACGCTAAACTCTGCGTATGCCGAAGCAACCACATCGGGCGAGTAGGCAATGGTCATCGTGCCGAGGTTTTTGCCGTAGGTAGGACTCTCGGCAAGCATATCGACATAATCCAAAATCTTATTTCTGCTCAGCGTTGCGTTGCCACCCAATGTGAGCCAGCGCGTAGCACTCCACGCCGCCGTGAGCTCCACGCCGCAACGATAACTGCGAGGTACATTCACATTCAGCGCATCGGAACTGTCGTTCACCATTCCCGTTGGGATGAGCTGGTCCTTGTAACGCATATAATAGAGGTTTACACCCGCCTGCAAACGAGGAGCAGAGTAGGTATAGCCAAGTTCGTAGTCGAGGAGCATCTCGGGGAGCGGCTCGGTCTGGTCGTCGGCAAACATATAACGGTCGGTGAAGTCCGAGCGAGTAGGCTCTTTCTGCGCAATGGCAAACGAAGCGTAGATGTTGTTGCGCTCTGCGAATGAGTAACTTATGCCCACGCGAGGATTGAAGAAGTTGTATTGCTTGTCGACATTTATAGGCTGCATCTGCATCGTGCGCCAATCGAAATTATCGTTCACGCCCCACGCGCGATAATCGACAAAGCGATACTGCAAATCGGCGTAAAGGCTCAAGCCCGTTGCCGCCTCGTAGCTGCTCTTCAGGAAGATGTTTGCATCCTGCTTCTTCACATCGTTATCGTACCATCTGCCACCAATAGCGCTCGTCTCAAAGCCATCCACCCACTCAAGGTCGCCCCAATGCGGGCAGGTGTAGTAACTCCACGAGCCACCCATAACGAGTTGCAGTCGGTCGGCGGTGTAGGATGCCGAGCCATTGATGCCGCCCGTGTGGTTGCGCATAATCTTGCGGCGAATCATATCCGCCTCGATGCTCGGGTCGCTGATGCCGAGGTTGCCATATTCAAGCAGGGTGCGGGCATTCTTGTACTGCTTGTAAAAACCGTAGCCATAGGTGTAGAAGCCCGTGAGCGACATTCTCCACTTATCAGAGAAGCGGTGATTGAAAATCAGCTGGTTATTCAGCTGGAGGTAGTTATCTGTCTGGTCATCATAGTAGTTCACGCGCGTACCATCGGCGAGCGTGTAGGCACCATTCTCGCTCTCATACTGACCCTCGGTGTGGTAGCGTCTGCCGTAGAGCTCCATCTCCTCCTTCGTTACGCCCGTGTAGGTCAAGTATGTTTTCGCCTTGCCGCCAAACGAAAGGAATTTAATGCTGCTGCGCGAGCCATAGTGCGCCGCCTGGAGCATATATGATTTTAGGTCGGTTGAGCCTCTGTCCACATATCCATCCGAGCCGATGTGCGTGAGTCGTGCATCCACGGCCCAGCCCCCTTTCAAAAGTCCCGAACTGATGCCCACGGCCTGCTTGGTGGTGTTGTATGAGCCATAGGAGAGCGACGCCTCGCCACGGAACTTTGCCGATGGGGCGGCGGTGGTCATACTCACAGCGCCACCAAATGCGCCCGTGCCATTGGTCGATGTGCCCGCACCGCGCTGCACCTGTATGTCGCCCACGGCAGAGATAAGATCGGGGGTGTCGTACCAGTATGTAGAGTGGGAGTCGGGGTTGTTGAGTGACATTCCGTTTACGGTTACATTCAGACGCGAGGCGTCTGTTCCTCTCAGGCGGATGGATGTGCTGCCGATGCCGATACCCGTCTCGTTTGTGGCAATCATCGAGGGTGTCAGCGCCAACAGCGAAGGGATGTCCAGACCATAGTTATTGCTCTGGATTGTCTCTTGCGAGAGGTTTGTGTGTGCTACGGGAGTAGATTTTGTGGCACGAAGAGCCACTACATTGATTTGTTGCAGATCATCTGCCATCGAGATTGTGTCCTGCTCACTTTCGGGCGAGGGTAGCACCGCTGCGCTCTGTGCCCGTGCTACGCCCAGCGAGAGAATCGCTGCGGCGAAGACAAAAATTTTCCTTTTCACGCTTTTTAGTTTTTTAAGTTAAAAATAGAGAAAAGGGGTGTAAATGTCGATTACGCTTCTCCCGGTCTCGGCATTACCCGTATCCGGTAC
>JAFYOF010000195.1 GCA_017560305.1 Alistipes sp.
CCTGCCACAACCTCCACCACAGAGGATGTATTTTGACATATTACCTTTACTGTCTCCATCTCACAAGAATTATTAATGATGTGTAAAGGTAGTGAATTTATTTATAAATTCCGCAGGAAGAAAAGATTATTTTTTTGAGTTGGAGAGATATGGAACTATTATTTGTCCCAACAACCCAATGCCCGAATGGTGGCGGGGTCAAAACCGTTGTAGAGGAAGGCGTAGTATCCGACAACGGGAACACCCTCCTTGTGCAGGTGTTCCGCCCATCGTTTTACCTTTTCGGGGTCGCCTGCTGATTGCAGACCTCCGTCGGCGGATAACTCTCTGATTATAAGTCCGTGGTCGGAGATTATAAGTGCATCTGATGGAAGGCTTGATGTAATGTGTGAGGGGTGGATTGCCCGAAAGTCAAACCCCTCAAGCAGTCTCTTGGGCGAGCCTCCGTCGCCATTATAGACAAGTATAAAATCTGATAGTTGAGTTAAAGCCTCTCGTTCAAACCGCTCGCCTGCCGAGGTCTGTGTCTCGGCGACGGGCTGCACCATCACATTGCGTGAGCCGAATCGTTTGATGATTGAGATTAGTTGTTGGGCGTAGTCGTAAACGACCTCAAGCGATGGACCTCTGTCGCCATACTTGCCGCGCCCCATATTGTCGTTTATGATTGAGACAAAGAGCCATAAATCTCGCTTGCGGCACTGCCTTAATATGTGGCGATACTCCTTTTTGATGGTGTTTATCCACTCTTCGTTCCACGCCTCGCCGACATCGTGACCCCATCCTGCAAGTTCTATCATATAGCCCGACACGCCGCACTCCTGCATAAGGTCAAGTTCCTGCTTCAGGAGGCTTCGTGAAGTGTGCCACCCATTTACGCGACCATACCAACTCTGGGTGTTGTTGCGCTCAATGATGGGTTGCGCTATCGAATTGTGTAGCAATAGAATAGCAAGCGATGTGAGGAGTGTGCGCAGGGCAGAACGCATACGCTATTTCTTGGTATAGACCACCTTCTTGGTCTCGAAGAAATCCTCCTCGAAGAACTCTGAGATGTTGTACTCGGTCCACTTCATCTTGGTTGCCGCAAGCTCCTCTGTCAGGTCGCCGCCCTTGAGATAGAGGATGCCGTTTGGCAGAGTGCCTCGCTGACCCTTCTCAATCTTTGTCCAGATCCACTTTACGAAGGCAGGCATCTCGGTTACGGCGCGCGAAACCACATAGTCGAACTTCTCGGCAATCTGCTCCACGCGGGTGTTGCGTGCGTCAATATTTTTGATGCCAGCACCCTCGCAGACGCCCTTCACAACGGTAATTTTCTTGCCAATGGAGTCTGCTGAGATGAACTTTACATCGGGAAACATAATAGCCAGTGGCACAGAGGGAAAACCTCCTCCGCAACCTACATCCAAAACCCTTGCGCCCGCCTCGAACTGGCACACCTTGGCGATGGCCAATGAGTGCAGAATGTGGCGCAGATAGAGCTGGTCGAAATCCTTGCGTGAGACCACATTTATCTTTGCGTTCCACTCAGCGTAGAGGTCGTACAATGCTGTGAACTGCTCCTTCTGCGTGGGGGTGAGTGAAGGGAAATATTTTTCTATGAGACTAATCATTTTCGCTACTGTTTTTGTTGTTGTTCGGCGGTTGAAAGCAGACCGCAGGCTGCCTGAATGTCCTCGCCGCGCGAGGTGCGGATAGTTGTCTGTATTCCTTTGGCGGTGAGGGTGTTGCGGAAGGTAATCATCTTCTCATCGCAAGGCGAGAAGTAGGGCGAATCGGGAATCTTGTGGAAGCGGATGAGGTTCATTCGGCACTTCACACCATCGAGCAATCGGCACAACTCCTTGATGTGCGCTGGCGAGTCGTTGAGATCCTCCATCACGATGTACTCAAACGACACTCGGCGCTGACCCGTGAAGTCATATTCGCGCAAAATATCCATCACCTCGCGGATAGGGTAGGCATTCTCGATTGGCATAATCTCCTTGCGCTCCTCGTGGAAGGGGTTGTGAAGGCTCACCGCCAGATGCACCTTCGTCTGGTCAAGCAGTCGGCGCAGGTTCTTCGCAACGCCCGCCGTTGAGAGCGTAATGCGCGTAGGCGACCACGCCATACCCCACGAAGCGGTGATGCACTCTATCGCCTCGATGACATTGTCGGTGTTGTCAAGCGGCTCGCCCATACCCATAAATACAAGGTTGGTGAGCTTCTCGCTCTCGGGGATTGAGAGCACCTGATTGAGTATCTCGTTTGCCGACAACGAGTGCTGCAGTCCCTGTCGTCCCGTGGCGCAGAAACGGCATCCCATACGGCATCCCGCCTGAGACGATACGCAGAGCGTAGCGCGCTCTTTGTCAGGGATATATGCCGACTCGATATACTCGCCCTGTGATGTACGGAAGAGGTACTTCTTGGTGCCATCCTGCGAGCAACTCTCCTTCAGCGGAGGAGTCAGTCCCAACTCATATTTTTCGGCAAGGGCGGTGCGTGCTGAAAGCGAAAGGTCGGTCATATCGGCTATATCCTTCACTCGGCGCACATACAGCCAGCGGGCAATCTGCTTGGCGGCGAACTTTGGCAGTCGCAACTCGGCGCAGATGGCCTGCAAGGCGGGCAAACTCTTGCCGTATAGAGGCTCTTTTTTTGTGTCTAACATCTCGAAAAGTTTACTATCGCAACAAAAGTAGAAAAAAAATGCAGATTTTTCTACCCATACCGTTACTTTTTGATTTTTTTTGACTATATTTGCCCAAAGAACTGCAAATATGCTTTATCGGGCATCCTTTAAGGATGGGTTTTCCGGGTGAAGCGTTACGGCGGTTTTGCTTGAAGAGGAACAAAAAATTAAGTTAAAAAATAAAACATCAAGTTATGCAGATTAAAAAATCACCAAAGGCAGACCTTCAGAACAGAAAGGGTCTTTTCCTTGAAATCGGCTTGATTATCTCGTTGTTGATCGTTATCGCAGCGTTTAAGTATGCTCCAAAGGAGTATCGTATCGAGCAGGTCGATTTGAACTACGGTCCTATTGAGGAGGAAATCACCGAGATCACTCGTAACGAGCAGAAGCCACCCGAGGCTCCAAAGAAGATCGAGATCAAGGTTTTCAACGATATCCTTGACATCGTGACCAACGACACAAAGATCACTACTGAGGTTGACTTCTTCGACTTGGAGGGTGACTTGGAGATCTCTACTCAGATTGTAGAGGTTGAGGAAGAGGAGGAGATCGAGGACGAGACTCCTTACATCAAGGTAGAGAAGATGCCATCGTTTATGGGTGGTGATTTGAACTCTTTCCGTAAGTGGGTTCAGGAGCGTATCAAGTACCCACAGATCGCTCAGGAGAACGGTATCACAGGTCGTGTGGTTCTTTCGTTCGTGGTTGAGAAGGATGGTTCTGTAACAAATATCCAGGTGCTCCAGTCCCCAGACCGTTCACTCGGTGAGGAGGCTTCACGCGTGTTGGCTACTTCTCCAAAGTGGGAGCCAGGTCAGCAGAGCAGCCAGAAGGTGCGCGTTAAGTACACCTTGCCTGTAATGTTCCAGATCAACTAATATATATTAAGTATATGTATAAAGTGTCCCGTGACTTGTTTACGGGATGCTTTTTTTCACTATAAATATGGCTAAAGCAAAAGAAAATCAGCCAGTAGAGGAGCCACAGGATTTGCGAGCAAGGGCGGTGGTCGTTGCCGTGATACGCGATGGTCAGCCCGTAGAGCAGGTTGAGGAGTTCTTGGCGGAGTTGGAGTTCTTGGCGGAAACGGCAGACATCGTCACCGTGCGCCGCTTTACCCAGCGCCTGCCGCAACCATCCTCACGCATCTATGTGGGTCCTGGTAAGCTGGAGGAGATTGCAGCATATTGCGAGGAGAACGAGATTGATATGGTCATCTTCGATGACGAGCTCTCGCCCTCACAGACACGAAACATCGAGAAGGAGATGCCTTGCCGAGTGCTGGACCGCACGCGCCTGATTCTCGACATCTTTATGTCGCGAGCACGCACGGCGTATGCCAAGACACAGGTGCAGTTGGCGCAGTATGAGTATATGCTGCCCCGTTTGGCGGGTATGTGGACTCACCTTGAGCGTCAGCGAGGAGGTACGGGTACGCGTGGTGGTGCTGGTGAGCGCGAGATTGAGACCGACCGCCGTATCGTGCGCAACCGCATCTCGAAACTCAAGGAGGAGCTCTCGAAGATTGACCGCCAGATGGCTGTCCAGCGTTCAAATCGTGGCTCGATGGTGCGTGTGGCGCTGGTGGGATATACCAATGTGGGTAAGTCTACGCTGATGAACCTTGTCTCAAAGAGCGAGGTGTTTGCCGAGAACAAACTCTTTGCGACGCTAGATACAACGGTGCGCAAGGTGGTCTTTGATAACCTTCCGTTCCTGCTCTCTGATACCGTAGGTTTCATCCGCAAGCTGCCTACTCAGCTTATCGAGAGTTTCAAGTCTACTCTTGACGAGGTGCGCGAGGCCGATTTGCTCATCCATGTGGTTGATATCTCTCACCCTAACTTCGAGGAGCAGATTGATGTGGTGAAGCAGACATTGCGTGAGATTGGCGCGGGCGACAAGCCTGTCTATCTGGTCTTTAACAAGATTGACGCCTACACCTACGAGCAGAAGGAGGAGGACGACCTCACACCAGCCACAAAGCGCAACCTCTCGTTGGAGGATTTGAAGAAGAGTTGGATTGCCAAGGCGAATACACCTTGCATCTTCATCTCGGCTGTGGAGCGATTGAACATCGAAAAGTTGCGAACAGACCTTTATGGTATGGTTCGTGAGATACACGCTGGTCGTTATCCATTCAACAACTTCCTCTATTAGGC
>JAFYOF010000196.1 GCA_017560305.1 Alistipes sp.
CAATTATGGTTGTGGTGCTGATGGTGTTGCTTGCTGTGATTGCGGCACTCTATCCTACCTTCTACATTACTCGTTTCAATGCTTCGTTAGGCGTAAAGGTTGGTTTTGCTCAATCAGCTACGGGTCGCCGTCTGCGCTCGATTATGGTAGGTGTGCAGTTTTCGGTGGCTATGATTCTGATTATCGTAACTGCCGTATTCTTCTTGCAGTACCGCTATATGATTAACTACGACTTGGGCTTCGACCGTGAGAATGTAGTAACCTTCGGTTCGTGGGATTTACGCTCTCGTTCTGAAACCGTTGTGGAGCGTCTTGAGCAACACCCTGATGTAGTTGGTGTAACCTCATCGGGTGCTAATATCTTCGGAAATGGCCAGACTTGGGGCAGAAGCTACGATGGTAAAGAGTATGTACTTAAACCAAACGCTGTTCGCTGGAACTTCCTCGACTTCTTTGGCTTTGAGGTAGTCGATGGCGTAGGATTTACTCGATCTTCAGGTGAGCGTGGCGAGATGATTATTATGAAATCGTTAAACCGAGAGGTAGGCATACCTCTTAACTACCATTTCCCTGATGGCTTCGATGTGGTGGGTATTATGAAGGATGTACGCCTGACATCGCTCACTAAAAACGATGATCATCACGCATTCTACTGCAACGATAACAGCGAGAAACTTCACTACTATATCCGCTTGCGTGCAGGTGCTGATGTAAAGGCGTTTGCCGAGTATGTTGTCAAAATCTCCGAGGAACTGGCACCTGCTGCGGATAAGCCTGAACTCTACTACTTGGAGGATTGGGTTGAGAGCCTCTATAAGCAGACTAAAAAGGATATGGTCTTAATCGGTATGTTTGCCGTGCTTGCTATTGTTATTGCGCTGATGGGAGTATTCGGTATCGTGATGTTCGAGACACAGCACCGCCGCTCGGAGATAGCCGTGCGTAAGGTCTATGGCGCAACAACCTCGCAGATGATTGGTATGCTCAACCTGCGCTATGTGTGGATTGTGCTCGGCTGCTTCGTGGTCGCTGCACCCGTGGCGTGGTATATCACCTCACGCTGGTTGGAGCAGTTCGCCAACCGCATCGCTTCGCCTTGGTGGATATATGTTGCCGCACTCGCCGTAGTCCTCGCCGTAACCGTCGGTCTCGTAACCCTCCGCTCGTGGAAGGCTGCTACTGAAAACCCAGCCGATGTGGTGAAGAGTAACTAATTATCATCCCTCCACGACACTTTCCTGCCCGAAAATTTGGAAAATTCGTGGGGGGGGGTAAATTTGCATAGCAAAACAATAGAGTGGCTTAAAATCAACATAAAGACCATTTAACACTTTTTAACTATAACAACTATGAAACAGAACTTACTAATCTCAATCTATCAAGTTGTAGCCGTGGCATTATGCACATTGATTATCGCTAATATCGGTCTCGATGCAGAGCTGTTGCGCATAACCGCCTATATTGTGGCAGCTATGTTGGCTCTTAACATATTGGTTATAGCCCTATGTTGGAAACGATTTGGCCTTGCCTTGCGATTCCGCATTACGGAGGCTATACTGCTAATTGCAAGTGCTTTCACACCATTAGTGTCGTACTATACATTTATTGGCGATAACACCGTATTGCCCGTTGCAACATCGAAACTTGTATTGCTGTATGCTATGGGTCAGGTGTCGTGGTGCTTGGCCGTATACATCCTTCCAGACTTGGTAGGTAAGCTTCGAGAGAAAAGATATTAATTACAAATATCATCTACACAAATGGCGACTGCTCAATACACCGAGTAGTCGCCATTATTTTTTACATATTCCCCAAAAATCTCAATTTTATTTGCAGATTCAAAAAGTAGTAGTATATTTGCATTATACAAGTTGTTTAATACATAAAGAATACTACAAGTATGGAGAACGATGTAATGATAACTGAACTGCTAAATGCGTGGGAAGAGACCTACAAAAAGGGGCAACTAACCTTCTGGGTATTTCTATCTCTTAAAGAGAGCAATAAATGCGTAGAAGAGATAAAAGAGTTCGTTGAGAAGATGTCGGAGGGTTCGATGTCTTGCGAAGAGCAAAGCCTGTATAGAAATTTGCGAAAGTTCCTTAACCTAGGAATAGTCGCATACGATAGTAAGCGTGTCAGCAAGGGCCCTGATAGAAAATACTACTATCTGACAGAGCTTGGTAAGGAGTTGTTTCAGCACTTCGTTGAACGAAACATCAAGATATTTACAAAAGAATCCATTATAAACCTTTTAAATTTGTAAGTTATGAAAGCATTGACAATCAGATTGGGACAGTTTGCAATTAGCGCATTAGTTTTGACCGTGTTATTCCGATATGCTCTAAACTTATGCATCGAGGCGAACAGTGTTATTGGAACAACTACCTGCTCCATTGTGTATGGAGGTTTAATGTTTCTTATCGGTTGGTATTTCGGAACGAAGGATGCCAAGGAGAATGAGGTGCACGACATTGGTTTCAGATACCATTTAGCGACCTACATTTTATGTATTGGTATTGGATACGGCGTTCATTATTTGGGATGGAATGCAGAGAGCATGCGAGCAATGACCATTACCGCAATCTCATGGGGAATAGGTCTTCTTGTTCATTTTATCTTCTATCTCATCGAACAACGCAAGACAATAAAAGGATACGCCAAGGACGAGATCTTCCAATAAATGACAACGGCGACTGCTCAATACACTGAGTGCTCGCCATTGCTTTTTGTGCTACCTCCAATCCCACTTTGGATGGGCAGGATCTTCTGCGATGAGGGCTTCGGAAAGCGATAGTCCGAGGGCTTTAGCGACACCCTCGCCGTAGGTCGGGTCGGCGCGGTGGCAGTTGCGGATATGGCGCTGTTTGATAAATAGCTCCGCATCGCCCATTGCACGTGCTGTATTCTCGCAAGTCGCAACCTTATCCTCTTCGCTCATCAGTCGCCACAGTTTGCCAGGCTGTGTGTAATAGTCGCTATCGAGTTCACGCTCGTCGTAGTTATAGACCTCACCATTGACCGCCATTGGTGGCTCTTTGAGTGCTGGTGAATCCTGCCACTCGCCATAGCTATTCGGCTCGTAGCCTATCGTACGACCTTCCTTACAGTGAGGATTTGGCGCAGTTCGGGAGCGACTATCTGCGCCTAACGAAGCAGGTGGCGGAGAGTTGCACTGACCACGACCTCTCGGCGGAGAGTATGGTTATCGGCACTTCGGCTTTGGCACAATACGAAATTGATGGTGCAGTGGGAATGTATAGTGGTATTTTCAATAATCCGTTTATGATTTGGGGTAGGTACAAACGAGGCTTATTTAAGACTACACTGAGCGTATCGTTCCAATTCCACCATACCCAAATGGACGGTGCCCACGCAGCAAAATTTCTCGATCTATTACAGCGAGAGATTGAAGGGCTGAAGGTGTAGATGTTTTGCGAAATTCTTTGTATCTTTGTACAAGTGAAGAGAAATTTGAGAAGATTTATGAAACGGCTAATCCTTTTAATTGTGTTGCTCATTGGGGCGTTGTGCAATGTTAGCGCACAAGATAGACTGCATCCTACGCATACATCCACAACCAAGAGTGAGGAGATTAAATCTTTTATCACGCAGATGTATAACAACAAACTCTATGAGGATTACAACTTCTTGCAGAAACATTGCTCCGCAAAGTTGCTCAAAAAACTTCAAGATGCATACCCTTACGATACCAAAGGTGTAGCGTACGCAACTTGGCTATTTAGAAGTGGTCAGCAGGATGTCAAACCAGAGGCGGAAGACAAGACTATTATGCTAGAAATAAAAGCGGATGGTGATTGGTTTGTCTATACTGCGTTGGATATGGGATGGAAGTTTACCAACAGAATCAAAGTCACCAACAACCGTGGCGAGATTACAATAGAAGATGTTTGTGCGGTCAAAGAGTAGTGCTATTATGAGGTGTTGTTTGCAAGTGTTGAAATGGTATTAATGATCAAGTTAAATTATAAATAAATCCATCACACTCAAGTTCCACTCATAATAAACATTGATTGTATACACTTTGCTAGTTATGATTACCATATATTTGGACAAACAGGTATTCAGTTATCTTTTTAATGCAAAAGAAGGGGATAAATACGCTCTCTTGCGTGATAAAATCTTATCACACAAAGATGAGTTTATCTTTTTCTACTCCAATGCGCATTTGTTCGATTTGCAAAATGATCAAACACCTAAAAAGTATGACGAAATGGAGTTCATACAGTCTATTGTCGACGGGAATAGATTAATCTATGAAACTCCTAAACAAGAGGTTATGAAACAATCTCCGCGCGAAGCATTTGAAACCATTGGTAAGTTTGGGGATTTCTCTTGGCTAGATAATTTTGACTTCTCGCAAATAACAGAAGACCAGATAAAAGCAATAAATAACATTGTTGATATTAGCATTAAAGACTTAAAGGGTGAGTTAAGCGTTGATTGGTTGACAAAACGAACTCCAATTTCATCTGACGAACTTCAGGTGGATATCCCAACTTTTAAATCATTGATTAATTCTATCGCATATAATTTTTACGAGAATAGAGATGCTTATAAACAGTTGCGAGACAGAACTATCGCACATTACAATCCGAAAGAGATTAAAGCTGATGGAGATGAGATATTCAATGAGCAATTATCATCCTCACCACTAGGATTGTCTTTTATAGAGGCAATTAAAGCAACTTTGACCCAAGTCGGCCTATCTTCTTCCGATGCGGCTACAGTCTATTTCATATCTTATATGCTACTTGATTTATTCGGAGTGAGTAAGGAATCTCGAAAAAAGGTTCAGTACCGAAATATGCAAATAGATAGCTGTCATAGTTTCTTCGGTTCTTATTGTGATTGTATTGTTTGTAATGACGACGGGTTACGACGCAAGAGCGAAAAACTATACAAGCTCTTCAAATTAAGTACTAAGGTGTATGCAATAGACGAGTTTATCGAAAAGTTTGACGAGGCCATTATTAATAACAAGAAATCCGCCCGTGAATATTTTGACGAAATAATTGATGACTATACAGCAAGGCAAGTGCTGCAAACAGATAAAACACCCGAACATACTTTAACTCATTTGAAAACATCCCATAAGTATTTTGGATATTTCAATTGTATGGTAGAGCGCATATATGGCGATGAGACAACCATTATACTCCACAAAAACACTGATTTGAACCAGCCAATTCTTGGAAGAGAAATAGAGATACTCGTTAATAGGATGGTAAGGGTGTTTAATGATATGGGGGCTGATTTTGCTTTATTCGATGCCGCTGTAGAACTGCCTCAATTGAAATCTGATACCTGGCAAAGGGTGCTAATGTTAAATGATGCCGACATATGCTTAACTAAATTCAAAGACACGCCTATGCTTTGTTTATGGATCAAGTTAAAACATCCGATATTAGAAACCTCAAATTAAACTCGTCAATTGAAAGGAGTCAGGGAAGTTTGTGATTTCGGCAATAGGGCGGTGATACCATCAGAAGATTTGAAGGTCACGGAAATGTTGCCAATATGGTTGTCTCGTTACAACCTTATAGTTAACATTTTATGCTATTTTTCTATCTAAAGAATCATAACATATGTCACCATCATCAGAACAATGCTGCACGAATAGGGGTATGCAAATCGAGCGGCTTAGCCGCTCGATTCTTATTTGGTTAAACAACTACTTTTATTCCGCTTTTGATAGCATCTCTTTGGCTATTGCCATTTTCTGCTTGAACTTAACATCCGCCCTTTGACGAAGATGTGCCATCTTTCTTGTTGTGATGTATTTGCGCTCGTCTCCGCACATCTTGTCATACTCCTCAAGTTTTAGGCTATCTAAATCATCCATCTCAATCAAAACATCTGGATGAAGCTGCCTGTAATAATACAACCCTGATCTAACAGTTTTCCCGGTGCAACAGTTATGTACTGCCGATGCCCTGTTGTTGGTCAATTCTGCTGCACTGCAAAGCGAACGAACAACAGCAACTAATACTCTTGCTCCGTTGAATATAAGTACCTTGTTTGGCCTTCTAAATTTACTTCTTCCCATATTGTTATTGTTTAATGAGTTTTGCTAATATAGGAATAGGTAAATACTCGTCAGTTAGTTAATATAGTAATACTTAATTTTTCATCACATTATCCACTCCAGAGCTCAATACTCTAATGGCCGAAGGTAAATGGATATTGTCATTCCCGTCTTTTTCAGACGATGCGAGCACATCACATTGCCCGTTCTCCGAGAAGTGCTCATATTGCGAAAAATACTTGTAATAGTGAAACAATCGTGTTGCCACCTTTTCAAGTTCTGGAATTCTAATCAAGAAATCTACAATCTCTTTTGTCTTAATACTCTTCGCCTTCGAAAAACCTTCATCCTTCAATTCTTGTTTTGATTGCTTTCTTACTGTCAACTTCCCCGGAGTGACATCAAGTGTAAGCGATCCCAAGAAATTATCTTCCATAGTCAGCTCCCATATATGGTCTATAAAGTCATCATCAAGTATCATTTCCGTGCTTTTTACCTGATCTCTATATACCTCTTTGCGCTCCAACATAGAGTTGGCATACTCAATTCTTCTCAAATCCAATTCCTCGTAAATCTGTTTCTTATTCGCGCGCTGTGTATATAGGGCAAACAAGCAATCGGTAAAGCAACAACGCAACAACAATCCTATTGGTAACTGAAAAAAATGAAATCCTTCCAGTTTTCAATGCCTGCGTAGTTAATAGCAGTGATGAATACAGATTAGAATAGATACGGTATAACAATAGTAGTTTTACTTTTTCAACGCGTTCCAGGTTTCCCCGTGAATGCTCTTCCCCATACTTTTGAATCTTCTTCAGCAGGGTTACCTCTTCGGAAAATAGTTCTTTTATTTCAGTCACCATCATTACGCCTTGTGTAAAAATTCAATATGTCGCTTATTCAATTCTTACCATCTCCGCCAATTGAACGAAATAATCATTCGACCAAATGGTAAGCTCTTTGGGGTTGCGAACAAACGGCAAAACATCCTCTTTTACCTGCTTAATGTCGGCGGTCGAAAGTCGCTCAATAAGTTTCTCTTTGAATGACTCGGGGGTAATATCCTCGCCGTTAAATTGTTTGCAACGCTCCGCCAAATGAGCAAAATCGAGGGTGATACCATTGCGCACATACCACTCAAAGTCATACCAATCACGACCCTTAACTCTATTCTTCCATGCACGATACACCAGAGCGTGCATCTTGCCGGCAAACAAGTCGGGCAGGGTGAAGCAACGAGTCATAAACGAGTGAGGTTGAAGCAGCAGCTTTTGCTCGGTTGTAAAGTTAAGCGGAGGACAGGTATCCACCTCAATCTTGATTTTTATCGACTTCTCCGTCTGGAATGTCACATCGTAGACATCGGTATTGTCTTTCAAAAATGCCGACTCCACCTTACCAAAACTCTTCTTATCCTTTTTTGTAATCTCTACCTCTCGACCAACCAACGCAAACGCATCTACGATAGGTTGAAAATATTTAGAGAAATCAAAGTTCTCATCAGGTGCCAACAACGAAAAGTCCATATCCTCACTAAAACGCTGCAATCCGTGAAAGATTCTCAAACAAGTACCGCCATAGAATGCCGCAGACTCAAAGAACCCACCTGCATATAGCCCGGCTAGAATTATCTGCTGATTTACCTCGAAAATGGCATTTCGTTTCTGCTGTTCAGTTGTCAACTCATAGCGTGACAACATATTATCAAATATTTCGTTTCTCATCGCTTCAGATACTTTAATAGTGTAACAATGGAGTCTGCCTTTTTACCGACCTTAATATAATCTTCAAATATGCTTGCATCGAGCTTGTAAAACTCCTCCATATCCATACGAATATCCTGCTCTAAATAGTGCTCTACATCTGTTAGGTAACGGAGGTTAACCTTTGATGAGTTGGCAATCAAATCACACAGAGCCTTTTCGGGAGTAGCAATCAAGAATGCATAATCGCTCTTTTGTAGACTTCTAACGCCAACCGAGAAAGCCTCTCGTGATATATACTTATAGTCGTAATTACCCAATGGAGTCTCAAAACTACGAGAGTGCTTTACAGTCATTGATTGATTGACATAAACCGCCTCTGGAATCAATCCGTAGTATCTTAATGCTGTTGACATAGAGATATACGATGGTGCGTAGAGATGGTTGGCTATCAACTCCGTAGAAAGAGTCTTACCAGAGTGTTCGGGATTAACCACATAAAGCCCACGCTTCAATCGTATGATGTAGCCCTGCTTTTCCAGCAACGCCACCTTCTTGTTTGGCGACTTGAGTTCTGGATATAACGATTCTATTATTGATGTCGTTATGGGAGTTGCTCCTATTTCCTTTAATAGCTTATTCATATTGCAAATATAGTAATAATTTGAATAATAAAAGAACTTAAACATCTTTTTCTGTTCAAAATATATCTATATTAACATATATATACAAATCGTATGGGCAAATTAAAACCTCATATTTGCTCATACTGTCGTATTTGTCATCAGCTATCATCGTTTATTACTGTTTATCAAATATTGGGGCCGTATTTGAGCTACAACTTCGTAAGGTACTTATTATCAATAACTTTAACATTCTGCATAGGCAAGTAGAAACTGATTTCCAATGATAATATCGAAATAGAGCTATAAATTATGCTAATATTGAACTTCGATTTCTAAAACACAAATACCTAAAGCTTCTTGTATTTTCATATTTTCAATAGACATCTTGCCTCCAACTACGAGCATTGATACGTTTTGTGGTTTTGTACCTAACACCTTACTCTCTGCGTCTAGCACTGATTTATATTTAACACATTGGAATAAACCTCTCATCACATCTGCATCAGATGATGAGATGGACTTAATTTCAACAGCAATCTGCGCACCGTTATTTAGTTCAAAATAAACATCTAGCCTATCACCAGACAGTAAGATATACTCCATATGGCGACGTTTGAAATCTTTGACACCTATCGATTCTGGATGATTATAAATGTATTCTTTTAGTTTTTTATGATTATCCCCTTCACCTCCGGATCCATATAATTTACCCGAGCGAATTTTTGCTTCATTTGCCGTTATATCAATAACTGATTCTGTCAAACCCAATGACGAAAGCACCCAATCCCATTTATCATATTCAACAGCTTTTGCATTTAGTCCAGCAATAAAAATCTGCTTTTCTTCTTGTGACATTTTGTCATAGGAAGAATACACATAACTAAATCCAGCAGATGGCAATCCTGTAGACTTAGATTTTACTAAAGCATTAAGTGTTGGGATTTCTTCACCTGTCCGCTCTATTAATTTCTTAAAAATATCATCAACATATCCCAATTGCTTACTTAAACCACGAAATGCTGAATATCCTAGTTCGTTAATCAAATTGCCATAAGTGTTTGCAGTTAATCCTTGCTTTGCCCAACGGACAAGAATAGGAATAATCCTTCTAACTAAATCTTGAGATTTTGCCGTATGACACACATCTTCAATTATATTTGCAAGACCGTCATGAGCAAATACCGACTCGATATAACTGAATAATTGAGAATTGTTGCACATCGGTCTTTCAATACTTCTACCGCCATTGAAACCATGTTTGCGCAAAACATCATCATTCAGTTTATCTCCGTTGTACTCTTCAACTAGTTTCAACTTAAACGTCAGATCAGATGGACACTCTGCAACCCAGTATTTACAATCACCTCGCTTACACTCAGTATCCACGACCAATGTTTTAAAACGAACATGTCGCGTATCAGACATATACAAATAAACTATATCACCGATCGACATTTTTACCCGACCTTTCTTCCAGTATACAAAACCATCTTTTTGTAACGATGTAGCATGATCGCACATATTCCGATTAGCAAATACAAGCCAGGTTCTATTCTCCATAATACAAATAAGATATTAAGCATTACATCTTTTACAAAGATAATCAAATATACGCAAATACAATAATATAAAACCATGAATATTGCATATGGTATTCGCTAGACAAATCGCTGCAATTCGGATTCTCCGCTTATAAAAATAGGCCGTCAAAAAGACGACCTATATTGTATCTTTACTCTTGTGGTTCGGGGACATCGGGACGGAATTCTAAGATGTCGCCTGCCTGACAATCAAGTGCACGACAGATAGCGTCAAGCGTGGAAAAACGTATCGCACGCACTTTTCCTGTTTTGAGCTTCGAGAGATTTACAACCGAAATATCAATGCGCTCCGAGAGTTCCTGCAACGACATTTTGCGTCGTGCGAGCATAACATCTAAATTGGTAACAATCATAGCTAAATACTTTTATAGGGTTGCACACTCCTCCTCGTTCAACATACGAGCAATGTTCATCAACTCGGCAACGATAAGTAATACCAATGGCACAACTATCGACTCAGTATTCAACACATATGCACCACCCAAGCCGTCAGGTTGTAGCGCACCACAAAATTCGCTCGCAACACTACTCTCCAATGCTCCAATATTCGACGTAATCAAGCTACATACGCAGTAGGCCACAGCCATCACGCGAAACATAACGACCGATGCACGAGTAAAAAATTCGCCTGTGCGGAAGCCGCGAATCGCCTGATATACTACAGCCAAGATCAAGCCGATAAGGGTGATAGTTGCAATCATCAAAACGTAGAGCAGCGCCATGCGCACATCAGCCATCGTAGAGTCTACTTTGAAGTCGCCCTCGGTAGCGTAGATTATATATTGTGATGGCTCAACAACAATCGCAGGCTCGTCGGCAGTAGCCTCGCGGATAACGGTAGGAGCATAGAAACTCTGCTTGCCCTCGTCGAGCATATAACTCGGACGACTAACATTCATTGTGCCGACCAACGTAATGTTATTAGTCGAACGCCAATCCTCGTCTAAAACAACTCGCACGACAGAAAGTACCAAATCGGGTAGGAACAACAAGCACACTAAAACAAAGATTGCAACGACACGTCGTTGGGTGGATTTTGTGATTTTCATAACATAACGATTTTAATGGTTATAGTGTTATTTCATTAATAAATTATCGTTTATCGTTATGCAAAGGTAGTGACAATTTTTTATTATGCAAACTTTTTCGTTAATTTTTTAATGTTTATCATTAATTTCAATAAGGATGCAGATCTCTTTGTTAAACGTCATCTTTGGAAGGTGTACAGCAGAAACACTCGTGATGCTCTATATATCAACACAATACACAAACAAATGTGAAACGATTTTGCTTGCAAAACTATTCAATGTGTAGATTTGTGAAGAAACGATGAAATGCAGTCGCAATCATCAATGTTGTTGTTTCGTGTGTTTTTGGATAATGCTGTGGAATATGCCTAATATATACAACAATCTGTTATGCTAAAATAATCCCGTTCGGGTATAATTGATGGTAAATCACATTGAACTTATACCCGATAGGGTTGATTTTAGATTCCTGCAATTGAAGCACTTTTTATCATAGAAGGTGTGCCCCTACCAAAAGTTTCTCAACAAGTATTTTGGGAAAAATGTAAAAATCGGGGGTATTTTGTTTTGGAAAATTGCAGAATACACCCGCTAGTCGCTTTGGAAAATTGCAGCGTGGTGGAGCAAATCGGGAATGTGGCTTAAATTGATAAGCCACATTTTTTACAAATAATCGAATAAAACGGTACAATCCGTAAACCTTCCCCTTATAAGCCACCTACTCTAAATTTAAAACGATGAATTATGGAATATGTAGCAATTGAAAAGAGTGAGTACGAGCAGTTGCTCGGGACCATCAAGAAGGTAGCGACGGAGATTCGTGCCATTGCAGAGGAGTGTACTATCAATTCGGAGTGGATTGAGAATGGCGAGTTGGCAGAGATGCTGGGGTTATCTATACGCCAGTTGCAGGGGGTTCGTGGGCGTGGTGTGTTAGGCTTTTCGACAATAGGTCGTAAGATTTACTACCATCGTGATGAGGTGGAGAGACTGATTAAAAACAACACAATAAAGAGAAAATAGTATGAACTTGGTATTTAATGAAAATTTAAGGGAGGTGCTTGGTGACCTTGCGAAGGTTGATGCCAGCATCGAGCAGATTCGAGGACTCTGCCGTCCTATACTCAATGGAGAACACTACCTGTCAGGCGAAGAGGTTTGCAAGGCATTGAGAATTACTAAACGCACATTGCAACAGTATCGAGATGACGGGCTTGTGTCGTTTGTCGCACTGCCCGGCAAGATGCTCTACAAAGAGTCAGATATTTTGGCTCTGCTGCAACAAAATTATATCCCCGCATATCCCCACAATCACTATGGTAAATCCAATCAAAATTGAGCAATCAAAAGGATGCTAATCTTGTACTTTTGTATGGGAAAGGTTATAGTGTCATAATGTATGGTAACATCATTTGCAAAAACTTGCTATTTGAACTATGATAATAGCGAATTTTTATGTAACTTTACGACTGATAAGGGCTATTTGTGATTAGTCATTTTCTCAAATGATAAACTAAACTAATATGAAGTCTCCCCAAAATAAAGGTATCGTGTATGTTTTGACCAATTCTGCAATGCCGGGGCTTGTTAAGATTGGTATGACAACTCGTGATAGTGTCGATGCAAGGATGAAAGAGTTGTACAGCACCGGAGTACCTGTGCCGTTTGAATGTGCCTACGCTTGTGAGGTTAGTTCTTCGGATTGTGTAAAAATTGAAAATGCCCTTCACACTGCATTCGCTCCTAACCGAGTCAATGCAAATAGAGAGTTTTTCTCAATATCCCCACGCCAAGCTATCGTCATATTGGAGTTGTTTAATAGAAAAGATATCACCCAAGAGATAAGTAATGAAATAGAGAATGACCTAACTCTGGATGACAAAGTAGCTATTGATAAGAGTAAATCAATCAGGCGACCACCATTGAACTATAAAGAGATGGGTATTCCAGAGGGTACAAAGTTGATTTATGCTAATGATCCATCAATCAGTGCTATAGTATGTGGTGATAGGCGAATTATGTTTCAGGGTGTAGAATGCTCATTGACTCACGCTACCAAACAGATCCTCGGCATCACTCATTCAATACAGCCTACCCGATATTGGTTGTGTGAGAATAGGAACTTGCAAGATATTTATGATGAGACATATGTTATGGATGAATAAAGTTCATGATGTATCGCTATGATTGGTGCGTTTATAGGTGATTTAGCAGCCTGGACATGGAGTATAGACCGCAGCAAGTTCTACCCACAACTATTTTCAGATGTGGCGCAAAAATCCGTGTATTCGGATGTGCTGCTATTTACGGCAAAGACCCTCTTGGAGAATCCAAATGTATCGAGAGAAGAGTTTTTGCAAATGCATCAATATTGCTTCGGTATAGGTGATGCGATAGCCAATGCAGAGTATGACTTACTGCATTCAATAGTTATAGGTTGGGTATATGATGGCGATGATATCTCTCAGGCGATAAGTACATATTGCTTATTGGATGAAAAGGAGGAAGTCTATGCATCGCACTTTTTAGCAAACTTAATCTATCTACTACGAACAGGTTCAACTAAAAAAGAAGCAGCTCAAGTAGAGTTTTGTGGAACATTTAGGTCATTTACAAAAGACGAATACCGCAAGACGGGCAATGGTGTGTTAAGCTATTTAGTTCGTGCCTGGATATCATTTTATGACGCTTTTGATTTCGGTAGTGCAATTCATAACGCAGTAAAAAAGCCTGGCAATCTGACTCTGAACTGTATTCTCACAGCAGCTCTTGCAGATGCTATGTATGGTTGCGAGCATTACTTTATCAAGAAACAGTATGAAGGCGGTCGTTTTATTGAATGTTTGGATTTCATTGATAACAGACTATACAAGTTGGCGGGAGTAAGACGAACCTTTTTTCCGAAAAATAATGCTCGAACGAATGTGGAAAGACACATTTGGCACAATGCTATCTGTCCATTATTGGATAAGGTCATAACTCCTGAACTAAAGCGTAGAATCACTAAAGCTTTCTATACGGGTTGGGATAATAGATTTGGATTCTATCTTGACGATGGCTGGATTTATGTGTATAGGAATTTTGTCCTACTATCTCGTTTTCAGTTTCAAGTGCAAAAAGATGGGACATTTAGAATAGTAAACTATCAAGAATCGGATGAATCTAAGCAATATGATTTGAATGATGTAGCACTAGAATGTGCTATGTACTCTGTAGAGCATCATTGGGAACTTATTGCTCATGAATAATGTAGTGAGCAAAGTTTTATTAGAGTAGTGCAAAACGATGAAATATAGCCGTGTGCAATTCGTGAGTATCGACTATAGTGTATTGCTAACTAAATTGACACACAATACATTACGGCTGTAAAAATGTTCTGGTAGCACCACGAAGAAGAGTCTCCTAAATGCTGTATAACAGCGATTTAGGAGATTTTTCTTTTGTCTAAACCCGACTTTGGCAACAATGTGGCAACAATGTGATACTTTGTTCTCCATTTGATATACTTGAAGAACCGTTTTTGCAGGGTATTATAACAAACTTTCATAATCTCCAATAGGTTTAACATCCGTAGTGACTTGTCGAGTTGACAAGTGGGTTGATTAATAAATCTCCGGTTTAGTTATATATACTCAAAATATTACAGACTATTGCGATAAAATTATTTCAGTGAGCACATAAGTTTTTCGAAAGATTTTCGTTATCACTATGATTAGAAATACAAAATCAAATCAACAGCTCAAAAACCCAAGACATTAATCGTATGAATAAGTTTATCGCGTATATAGTCGCTATCGCTCTATTTGTCTCGTGCAATAATAGTTCACAGTTTGTACTTGATTGCAAGATAAAAGGCGCGACTCAAGGTGAAATGGTTTGTCTAGTATACCCCGTTAAGCGTGAAGGTGTTTGGTACACGCAGTGCGACACAACATATATAAACAATGGCACTTGCTGTTTTAAGGGCAAGGTCGATGATATTGTGCCGACAAGTTTAGTATTTACCAATATGGACGAACTCAGCACCTTTATCGCACCAACAGATATAGAGTTGAGCGCGGAACGCAGCGCATTATACGACTACACCATTAGCGGTCTGGAGATAGATGATGAGATAACGGAGTACAATAAATTCTTTGCAACACTAAACGAAAGGATATACAAGAAGCGATTTCAAGTGCAGCGCAAAAGCGAGGAGTATGTCTCTGCATATGAGAATAATGCCGACAACACCCAAGCTCTTGCGCTTGAGTTTTACACTATTGTTGAGGAGCACAAAGCAATGGAGGCAGAGTGGGAGACAATGGCCATAAATTTTATAACCAGCCATCCCGATTACGCCATTATACCTAACATTATAAACAACCTTGCCCACTCAGGATATGATACATCGGAAATAGAATCATTATATTCAAATCTATCTAACGAGCAACGACATAGCGCACTTGGTGTGTTGATGTCAATTCGTTGTGACATCACAAAATATGATTACGGAGTAGTGGGTAGCAAAGCCCCTGATTTTACCCTATATAGTGCAGAAAACAAACCTACCACCCTATCTAAATGTTACGCCGAGGGATTTGTTTTACTTGATTTTTGGGCGAGTTGGTGCAAACCTTGCATAAAGGAGATTCCCATATTGCAAGAACTACACTCGCAACACAAGGAAACACTGCAATTCATCAGCATATCCGTTGACGAAAACAAGGCGCAATGGCAGGAAGCAATAGCAAAATATGATCTATCGCAGTGGCCACAGTTGATAACCAACAATACCGAAGAGTATTACTTTAGAGAACAAGCCAACATCTCACTCGCATACGGGGTTGAATCAATACCCTGCTTTATGCTTATCGACAAGGACGGCACTATCGTCGGTCGCTGGTCACACCTCACCCCCGATGTTATTGCAACACTCGAACAGTTTATATATAACGACAATACAAACCAATAGTAGCATAAGTGACAACCGAAACGGCAATCTTCTCCTATCACTAAGATTGCTTATACAACACTTAACAACACAAGACCACACATAATTACATAGGTCATATAAAAAGAGACATCTCTTGGCTACCACCAAAGAGATATCTCTATGCAAGGTGGAGGCGCAGGAAGCACTACTTAGCCACCTCGACCCTTATAACCTGCGTCGTACAATGCGGCGCCATAGTCCCTAATCAGAGTCTCGAGTGCATACACTCAACATTAACACAGTCTGCAGCGATGGCATCCTGCAATCCTACGACGGGTTGCCTACGACCATAATATGTCGTGATCAAATGGTTAGGAAGTTTTTGGCATAGTACAACTCATCCTCTATCCTAATAGGGATGATTGTAAAGTCCTGCTCGTGCAAGAACTACACAAATGGTACGCCTTGGCATAATCCCATTCCGATTCAGGATAGGTAATCTAATTTTACGCAAATGCAGCAATATGTGTCGCGAAGATTAACGACAATAACGATAGTCGTACCAATCAGTTTAATTGTATAAATTTAGTGTATTACTATACCCGAGGCAAGCAATCTACACAATGGCGCAAACGACATACCGCTAAATGACTCATCAATGGCTTGAAACCTGCTCATTAGGTGAGGGGGGGGGAATAATAGTGAGCAACCTTATCACTCGTGACAAAATTTATTTCACAGCAACCGCCCGCCGCAAAGCGCAACTGCGTCTATGATACATACCACATCCAGCAGGAACATTTACGAAAAAAGCGAGAAACGAAAGTTTCTCGCTTTCTGTACCCCCTCAGGTTGTTCCTGTAACACACTGTGTGCCAGGACAGCCCGATTTTATACTTATTGTCTAGTCGTGGTCGAGCAAAAATGTCGCATTCTACTATTCTTTAATCAATACGTGCAAATACTCTGTAGTAGTATCAGCTAAATGATTACGATTCTCTGCTTTGTCTGCCCTAAATCGAGAATATTCCTTTTGAAAGACTTGATATTTTCCATACTTACTCATAATTTGCTTAATTGTATCGATTGACATCAAGCCTTCATTATTATATGACAATACAACATATTTAAATTGTGCATCTGCAATTAAGCTCTCAAATGAATTCTTCACCGCAGTTTTACTGCAGTAACTCGATTTATTGTATTCTCTTAATCCTGTTTTGCCTTTAGGCTCAAACGGCTCGTATTCAGCTATCGTGTTTAGCAAGTGATAGTTAGCGCCGTATTGTCTTGCATTATACGGCGGGTCAAGGTATAGGACATCGCCACTAATACCCTTAATCAATGTATTGGCGTCTTCTCTATACACTTGGTGGTTATGGCTATTTATCTGATAATTTGCAGGCGTAATAACAATCGGTTTTTGCGCTGACTTTTTAAGTTTTTTAAGGAACGCCCCATAAACCGATGCTGTGTTTGCATGTTTATCTGCACTTTCAATTAGACTACACAGAAGGAAATAGTACAAATCATCAGATATCTCGCCACTATTTTTCCATTCTTCAATAGCAATTCTAGCAGCATCTATTTTTTTTCCATTTGCGTCTGAAAAATATTGACGATTATTACCACCACCTAAACAATATTGAGAATATATAAATCCACTCTCAATACCATTCAATTGATTAAGTCTCTCAATATATTCTTCTTTGCCATCTATTTCCAAATGATTGCCAATATAGTTACGATTGAGAATATAGCTATAATACTCCCAATCATTGGATATAACCTGGCAAACCTGCGTCTTAAAATGGCGACCCACCACACCTGTACCAGCAAACAAGTCGCAAAATACAAGTTGCGACATATCTTCACCAACAACACTTTTAATGGTGTGGTCTATAAAATCAAGCAGTGAGTATTTAGAACCAATATAGTTCATATAAACCTATTCTTGCGGATATAACTTTTGCATTATATATTCAGCCGTATGCTCTGATGCTTCCTTCGAAACTCTTGCAACACAACTTTTTCTATACGCAACAGGGTCATATTGATAACATCCAACACAACCCAACGCATCTGTGTAATTATCATCTCCTTCGTAAAACGGATATGGATTACCTTTTATATTTTGAGCATTCCATCTTTTATTTGTTAATTTACACTCCTTGCAAATCTGACGCTTTACATCGTTGGCAGCTTTACATAGTGGCTGAAAGTCCTCTAACAATTGTGTTGCAGGATTAGAAACACGCCAATCCTCTTTTCTACCATCTTTGTGGTCAATTTCGATTTTTGTATTTTCCGAAAAACCACGAACACCGAGCATTACACATTTTTGAGTTTTGTAAAAATCTCTAATATCTTTACGTATCGCTTGGTTAAAAGCTCGTTCTTTTCTGTAACCTCTCAATTTGATGCCATCAATGGAATTGCCTTTTGTTTGAGATCTATCGATTTCAATGTTATATTTCTTAGCTAATGAAGAATCATCACGACACCAACTCCTACCATTACCTAATTGCAGATCCGCATACTCTCCAATAAATTCTGTTACATATACCCATCGGCTTTCACCATTATCGTTTGGGTTGGCTAGTTTGATAAATAATTCGGTCTTCGTCATATATTAAAGTTTTTTGAATACAAATATATATTCGTGCTTAAATAAAAAATAATCGCTTTTTAGAGCACGATATTTCCAAATATCTTGCGCACCAAGCTTTCCTCTATTACCTTCTATATTTTTAACGATAATTCCTTTCATCTTAACATTAAGACTTTGCTTTATCGCATCCATAATCTTAAATGCTAAGGGAATAACCTCGCTCTTTTTATATATATCACCAGCAACTACTGCAAAATAACCATTCCTTTTCAGGTACTGAAAACCCGTTGAAATGGCACTAGTCAATTTAGCTATGAACAAATCAATATCTGGAATATTTGATAAATCTCTGCTGTCGTTAGTAAATTTTACAATATCCAAATATGGTGGATGTGCAATCATAAAATCTACTTGTTTCTTGTTGTGTTGTGATAGCCATTCCTCAACACTGACTGAAAATTCTGCAGAATTTGTTACATCTATATTTTTAATTGCATAGTTAACGGTTGCGCAGTCTTGCATCTTCTCATTAACATATTCAATAATCTGCTCATTGATGTCAAATCCAATGTAATCTCTTTGCAAACTTTCGCACTCAAACAAAGTTGTTCCGCTACCCGAAAACAGTTCTAAAATTGTATCGCCTGAGTTTGTATATCGTCTAATAAGCTGATTTGGAATTTGAGGCACAAAATTACCGTGGTAAACATTTTTGTGCTTGCCACCTTTAGCCCTCTCTGGAATAAGCCACAAACTATCTACATTGATATCAGATTGCTTCCAGTCTTCCATATTGATTTCAGTCCCCATACTCCGCACAAATTTATAAAAAATATAGCAACTTACAAAACATACAAAATTTGGTTCACACAATTTTTCTTTTGGTTCAGCATAGGTTCAACAAATGTTGCGGAGGGGTTTGATTTTGCCTAATTCGGCTTATTGGTCAAAATTTATATCAAAGCAACGGCTCACCTGCAAAAGTTGGGGGGGGGCTATGCAAAAAGTTTGGTTAATCTATAAAGGAAGAACTTTAAATCCGCAACACCTCTTAGCTGCGCTCTAAATGCTTTAATCTTTGCATTGAAACTTTCCGCAAAAGCGTTA
>JAFYOF010000021.1 GCA_017560305.1 Alistipes sp.
CATAAACTCGTTCTGGGTAATCACCACAGGTGCCTCGGTTGCCGCCATTGGCTCAAACGAGATGTCGTACTTGATGTCATCCTCCTTTGGCATCTGGCTCTCAAATACTGGGCGCATAAGGTCCTGCTGTGCCTCGGTGAGAGACATCGACAACTGCTCCTTCTTCTGGATGAGTTTGTCAACCACGTCGCTGTCAACGCGTACGAAACGCACCTTCTCGTTCTTTGACTCGAAGTAGTTGATGTAGTGGTTGTCCAGCTGACCATTCATCTCCAGCACATCATATCCCTTGCTTTTTGCAGCCTCCACGAATGAGTGCTTGTCAACTACATCGTCAACATACAGAAGAATGATGTTATCGTTCTTGTCGGTCTGCTGCTCCTTCACGAAGTCGATGTATTCTTTTGGTGTAAAGTACTTGCCCTCGGTCGATTTCATAAGCATAAAGTCCTGTGCCTTCTCGGCGAACTTCTCGTCGGTGAGCATACCGTACTGGATGAAAATCTTCAAATCATCCCACTTCTGCTCATAGTCAGGACGCATAGTGTTGAACAACTCCTTTAAGCGGTCGGCAACCTTGCGTGTGATGTACGATGAAATCTTCTTCACATTCGAGTCGCTCTGCAGGTAGCTTCGTGACACATTCAGCGGAATATCTGGTGAGTCAATCACGCCGTGCAACAGTGTGAGGTACTCTGGCACGATACCCTCCACCTGATCGGTTACAAATACCTGATTGCAGTAGAGCTGAATCTTGTTCTTCTGAATCTCAAAGTTGTTGTTAATCTTTGGAAAGTAGAGAATACCCGTAAGGTTGAACGGATAGTCGATGTTCATATGGATGTAGAACAATGGCTCGTCGCTTGTTGGGTACAATTCGCTGTAGAATGCCTTGTACTGCTCTTCGGTAATCTCCGATGGCTTGCGTGTCCACAGAGGGTTTGTGTCGTTGATGATGTTATCCTTCTCGGTATCAACATATTTACCATCCTTCCACTCCTTCACCTTGCCGAATGAAATCTCTACTGGCAGGAAGTGACAATACTTCTTCAGAAGCTCCTGCACCTTCGACTCCTCGCAGTACTCCTTGCAATCCTCCGAGAGGTGCAACACGATTGATGTTCCGCGCTCACGGCTCTCGTCGAGCTCCTCCATCTGGTACTCTGGCGAGCCATCGCACACCCAATGCACAGGCTTGCTGTCAGCCTTGAATGACTGGGTGAAAATCTCCACCTTGTCAGCCACCATAAACGATGAGTAGAAGCCGAGACCAAAGTGACCGATGATAGCCTGATCCTTATACTTTGCGAGGAACTCCTCTGCGCCAGAGAATGCAATCTGGTTGATGTAGCGGTCAATCTCCTCGGCGTTCATACCGATGCCTCGGTCGGTTACGGTGAGGGTCTTCTTGTCGGTGTCAACGCTCACTGAAATCTTCAGGTCACCCAACTCGCCCTGAAACTCATTCTTCGCAGCGAGGGTCTTCAACTTCTGCGTAGCATCCACAGCGTTTGATACCAACTCACGCAAGAAAATCTCGTGGTCAGAGTAGAGGAATTTCTTGATTACGGGAAATATGTTCTCCGTTGTTACTCCAATTTTTCCGTTTTTCATAGTTTTATGTTTTTGTTGTTATTTTCTGTGGCATAATAATAACAAACAATGTGCCACCACTTCCGCTGTGACAAATTGGCACAACTTCGGTGGTGGCGTGGCAGAAAATATGCTCTTATGGCAGATTTATCTCTTCTCCTTGCGCGCAAGTTGCAGGGCGCAGAAGAGTCCCTGTGCGGCATAGTATGTCACCATAATGATGGTGTTGGCGTGTGGCAGATGACCCACAAAGCGGTTGTAGGCGATGCACGAATCCGAGAATATGAACAGCACCGCCGCTATGGCATAGAGCCAGCTGTGTGGGCGGTTTTGCTGCAATGCGGTGAACCCCATAGCGTAGATTATCACTCCGTAGATTACCACGGCGAAGACCTCCTCGCGCAGTTCAATGTGTGTCAGTACATAACCCAGAAATGGAAGTACAACGGCAGAAAACGCAATTAGAGGTAATAATCTCTTTTTCTGGAATTTGCACTTTGGTGCGAAGTCCGAGATGTAGAAGATATGCGCCAGAGCGAAGAATGCAATCTGCATAATGAACTCCCCCATTGCTCCCGCCCAGTCGCCTGCTGTTGAGGCGAGCAAGGCAAGCGGAATAAGCCAACCGCCACGCTTGAAGTTAAGCGCTGCGGCAAGCATTGCAAAGAGTGTCGGGATTGCCACAAAACGGCGGCACACCAACCACCCGCAACCGCATCCTCTCACATAGAAAAACGCTATGGCAAGGAGCAGATATACTCCCAAAAGCGCTATTTTAGCTCTCTTATTCATTGTTCTGTCGCTCTATCTCCTTGTTGATGACATCGATAAACCACTCTGGCGCACGGCAGGGACGACGCGTCTCGGCATTCATAAAGCCCAGCGTCACGCGACCCGTATTGATGAGTTTACCCTGCTCGTTGTAGACCTCGCTGCCGATGAAAAGGCGTGCCGATGGCATCTCATCCATAAAGACCTTCACGGTCAGCACCTCGTCATAGAATGCTGGGTAGTGATACTTCGACTGCACCTCGATGATGGGCGACATCACGCCTCTGCGCTCAAACTCGGCGTAGGGCAATCCCATCTCGCGCAACCACTCGGTGCGAGCCATCTCGTACATCACGATGTAGTTTGAGTGGTGCATAATACCCATCTGGTCGGTATCCTTGTAACGCACTCGTGTCTTGAATTCGTATGATATTAAAGCCATTGATTTTCCGTTGATTAAATTAGATTAACTCCACTAATACTTTACCCTCTCTTGCGACGCCGCCCAATCTTAGGCATCTATCCTTGCCGATTGTGATTTGGCACTCCTCGCCCTCCACCTTCGCACGATAAGTGCCCGCTGGCGGAAGCATTTTCTCCTGCTCGAGGCCCGTAATCAGACCCTCGTCGTTGCAGTTACCTATAATAATATATGGGCGTGAGAGCATCTGCGCCACGCGCTCCATCTCTCCCGCTTCTATTGCTTCGCGTACGATGGTTGAACTCACCTTGCCGTTTGCCACCTGCTGCTGCTCGACCATTGCAATCTCCATACCAGCGCCGTGTGACGAGAGGTAGTTGTAGTCGCCCTCTTTCTTGTGACCAAAGCGATGATTGTAGCCCACCACCATCGAACGAATACCCAAGCCCGTTAGGCTCTGGATGAAATCCATAGGCGATGTGCGGCTGAACTCCAATGTGAATGGAATGATGATGAGGTTGTCTATCTCGGCTTGCTCAAGAAGCCATATCTTCTCCTCCAGCGTTGAGAGCAACTGCATACCCTCTGCCGTGCCGAGCGCATAGCGTGGGTGTGGGTCAAATGTGAGCACAACGCTCTCTCCATCAAGCTCTTTTGCGCGTTGCTTCACCCTTTCGAGTAGCACACGATGACCGCTATGTACGCCGTCGAACGACCCCATAGTAGCAACCGCATTCCTTAATGGCGGCAGAGACTCTATGCCACGAAAAACCCTCATCCTAATTGTCGTTATTCTCCTCCTGCTCCTTGACGAAGTATGCTACCTTCTCGAGGATGGTGGTGATGTCGTAGTTCTCCGATACGATACCCTGTGGGAAGTTCAGCGGAGCCGATGTAAAGTTCAGTACGCCCTTAATACCCGCATTGATGATTGGCACCACCAGCGATGGCGCTACGCGTGTGGGCGAAGAGATTACCGCGATGCTCACATCGAATTTCGACACCACCTCCACAAACTGGTCCATATGGTAGCAAGGGATGTCGTCGATGACCGTGCCCACCTTCTCGGGGTCAACATCAAAGGCTGTGACGATACGCAACTGGCGGCGCTTGCCATTGAAATACTTCGTGAGCGCCTGACCCAGGTGACCCATACCGATAATGGCGATGTTCATCACATTGTCGCTGTCAAGTATTGAGTTGATAAACTCAATGAGGGTCTTCACCTCGTAACCCTTCTTCGTATCGCTTGAAAAACCGATGAGCATCAGGTCGCGGCGCACCTGCACGGCGGTGATGCCGTGCATACCTGCCAGTACATGCGAGAAGATGTGTGTGATGCCCTGATTGTGGCATCCCAGCAGCGTACGGCGGTACTCGCTCAAACGCTCGATGGTCTTCTCGGGTATGTTGGTTGGGCGTGTAGACATATTAATTCAGTGTAATCGAGTAGTTGCTGTTGTAGTTGATACGCACCCACTCGCGGTTGATATACTTGCCACCTACCTCTGTCTGGAAGAACTTGTAGCCTGTCTGCAGAGGCGTGTAACGCTTGTCGAGCATCTTGTACTCGATGTCAGAGCGCATACCGCCACAGAAGATTATTGCGGTGTCGTAACCACGGTAGGCGTAGAGTGATGGCAACATATTGTAAGCGTCAATATAACGGCTGTCAAACTCACGCACGGCCGATGAGTCGCGCTTTGCGTGGTAGGTTGAAATCATCACCACATTGTTGTTGAAGTATGATGTGTGGTCGATGTTCTGGAAGCGGCTCCAGCGTGATGTACCCAACACAACATAATCTGCGCAACTCTCGCTACGGTCGGTGATAGCCACCTTTGCCGAGCCCAATGTGCCGAGGATGCGGTCCACATCAGTCTCGCTGTTTGCGAGTACGATGAAGAGCGCAGGCTTCTCCTGCTTGAGCAAATCCTCGGTATTCTCAAATGGCTGTGCCACAGCATTCTTTGGCGTGAAGATTGACTTCTGGTCGAAGGAATAGTTGTAGGCGGCATACTTCACACCCTGCAACTGCTGCAAAATCTCACCCTCAAACTCCTTGTCGTAAGACGCAGCATAAATCAGGTAGATATCGCGTGAACCATCAATCAGGTCAGCAATCTTGTCATACTTTGTTGATGAATCTGGCGAGAGCTGGTAGAGTGCAGAACTCTTTGTTGCCACGATGTTTGCCAATGGCGACACCACAGGCGTTGAGTTCAACTGCGCAAAATCCAGAACGGGCTTCAACTCATCCTCATACACAGGACCCACGATAAGGTCTGTCGCAGCAAATGCTGGGCTCTTGGCGATGCGTGCCACCTTCTCGGCGTCGTGCTCGGTGTTGTATACTGTCACCTTCGAGTTGCCCAGACCCTGCTCCTTGAGTTTCTCAAGACCCAGCAGGAAACCCTGATAGAACTCCACATAGCTTGCATTTGGCTTTGAGTCGATATTCATCGGCAACATCAGTGCGATGTCAAGCGTCTCGTTTGCTGGAATCTTTGCAAACGAGAGATTATCCTCCGCCGAGAGTCTTGCTTCGTGCTCCTTCTTGAGCGCCTCGTCTGCTGCGCGGTCGAAATCCTCCACGCTGTCCTCCTTCGCCTTTGGGATGCGAATCATAGCGCCCGCCTTCAAGCCGTTGCTAATGTCGTTGAGCGACGCAAACTCCTCCTCTGTGAGGCCGTGCTTGCGTGAGAGTGAATATATGGTCTCGCCTGGCTTTACAACGATGTACTCGTAGCCATCATCCGTAGCCTTGTTCAGGTTGTCAGCATACTCTGCAATCTCCTCCTGCGCCTCCTGCTCCGACGATGAGCCTACCTCTGTGCGGCGCACCCAGATGGTCTCGCCGATTGAGAGTGACTGCGGATTGATTGAGGGGTTATCCTCGCAGAGTGTCGCCACCGAGATGTTGTAGTCGCGTGCAATGCTATAGAGAGTCTGTCCCGCCTTAATCTTGTGGGCGAGGAACTCCTTCTTGCGCTTCTTCTCCACCTGCTGGGTCTGCTGCTCCGATACGGGAATCTTGATGGTCTGACCCACCTTCAGCCCCTCGCCCAACTTTGGGTTGTGCTCCTTGATATCCGCCTCGCTCACATTATACGCCTTCGAGAGCGAGTAGAGCGTGTTGCCCGCCTCTACGGTGTGAACAAAATATTTCTTGCCGTTAATGAAGACAATCACCTTCGATGGCTCGATGTCGGGCATAAGTTCCGTAGCCGACACGCCGAGCGACAAGAGCAATAGTCCCATTGTGAATATTCTCTGAAAAAATCTCATTTCCTGAATGTTACATCCTGCCCTAATGAGGGCTAATCATCTAAAATTTCTTGCTGCGCAGGCGAATCTCCGTAATCACCTTCTTGGTGTAGAGCGGGAAGTCGCCATTCATCATCCAATCGTAGTAACTTGGCTCGCGCTGGAAAATCTCCTCCACGCGGCAACCCTTGTACTTGCCAAAGCTAAATATCTCCTCGCCCTTGTCGTTGAGAAGGATGCGACCCGCAAAGTCTACCGCCTCGCCACGAGTAGAGAACTCGGCAAGTGCCGCCACATCGTTCTGCAACTCTGGGTAGCGGTCGAGCTGCGCCTTGAGCACCTCGTATGTAGCACGGGTGTCCGCCTCGGCCGAGTGTGCGTCGGTGAGGTCCTTGTCGCAGTAGAACTTATATGCCGCCACCAATGTGCGCTGCTCCATCTTGTGGAAGATGTTCTGCACATCGATGAACTTGCGGTTCTTGAAGTCCACATCCACGCCCGCACGCAAAAACTCCTCCACGAGGATTGGTAAATCGAAGCGGTTTGAGTTGAAGCCACCGAAGTCGCAACCCTCGATGAACTGGCTCAACGATTTTGCAATCTGTGCAAATGTAGGCTCGTTCTTTACATCCTCGTCGGTGATGCCATGCACGGCAGTCGCATCCTCGGGGATGTGCATCTCGGGGTTAATCAGTCGTGTGCGTACAATCTCGTCGCCATCGGGCATAACCTTCACCATCGAAATCTCGACGATGCGGTCCTTTGCTGTATCAACGCCCGTTGTCTCCAGGTCGAAGAAGACAATCGGGCGTTTAAGGTTTAGTTTCATAATCTGAACTATGCGTTAATCATCATTGGCATCAGGAGCATCAAAGTCTCGCTTGTCTGCTTGTCATCGTAAACAGGCTTGAATACGCCTGCACGGCTTGAGTCAGCCAACTCAACAACAACGGTTGGAGTGTCGATGTTAGAGAGAATCTCCACAAGGAATGTTGACTTGAAGCCGATGGTTACCTTCTGACCCTCGTAGCTGCAAGAGATAGTCTCGTTAGCTGAAACCGAGAAGTCGATATCCTGTGCTGTGAGGTTCACGCGGTTGTCAGAGATATCCATACGGATGAGGTTGGTTGTTGGGTTAGAACATACCGCAACACGCTTGATGCCGTTCAAAAGCTCTATGCGGTCAACCAACACCTTGTTAGGGTTTGCTGTTGGGATAACTGCGTTGTAGTTAGGATAGTTACCCTCGATAAGGCGGCACACCAACTTGAAGTTCTTGAGCTGGAATGTAACATTCTTTGCGTCGAATGTAACCTCCACAGCATCCTCCTCCTTTGCCAGAAGGTTTCTCAGAAGGTTTGATGGCTTCTTTGGCAGGATGAACGAAGCGGTGAAGTCGTTGCTCTGCTCGGCAGCGTACTTAACGAGCTTGTGAGCGTCGGTAGCCACAAATGTGAGTGTATCTGGCTGGAAGTCGAAGTAGATACCATTCATCACAGGGCGCAACTCGTCGTCGGCTGTTGCGAAGATGGTGTGGCTGATACCGCTCACCAAAGTATCTACATCCAAAGTGATAATCTTGCTCTCTGCGCCCAAAGTCTGAACCGATGGGTAGCTGACAGCGCTTGCGCCAGGGATTGAGAGGTGACCGCTTGCCCAAGTGATCTTGATCTCCCAAGTGGTGTCATTCACCTCGATTGTAAGAGGCATCTCGGCGAACTCCTTCAATGAGTCGAGCATCAACTTTGCTGGGGCTGCGATTGTACCCTCTTGCTCTACATTGTCCACCTTGATTGAACCGATGAGAGTTGTCTCCAAATCTGATGTTGTAACTGTCAACTCACCATTCTTGAGCTCCATAAGGAAGTGCTCCAGAATTGGGAGTGAACACTTGTTGCTGATAACCTTACCTGTGGTCGCCAAAAGCGACAAAAGTGCTGAACTTGATACTGTAAATTTCATTGCTTAATATATTTTCGTTATTTTTTCTTGTAAAAGTCTCTGTTGTTAAAGTTTAGCCAAACCCTCCAGCGCCATATCAATCATTCGCTCGACATAAGGCTTGTAGTCGGTGTTTGCCTTCTTGGCTATGCGCTGGGCGATGATTGTGCACATCGTGGCGGCACGGTGTCCCATCAACGCTGCCAGACCTGCTATCGCCGAGCCCTCCATCTCGTAGTTGGTGATGCGTCGCTCGCCGTAGCGGAACGCCTCAATCTTTGCGTTCAGCTGCTCGTCGGCGGGCTTCAGGCGCACCCATCTGCCCTGCGGAGCATAGAAACCTGGCGATGCGATTGTGATGCCCTCGATTGTGGAACTCTTGAACGCCTCCCACAACTCCTCGCTTGCATCCACGAAGTATGGGCGTGGCATCAATGGGCTCCAGTCGGTATGCTCCACGAAGGCCTCCTCCAGCTCCAGATCGCAGACATCGTTGCGGTTAGCATAGAATCCCAACAAACCATCAAAGCCGAGCGAAGTGCGCGCAAAGACAACATCCCCCACCTCAATATCCTCCTGCAGGGCGCCCGAAGTGCCCAGACGCAGAATGGTAAGCTGGCGGTGCTGCTCCTTGACGGTGCGTGTGGAAAAATCTATGTTTGCCAAAGCATCCAGCTCGGTCATTGCGATGTCAATGTTTCCGATGCCGATGCCAGTGGAGAGAATGGTCATATGCTTACCCTTGTAACTGCCCGTAACGGAGTTAAACTCGCGATTCTCGGCGCGGCTTTCGATATGGTCGAGGCGCTTTGCGATGAGCTCAACGCGTGCAGGGTCGCCCACCAGAATGATGGTGTCGGCCAGTTGCTCGGGACGCATATGTAAATGAAAAACCGAGCCATCGGCGTTGATTATCAACTCCGAAGGCGGTATTATTCTGGATGGCATATTGTAATTTTTCTCCAATTAGCTTTTTTATATGGCATAAAAGTAATATATTTACATCGAATTACAAAAAAATATTCGCTTTTTTTTATATAGAGTATAACTTAAAACAAATATAAGATGACACTGATTAAATCTATTTCGGGTATCCGTGGTACTATCGGCGGAGCATTGGGTGACAACTTGACGCCCATCGATATCGTGAAATTCACCACAGCGTATGCCCGTTTTATGAGCGAAAAGAATGAGGGTAAGCGACTTACAATCGTGGTTGGTCGTGATGCCCGCATCTCTGGCGATATGGTGAACGACATCATCGAGGGCACGCTGCTCGGTTGTGGCGTGGATGTGATAAATGTGGGTCTTTGTACTACCCCAGGTACCGAGATGGCGGTTATCACCCACAAGGCAGATGGCGGTATCATCATCACCGCTTCTCACAACCCAAAGCAGTGGAACGCACTGAAGCTTTTGAATGAGAAGGGCGAGTTTTTGAACGACAGCGAGGGTAAGCGTGTGCTGGCTCTTGCCGAGGATGAGAGCTACCTCTTCCCCGAGGTGGATGCTATCGGCAAGGTGGTGTTGCGTGAGGACTTCAACCCTACTCACATCCAGCAGGTTTTAGCTCTTCCATTGGTTGATGTGGAAGCGGTTAAAGCACGCAAATTCAAAGTGGTAGTTGATGCAGTGAACTCTATCGGCGGTGTGGTGATTCCTGCACTTTTGAAGGAGCTCGGTTGTGAGGTTGTTGAACTCAACTGCACGCCAAATGGCGAGTTTGCGCACAACCCAGAGCCTCTGCCAGAGAATCTTACCGAGATCTCAGAGGTTATCCGCCGCGAGAAGGCCGACTTGGGTGTTGTTGTTGATCCCGATGTTGACCGCTTGGCATTGGTGAATGAGGATGGAACGATGTTTGGTGAGGAGTACACCTTGGTTGCTGTGGCTGATTATATCCTCTCGCAGAAGGTGGGTAACACCGTATCAAACTTGAGCTCTTCACGCGCCTTGAGCGATGTGACCGTGGCACATGGTGGCGAGTACACCGCTGCTGCAGTTGGCGAGGTGAATGTGGTGACCAAGATGAAGGAGACTGGCGCAATCATCGGTGGCGAGGGTAACGGCGGAGTTATCTATCCCGAGTTGCACTACGGTCGCGATGCGTTGGTTGGCGTGGCGTTGTTCTTGACCTATCTGGTTAAGAAGGGATGCTCGATGACCGAGTTGCGTGCGACATACCCTGCATACTACGCTTCGAAGAATAAGATTCAGCTCACACCAGCCATCGATGTAGATAATCTTTTACTTGAGATGAAGAGCCGTTATGCTGCTGAGCGTGTGACAGATATCGATGGCGTGAAGATTGATTTCGCCGAGAGCTGGGCACATCTTCGCAAGTCGAACACCGAGCCTATCGTGCGCATCTACACCGAGGCGAAGTCTGCTGACGAGGCTGATGCTCTGGCGCAGAAATTTATTGCCGAGATGAAGGCAATATGCGGTTTGGAGTAGTCGTTGAGTAAAGGAAAAATATATTACTAATTTATAGAACATCCCATAATATGGAAAAGGTACAAAATTATATTACCGAGAACAAGGAGCGTTTCCTTGAGGAGTTGTTTGACTTGTTGCGCATCCCATCAATCAGTGCGCAGTCGGAGCACAAGCCCGATATGGTGAAGTGCGCCGAGTGGTTGGCTGCCGCTTTGGTGAAGTCGGGTGCTGACCGTGCCGAGGTGATGCCAACCGATGGCAACCCAGTGGTTTACGCCGAGAAGATTATCGACCCAGCGGCAAAGACCGTGCTGGTGTATGGTCACTACGATGTGATGCCCGTTGACCCACGCAACTTGTGGAATACAAACCCATTTGAGCCAGAGATTAAGGATGGTCGCATCTGGGGTCGTGGCGCAGATGATGACAAGGGTCAGCTCTATATGCACGCCAAGGCTTTCGAGACGATGTGTGAGACCGACACGCTGCCTTGCAATGTGAAGTTTATGCTTGAGGGCGAGGAGGAGATTGGCTCACCAAGCCTCTACAAGTTCTGCGAGGATAACAAGGAGTTGCTGAAGGCTGACATCATCTTGGTGTCGGATACCTCTATGATATCTATGGATACCCCATCAATCACCTGCGGTCTGCGTGGCTTGACCTATATGGAGGTAGAGGTGACTGGTCCTAACAAGGATTTGCACTCTGGTCTGTTTGGTGGCGCTGTGGCAAACCCTGCGAATGTGTTGACACGCTTGGTTGCGTCGCTCGTTGACGAGAACGGCAAGGTGACTATCCCTGGTTTCTACGATGATGTGCGCGAGCTCTCTGACGAGGAGCGCAAGGCATTCAACGAGGCGCCATTCAACCTCGACGAGTACAAACAGGCACTCGACATCGACGATGTGGAGGGCGAGGCTGGCTACACCACTATCGAGCGCACTGGTGTGCGTCCATCACTTGATGTGAACGGCATCTGGGGCGGCTATATCGAGGAGGGTACAAAGACCGTTATCCCATCGAAGGCGTCGGCTAAAATCTCTATGCGTTTGGTGCCAAATCAGGACTTCGAGAAGATTGCCGAGTTGTTTGAGGCGCACTTCCGCGCGATTGCTCCAAAGTCGGTTAAGGTGGATGTTAAGTTCCTGCACGGTGGTGCTCCTTATGTGTCGCCAACCGATATGGCGGCTTACAAGGCGGCTGAGCAGGCTATCGTTGATACATTTGGCAAGAAACCATTGCCATTCTACTCTGGCGGCTCTATTCCAATCATCAGCGGTTTTGAGCGCATCTTGGGCATCAAGTCATTGCTTATCGGCTTCGGCTTGAGTGAGGATGCCATTCACTCGCCAAACGAGAGCTACGGCTTGGATCAGTTTGATAAGGGTGTTCGCACAATACCTTATTTCTATAAGCACTTTGCTGAGGCTGAATAAGTCTGCTGAAAGCATACAAAAAGCGGGATTCTCATTCGAGAGTCCCGCTTCTTTATCACTACCCTGCTACCATCTTCTGCGGCGCTGGCGGCGTTGCTTGACTTTGCGCATCACGCCTACAACAATCATCACCGCAAATGAGAGCAAGATGAAAATCACCATCCAGTTATTGAGGTTGTCACCCTTCACTCTCGACCACATCTCCAGCAGCGCCTCTGTTCGTGGGCCGCTGTCGTGCATCATTGCGCAGCGCTCAATAACGCTACGGTCGGGATAGATCACTGGGTTGATGACCACGCTGTCGGCACCCTCGCCGAAGAAGTAAGTCAAATCCTGAGCCTCCTCATAGCCCGCCTCCACGGCAGCCTCCGACATATACTCCATAACCTCCTGCGAGCCATTGCTGCTCACATATCCCGACGCATCCATATTGCGGATGGCATTCTCGGGCTTGCACATAAAGTTGATGAAGTATGACGCAGCCTTCACATTCTTGGCGTACTTTGGAATCACCCAACCGTCAAACCATACGATACTACCCTCCTCGGGTACGATATAGTCCAGCTCGACATCCACGGCGCGAGCCTCATCAATAGCCCACACGGCGTCACCGCTCCACGAGAGGTTCAGCCACGCCTTCTCCTTGGTCATAATCTCCTTGCCGAAATCAGCCTCCCAGCCCGCAACATAGGGCTTCGCCTTCTTCAGCAGAGCCTCCACGACGGCGATAGACTCGTCGGATGAGTCGTGCATCAGGTCGTCCATCTCCACCTCGCCGCTTACAATCTTGTCGTGGTTGGCGTAGATAAGCAGTGGGCTGTATACATCACGGAAGGCATCCTTAATGAGGAGCTTCTTGTTGAACTTCGGATTCCACAAGGCGCTCCACGAACTGACCTCCTCACGGCTCACATACTTTGGATTGTAGAGGAAACCAGTTGTACCCCACATATAACCCACGGCGTAGTCGTTAGGGTTCTTGCCGTTGCCGTCGATGCTCGAAAAGACATCACGGATGTATGGCGAGATGTTCTCGATGTAGTTTGGTGTAGAGCCGAAGTTTTGGTCGATAGGCAGCAGTAAATCATTCTCCAGCATACGCTCGATGATATACTCCGATGGGCACACCACATCGAAATCCTCCTTGCCGCGCTCAATCTTGGCGAGCATAATCTCGTTGATGTCGAACAACTGGTAGATGACTGTCACCTCCTCGCCCGTCTGCTCCTTGTACCACTCCTCGAACTCGCCGAGCAACTCCTCGTCGATGTAGTCCGCCCAGTTATAGACCTTGAGTATCTGGCTGCGACTGTCCTCGTGAGAGCAGCCTGTCGCCACCCACATCATTGCGATGGCGAAAATTAGAAATATTCTCTTCATTACTTCAACTCCTTCTCCTTGGCTTTTTGCGCACGCTGTGCACGCACATTGATAGTTATCAGAAGCAACAATACTGTGACAAAGATGATTGTCGATAGAGGTCGCAACTCAGGTGTAAGACCACCCTTGCGCGCATCGGCGTAGATGTAGGTCGAGAGTGTCTCCAGACCCTCGGTGCCGATTGTAAAGATTGTCACAGCAAAGTCGTCAATCGAAAGCGTGAACGCCAAAATAAAACCGCTAATCATACCTGGCTTAATCTCTGGCATAAGCACCTTGCGGAGTGCCTGACCAGGCGTAGCGCCGAGGTCGAGTGCCGCCTCGTAGATGTTAGGATTCATCTGCTGGAGGCGTGGCATAACGCACAACACCACATAAGGCGTACAGAATGTCACATGCGCCAGAATAACGGTCGCATAGCCCTGTGTGATGCCGAGGCTCACGAACAAAAGGAACAACGAGATACCAGTGATAATATCGGGATTGAGCATCGGGATATTATTCAGCGTGTTCATAATCATCTTCTGGCGGTTGCGAAGGTTGAAGATACCAATCGCGGCGATACTACCCAGCACGGTAGCAATCGCAGCCGAGACGATAGCGATTATAAATGTATTCTCAATAGCACTCAACAACGAGTGGTGCACGCCGCCCGAAAAGAGCGAGGTGTAGAGTTTTGTCGAAAAACCGGTCCAGTTACCCAGCACCTTCGCCTCGGTGAACGAGAAGATGGCGATAATCAGGATGGGCGCATACAACATAGCGAGCAGAAGCCAGAGGTATGCCTGTGCAAAAAACTTCTTCATCAGATGATACCTTCGTTATTGGTTTGCTCCTCGCTGTCGCTGAAGAGATTGGTGGCAAAGATGATCACCAACATAATGAGCGACAAGGCTGCACCATAGTTCCACATTCCGTTATTGATGTTCTCCTGGATAGTTGTACCAAAGAGTTTGATATTATTCATCGTGAGCAACTCCGCGATGGCGAAGGTCGAGATTGTAGGCATAAATACCATCATCACGCCACTCATCACGCCTGGCATCGAGAGCGGAGCCACCACCTTCGTAAAGACCGTCATCGGGCTGGCACCCAAGTCCTGCGCCGCCTCGATATAACTGTGGTCCATCTTCTGCAAGGTGTTGTAGATTGGGTATATCATAAACGGCAGGAAGTTATAGACCATACCGAATATGAGTGCCCCCTCGCCCAGCGGCAGCCGCAGAAAGTCAAACAGCGCGACCGTTGCCAGCGTACGCACCAGAATGTTAATCCACATAGGCAGGATGAAGAGCACCACCATCACCTTCGAGCGACACAACTCCGAATTGCTCAGGATGTACGCCGCAGGATAGCCCAGCAGGATGCAGAGCACTGTGGTGATGATTGCCACGCCAATCGAATATACGAATGTGTTTGCTGCCTCGGGACTTGAGATGAACTTCGAGAAGTTCTTGAGCGTGAAGTTGCCCTCCGCGTCCTGAAAGGCGTAGAGGAAAATCAGCGCCAGCGGCAACACTACGAATATGAGCAGGAAGATGAAGTATGGGAAACTCCAACTGCCTCGCTTCATAAATATGTTAGATAACCATTTCATTTCTTATGCTGAAACCTTTTCAGATTACACACGCTTAATCTTAATATCCTCGGGCTGAATCTTGATGCCGACGATGTCGCGGTCATCCCACACATCGTGAGTATCAACATAGAGGTTGCTGCCGTTTTCGGTGCGGATTGTGAGGTGGTAGTGGTCGCCCTTGTAGAGGATGAATCTCACATCACCCACCATTGTGCCGTCCTCCTTGTTGTCCATCAACTCCACCTTGTTGAACGCCACCTCGACTTCAACCTTCTCGCCGCCTTCGATGCCCGCCTGCTCGTTGCAGACAAACTCCTTACCCATAATCTCGACATGGGTAGAGTCAATCATCGTACCCTCGAAGGTGTTGCAGATACGCTCCTTGTGCATAACATGGATGTCCGATGGCTTGATGATAAGTGACACCTGCTGACCCACCTCAAATGCGTTGTAGTCCTGAATCATTATCTCATAGCCGTTTGGTGTGGTCACAATCATCTCGTAGTGTACACCCTTGAAGATGCACGACTGCACCACGCCCTCAAACATACCCGAGTCGGTCTTTGCCATAATGTAGACATCCTCAGGACGGATAACCACATCCACAGGGACATTCTCGCCCATACCCTTGTCCACACACTCGAACTCGTGACCGAGGAATGAAACCAGCTTATCCTTCACCATCGTACCGTTCAGGATGTTACTCTCGCCGATAAAGTCTGCCACGAATGAGTTCTTTGGCTCATTGTAGATGTCGATAGGAGTGCCAATCTGCTGCACCTTACCCTCGCTCATCACAACGATAGTGTCGCTCAGGGTGAGCGCCTCCTCCTGGTCGTGAGTTACATATACGAAGGTGATACCCAGCGTCTTGTGCATCTCCTTGAGCTCCATCTGCATATCCTTACGCATCTTCAGGTCGAGAGCCGCCAGAGGCTCGTCCAAAAGCAAAACCTGTGGGCGGTTGATGATTGCTCGCGCGATGGCTACACGCTGCTGCTGACCTCCCGAGAGAGAGTTCACATCACGCCACTCATAGTCGGTCATACCCACCATCTTCAGCGCCTTTCTCACACGGGTCTCAATCTCATCGTCCTTCACCTTCTTAAGCTTCAGACCGAAGGCAATGTTGTCGTAGACATTCAGGTGAGGGAACAACGCATAGCGCTGGAACACAGTGTTCACCGGGCGCTCGTGTGGAGGAACATTTGTGATATCTGCTCCGCCGATTTTGATTTCGCCCTCATCGGCAGTACCGAAGCCCGCTAAAATACGCAGCAAGGTAGTCTTGCCGCAACCCGAAGGACCGAGGATTGTTACGAACTCGCCCTTCTTGACAAACAAACTAACATCATCCAGAACCACCTTTTCGCCAAAACTCTTTGAGATATGGCTCAACTCAATGATGAAATTTGAATTATTCATTTCTTATATCTTGTTTTAGGATAAATACTTCAGTTAATTACACTTGCCAGCGATGCGGCGGATGGCACCCGTGATGTCGAAGCGCCAGGTTGCACCGATGTTGATAGTGTGGCGTCGGGTGTAGTTGTTTGAGCCCCATACAGCGTGCAGACGCACACTCTCGATGGGGTAATACTCCACGCCAGCACCATAGTAGATATAATCTTCGCCACCGATTTTGAATGCTGGCAATGTGGTGCCGCACTCCTCGTTAGCAGCAATCATCTCCTCTTTCGAGAGATACTCCTCCAAGAAATCATACTCCAGATCATCCTTGCACTTCTCCCATCCGAACTTACCGAACAGGCGCACCTTCTCGTCAGCGAATGTTACCGCAGGCATTGCACTCAGGGTGAAGTCCTCGCCCAGTTTGCTACGCCACGAAGCGCTGCGCTCGATGTAATCCAACGAGAATGAGAAGTTGCCGATGTAGAATGTCTGACCCAGAGCAACCATCTTGATATACTCGCCTGGGGTGTACTCAATGAGGTTCACACTCCACTTTGCATCGTGCCAATCACTCTGGCTCATCCAAGCGAGGTTGTATGAGTACATATTGTCCTGCTTTGGAGAGTATACGAATGGAGAATTAGCGAACTGAAACACCACGGATGTTGCCTCGCTCTTGCTTGTCCACATAGCTGATGCGCCCCACTGATAGGTGGAGAGGCTGTTGTAGAACATTGAATTGAGGTCGAAATATGAGTCGATATCGTCGGCGGCGAACTCGAAACTGCCGATGTGCATAGAGTCCTTGCCCGCCGTAAAGGTGAAACTGCCCAAGTGGTATGACAGCGTCAACCAATCGGTATTGTCAAACACGGAATTATCCTCACCGTGAGCCGAGAAGAGTCTCTGGCAAAGTGAGTAAGAGAAATTTTTACTTATTTTACCGTCAATGTAGAGATAGAATCCATCGCCACCAAATCCTGCGGCATCACCTCCAACTACACGATCATAACCAAATCGTGAATCCAACGAAATGGAAGGAATCCAATCCTCCCCATCTTCCAAAGTTACATCCGCTGTGGATACAGACCCCTGCAAAGGCGCACTACTATTCACTTCCTGCGCTCGGGTTGCAGAACCAGCCATAACGAGTATGACCCCCAAAAAGGTAAAGAGTTTCTTCATTAAGCAGTAAAAAAGTTTAATTACATAAGAGTATGTTTTATTGTTAAACTTGTCTTTTCTCTTTTAGAGAAAATTGCGGTCACAGGTTTGCCATACGACAAACTTACAACCGCAAATATCAGTGACAAAAATATAAAAAATATTTAATATGCAATCATCCAAAAGGCTAAATTTTGCATTTTTGTGCCCAAATAGTTTTCAAGGGCTGAAAACCGCAATGTTTTACGACTTTTCATCGGTCGAGGAGGTGGAATCTTCCTCCGAAGCCTCAATCTTTGGCACCTCGACAAACATATCTCGGTCGGTAGGCCACTCCTCCACTCGGGTCATCGCCGTGCGTACCATCTGACCGATGGAGTTGGTAAAGCCAGCGCCACGGTAATGGCTTGTGTTTGTCAAGAAAACATACGATATGCCATTCTCGCGGTGGTCGATGTAGGCGCAGGTACCCGACATCGTGCCTGTGCGCACCAATGAGCGGGCACTCTCGTTATATCTCGCCCAGCCAAGAGCGTAGTCGCCCTTGCGTGTGATGTTTTTCATCTCGGCAACGCTCTCTGGTGAAATGATGTCAGGAACACCAGGCTTGCCATCAATTGACGCCACCAGTCGCATCATCTCAACCGACGATGCCACCCACGCGCCAGCGCCCTGCAAGCCGCGGATGTTGTTGCCTCCGTACTCTCTCAGGCGCAACTCGCCCGAGCCATCGTAAGACTCTATGCGCTCCTCGTCGTGACCATAGTAGCGCACCTCGCCCGGGTAACGCTGCTCGTAGTAGTTGTAGGCAATGTGCATATCGTAGCATCCCGCTGGTCGCAAAACATTGGTCTGGAGATACTCCTCATAGCCCATTCCCGACACCTCCTCAATAACGCGCGAGAGTACCAGATAACCCACATTTGAGTATTGCGCCGAGCCTCCTGGGGCGCAACGCAGACGCATAGCCAGCTGGAATGCGATGAGCTGGTCAGCCGTAGGCGTAGTATCCATCTCCTCCCACGCCATCACATCCGCCACGCGGAACATCAGGTCGCCCTTCTGGCGGCTGAAGCCTGTGGTGTGGTTGAGCAGATGGCGAACGGTGATATCTTTAACGCGCTTGTCGCGGTAGTCGGTGAACTGCTTGAGGATGCCCTCCTCGCCAAAGACCTTGTCATCAAGACGCAGCTTGCCCTGGTCGCAGAGTTTCATAATGCCCACCGCCGTAACCAACTTCGAAGCCGATGCGATGCGGTAGATGTCGCCCACCTCCGCCACTCGCTCCATCTCCTGATCAGCCCAGCCGAAGCCCTTGCAGTAGATGAGTTGCTCATTGTGCATCACCGCCAGCGAAGCGCCACGAATATTGTAGCGGCTCATCCAGCGCTTGATGTACTTCTCCATCGAGGTTGTGGCTGGCAGGTCGGATATGGCATTGCACAGCGAATCGTTGAGTCGGTAGCCCTTCTCCTCCACCACCGAAACCTCCGCCTCGTTGTCGGACGAGAGGATGCGGTCGAGGTAAATCACTCCACCTATCAACAATGTGATTATCACTATGGCAATGTGTCGCTTCATAAATTGCTTAACCTGAAAAATTGGCACGCGCCAATCGTTGCAAAAGTACAATTTTTATCGCAAATGGCTCACTCTTTTTTGAATATTGTTATCAAATCGCCTCTTTTTTTATAATTTTGCAACCGTTATCGAAATAAACTTATCAATCTATGAGGTATTTATTAGCAACTTTATGCGCACTCTTTTCGCTGAATTGTATGGCGCAGAGCGGTGCTGGAGTGAAGTTCAAGCCCTATGGCTTTATCCGCAACTATATCAGTTATGACTCTCGACAGAGCCTGAATCTTATGGGCGAGACATTCTCGTTTATGCCACTCGATGTGCTTATGAATGAGGATGGTACAGAGGATTTGAACGCCGTGGATGAACTTTCGTTTGTGGCATTTACAACACGCTTTGGCGTGGATATCAATGGTCCGCTTATCGGCAAGGCGCAGAGCTCGGCGAAGATTGAGGCCGACTTTTGCGGTTATGGCTCAAACAATACTATGTTCCGTATTCGTCAGGCGTATGTGCGTATGCAGTGGGAGCGTCTGTCGCTCACTTGCGGTCAGACCTGGCATCCGATGACTATTCAGGTGATGCCATCCACAACGGGCTTCTCGCCTGGTTCGCCCTTCTCGCCTTTCAATCGTTCTCCGCAGGTTAATTTGGGTGTGGATATGGGTCGTGGCTGGAACTTTATAGCGGCGGCACTTTATCAGTTTCCTAATGTGTCGGTGGGTCCCGAGGGCGCAAGTTTCGACTACTCGCGCTGGAGCAAGATTCCCGAGTTCTACGCATCGGTAAAGCATAGCGGCGAGCACTTTACACTCGGCGCAGGTGTTGATGTTTTGAGCATTATGCCTCGCAAGAGCAGCATTGCAGAGCGCGAGGTTGTGGGCGCTGATGGCGAGGTTACAACCCAGTTTGTGACAGTTCGCGCGAATGACCGCGTTACGGGTGTTTCGTCGGAGATTTTTGCTGACTACAAGAGCGGTAAATTCAATCTGAAAGGTAAGGTCGTGTATGGCGAGAATACCTCTCACCTTACAATGATAAGCGGCTATGGCGCAACTGATTACGACCCTGCTACGGGTAGTTACACCTACGCCCCTATCCGCTCGCTCTCGTCTTGGGTGAATGCCTCTTATGGTAAGCGTTATGTGGGTAGCCTTTTGGTGGGTTATACCAAGGGTTTTGGTGCGAAGGAGGATTTCATCTCGACCAACGATTTCTGGGTGCGTGGTGCAAAGAATGTCGACTATCTCTATCGTGTGAGCCCATCGGTTAGTTATGTTGCCAATAACCTCACTATCGGTCTTGAAGTGGACTACACCGTTGTCGGTTATGGTGATGTGGCAATCAATGGCCGCACCGCAGCGCTCCGAGCGGTGGATAACCTCCGCGTCTGCACAATGGTGAAGTACACATTCTAAGTTTACACTATCCAATACAAAAATGGGTTGTCCGCATCGGCGTGACAACCCATTTATTATTTATGTGCAGCGGCTACTGCATTGTATAACTCTCCAAATCGCGGAAGCCGAGCATCAAATCGTGGTTTGACATTCGCTTCTTGCCCGCCATCTGCAACGCAAGGATGTGGATGATGCCATCGGCGCAAGTCACCGAGATGCGCTCCTTGCCGTCGGTAGAGATTACGCCTACTACCCCGCTGTGTTGCTTTGGCTCGAACTTAACCTCGAAAATCTTTGCCGAGTTGCGCTCCTCGCCATCAAGGAACATCGGTGTCCACGCTGCTGGGTATGGCGACAGACCACGCACGAAATTCACGATGCGCTCGCCCTTCCACGACCAGTCGATGCGGCAGTCATTCTTGAAAATCTTTGGCGCTGGCTTCAGGGTCGCCTCGTCGATGTGCATCTGCTCGATGGCTGTGTAGTCGCCCGCTGCAATCTTCTCCACGGTCTCCACAACAAGGTCCTTGCCTCGCGTCATCAACTTGTCGTACATTGTGCCGATGTTGTCCTCAGGCAGAATTGGTTCACTCCACTGACCGATGATAGCGCCCTTGTCAATCTCGTGGTTTAAGAGGAATGTCGTGATGCCAGTCTCCTTCTCGCCGTTGATAATTGCCCAGTTAATAGGCGCTGCGCCACGATATTGTGGCAGGAGTGAGGCGTGGAGATTGAATGTGCCATATTTAGGCATCGACCAGATGACCTCGGGCAACATACGGAATGCGATGACAATACCCAGGTCGGGCTTCAACTCCTCCATTGCAGCGACGAACTCTGGGTCGCGCAACTTCTCTGGCTGCAGGATTGGCAGCCCCAACTCGCGTGCCGCAACCTTCACATCGCTCTCGTGCATCTTCTGACCACGACCTGCTGGCTTGTCGGGCGTAGTCACCACGGCTACAATGTTATAACCCTCCTCTACCAACTTTTTAAGTGATGTAACGGCAAATTCGGGCGTACCCATAAATACTATGCGGAGATCTTTTCCTTTCATCGTTGTGCTTTGTTTAGTCTGCGTTGTTTAACCTTATCTCGCATCTTGCGCCACGCAGGTGTGGCGGTCACGCGCTTGGCTATCGGAAGCCATACGGGAGCGAGCTTCTTCTTGATTTTCTTGAATTGTGCATCATACCAGTCGGTGTCAAGCAACGACGAGTCGTTCGTCGCCTTTATCATCAGGTAGATGGCTATCGGCGTCAGGATAAAGGAGGATATCCATATACCCGTGAATGAACTCCAGGTTCCCTCCTTTGCCATCTTCTCGCCCGAGAGGCTGATGACATAATATATCACAAAGAAGATGACTGAGATAACGATAGGTGTACCCATACCTCCTTTGCGGATAATGGCACCCAGCGGTGCACCAATCATAAAGAAGATAATCACCGAGAATGGCAACGAGAGTTTCTTGTGCCAGTCATTCTTGTTGCGGTATAGCTGGTTAAGACCATCCTTCGCCGAGCCCTCATCGTAGGAGAATGACTGGCGGCTGTTTTGTGCCATTGTGCGGGCTGTACGCCAGATGTCAGCCTGCTCACGCAAAGGCAGTTTCTTGAGCGAGTCCAGCAGATTCATATCCCTGAACAACGACTTATCCTTCACCAGCGAGTCGGGCAACTGCAACACCTGAATATCGTTGGTGAAAAGGTGCTCCTTCAGCAGTGGGTCGTAGGAGCGTGCCACAGCCTCGGCAACCTTCACATCCAATGAGTCGATGGCGTGCTGCAACTCGACTATATTCTTCGCCTGCGATGAGTTCACCATCATATTATCGCTCTGCTCGAAGTCGAAGCCCTCCATACGGATGGTCATATCCTGCACATCGAACTTATCGTGGCGCAATGCGTTCTTGGTGTACCAGCGAGTGTTTCGTGTCTGCTGGTAGTTGTCGCCGTTGTAGAGTGTCACGAGCAGGAATTTCTTGTCGTCAGAGAGGCGGATGTAACCCTTCTCGGCGATTGTGGTGGTCATATTTCCACCCTGCGAGCGACCATCATAGATAAGCACATTGTGCAGCAGACCAGTCTCGGGGTCCTGATGCTCAACGCGGATACTCATATCCTCGTGGATGCCGTTGAAGAAGAGTCCATCCTTGAACTCCAGCACCTGCTTCTGTCGCTGGATGTCGCTCAGGATAATCACCGAGCGCTTGTAGGCGTATGGTACAAGGTTGTTTACAAGGAAGAAACTACCCACCGAGATGATGAATGTGACGATAATCAGGGGCTGCATAATTCTCATAAGCGACATACCTGCCGACTTCATCGCCTGCAACTCGAAGTTTTCGCCCATATTTCCCAAGGTCATAATACCCGCCAGAAGCATAGCCAGCGGCAGACCCAATGGAATCATATTGATTGTGGCGTAGAAGATAAGCTCCAGAATGACATCGGCGCTCAAACCCTTACCTGTAAGGTCCTCGATGAAACGCCACACGAAGTTCATCATCAACACAAATGTGACGATGAAGAATGTCATAATCAGTGGACCCAAATATGCCTTTAAGACAAGTCTATGAATTGTTTTCATTCCTATGAGGCGTTTTTATATTTTGCAAAGATAGTGATTTTGCCGCAATTAGTATCGCTGAAAGCATAAATATTATGCAAGTGCCAGGCGGAATCTCCCAATTATAACTCGCGATGAGTCCCACAACGGAACTTGCGGAGGCAATTATTGTGGCATAAATCGTCATTTTGAAGTATGACTTCGTCATCGCATTTGCCGCCACGGCGGGGATTGTGAAGAGCGAGAGCAGCAACACGATGCCCATAATCTTGATGGCGAGCACCAGCGTCAGCGCCACGATGGCGGAGAGGATATAACTGATGCGGTTGATGGCAACGCCCTGACTCTTCGAGAAGTTGCGGTCGAAGGCAATCTGCATAATGGGTCGCCAGCAGAGGGCAAAGCCTGCGACGCAAAACAAAGTCAAGGTAATCAGCAGGATAACCTCTGTGGATGTGACCGTCACGATGCTGCCGAACATATAACTTGCAAGGTCACCCGAAGTGTAACCTGGGGCAAGTGTCATAAACAACGCACCCACAGCCATACCGATTGACCACATAATACCGATGGCGGAATCCTCGCGTATTTTGCCCTTCTGACTCGCCCACTCAATGCCGAGCGAAGATGCCACGGCAAAGATGGATGCACCGATGATGGGGTTAATGCCCAGATAGAGCGCTATGCCCAGACCGCCAAACGATGAGTGGGTCACGCCACCGCACAGAAAGACCATACGGCGTGAGACGATGTAGGTGCCCACTATTCCGCACATTATGCCTGCGAAGATGGCGGCAAGCAGAGCGTTCAGCAGGTAGCGATATTGCAATATGTCGATGAAAAAGTCCAAAATCGTAAGTTTATTTCATAAAAACGAGCGCAAATTTAAGTTATTTATTTGGATTGCGTCAAAACTTTTTCCTATTACGATAAAGTTTTTATATTTTCGCACGGTCAAAATGAATGTTTAAGTATGAAGCGTCGCGTAAATTTCCATACTTTGGGCTGTAAACTCAACTTTTCGGAGAGTTCTACCCTTGCTCGCCAGTTCGAGGAGGGAGGCTTCGAGAGGGTTGGTGTGAATGAGCCTGCCGATATCTGTGTTATCAATAGTTGTTCCGTAACGGAACACGCCGATAAGAAATGCCGTAACTTAATCCGAAAATTGCATCGTCGCAATCCACAGGCGATTATCGCCGTTACGGGATGCTATGCGCAGTTGAAACCTTACGATATTGCGCAGATTGAGGGCGTCGGTATCGTGTTGAGTAATAATGATAAAGGCGATTTATATAAACGAGTGCTTGAACTCGGGAAACAGTCGCAGGCTGAGGTTTACAGTTGTGACTGCGAGGAGATTACCCGCTTCTTTGCGGCCTTCTCGTCGGGTGATAGAACACGCTCGTTTTTGAAGGTGCAGGATGGTTGTGACTACAAGTGTGCCTACTGCACTATCCACTATGCCCGCGGAGCAAGCCGAAATATGCCTATTGCCGACCTTGTTGAGGAGGCGAAGCAGGTGGCTGCAACGGGTCTGAAGGAGATTGTGATTACTGGTATCAATACGGGTGATTTCGGTCGTACAACGGGCGAGAAATTCATCGACTTGCTGCGTGCGCTGAATGAGGTTGAGGGTATCGAGCGTTACCGCATTTCATCCATCGAGCCAAATCTCATAACTGACGAAATAATAGAGTTTTGCGCTGCGTCACCTAAATTTCAACATCACTTCCATATTCCGCTGCAGAGTGGCTCCGACCGCATACTTGGACTGATGCGCCGCCGCTACACCTCAGCGAAGTTTGCCGACCGCATCACAAAGGTGCGTGAACTGATGCCCGACGCCTTCATCGGTATCGATGTCATCACGGGCTTCCCTGGCGAAACGGAGGAGGATTTTCAGCAGACTTACGACCTTTTGGCTCGTCTGCGACCATCATTTTTGCATATTTTCCCATTCTCGGAGCGCCCAGGCACGCCAGCGGTGGATATGCCCGACAAAGTCCCCTCTTACATCTCGTCGCAGCGAGTGGCGAAGCTTGAGGAGTTGTGCGATGAGTTGCATAGCGAGTTCTGTGTGCAAGGTGTTGGTACAGAGTCTGATGTGTTGTTTGAGAGCACGATGCGTGGTGGAATGATGCTCGGTTATACGGGTAATTACATCCGTGTGAAAGCTCCTTATGACCGCGCTGCCATCAACAAGATTTGCCGCGTGAAGATGCTTTCGATGGATGAAAATCACGACCTTTTAGCTGAGGTTTTGGCGTAAGAGTGAATGTAATTCACTGAAAAATGTGATGCAATTCAATTTTTATTGCTATCTTTGCAATAATAAGCATTTTACTTTTGGATTATGACAGGTATTCGTAAACGCGTTACCGTAGGTTTTTTGAGCATTGTTGTGTTGCTCTTCTTTTCGGGATTGGTCTCTCTGTTTGAGTTGAATCATATGAGTGCCGATATAGAGGTTATCCTGGAGGGTAATCGTCGCAGTCTTGAGTTGTCGGAGAATATGCTTAGCGCAATCTCGGCACACGACAGGGCTGTGGTGAACTATGCCGTGTTCCGTGATACGCTCTACTCTGATTCGTGCAAGATGCGTTTCAAGGAGCTCTCGGCGCATATTGACGAGGCTCGTAGGGAGGCTACAAAGTCTACCGAGATGATGTTCGACTCGCTGCGTATCAGCGCCGAGCGTCTGGGTGCAGTGGTTCACGAGCTGCGCACCTCTCGCACCATCGAGCACCTTGTGCTGACCGACACGCTCAACAACGGAGCGCAGTCGTTTGATGGCAAGGGCTGGTATGACCGCAACTATGTGCCCGCCTATGATGCTACAAGCACAAGTATTATGCGTGTGTTGTCGCACGCCCAAAGTTTTATGTCGCCCCGTGCCGAGCGCCTGAGCCGTAACGCCTATCGTGCTGTGACTCCGGTGTTTATCTCGCTGGTGGTGATGATTGTTATCCTTTTGATGTTCTACTACTTCATCGTAAGTTACGCCCTGAAGCCTATCATCGAGATGAACAAGAGCCTCGGTGACTGGATGCGTTACAAGATTCCGTTTGCAATCAAGGCGGAGTGTCGTGACGAGTTGCAGGAGTTGAGCGAAAAGATTGGCACTGTGGTGAATAACCAGAAAAAGTTTTAGTCCGAAATGAGATTTAGCGTTGTCATAAGATATATTGGAATCGTGTTGCTGGTGCTGGCGGTGTTTATGCTGGCGTCGGCTGGTATATCCTATGCCAACAATGTCGATTCGGCATACTCTCCGCTGGTGATGTCGTCGCTGCTTACGCTGCTGATGGGCGTCTTCCCGCTGATTTTCGTACCTCGCACCGACCGCATATCGCAAAAGGAGGGCTACTGCATCGTCGTTGGCTCGTGGCTGGTGGCGAGTGTGGTGGGTATGTTCCCCTACCTGATGTGGGGCGGCGAGTTCACTTTGGTGAATGCGTGGTTTGAGTCGGTGTCGGGATTTACCACTACGGGCGCATCTATCCTTAATGATATCGAGGCTTTGCCTCGCGGCTTGCAGTTCTGGCGTATGTCGTCGTGCTGGATTGGTGGTGTGGGCGTGGTGATGTTTGCGCTGGTCATCCTGCCTTCGATTGGTAAGAGCAAGATGATGCTCTCAAATGTGGAGCTCTCGTCGCTTGCCAAGGAGAACTTCAACTATCGCACGCAGACCGTGGTGCGCATCATCCTTTCGATTTATGTGGGCCTGACCTTGACGACCACCTTTGCGCTGAAGATGGTGGGTATGAACTGGTTTGACGCGCTCTGTCACGCGATGTCGGCGTGCAGTACCTGCGGATTCAGTAACAAGAACTTGAGTGTCGGATACTTCAACTCGCCAAGCATTGAGTTTGTGATGATAGTGGCGATGCTCATCTCGGGTATGCACTTCGGCTTGATTTACGCCACGCTGACCCGTAAGCAAAATAACATCTTCCGCTCGGAGATTACGCGTTGTTATATGGCAATGTTCGCCATCTCGTCGGTGCTGATTGCCATCAGCTTGTGGGGCTCTCACATCTACTCTACTGCCCTCTCGTCGCTGCGTCACGCGGCGTTCCAGACTGCATCGATGATGACTACATCGGGCTTTACTACGGCAGATTGTAACACCTGGACTCCGTTTGCAATACTTATTTTGATGTTCTGCTCGTTAATATGTGGATGCGCAGGCTCAACATCGGGAGGTTTGAAGGTGGATCGTTTGGTTTTGGCGATGAAGATGTTGCGCAATAAGTTGCAGGCGCAGCAGCACCCTAACGCCATTATGCGAATCAAGGTGGATGGATATGCGCAGGATCAGGATATGCTCAACACGGTGATGATCTACATCGTGGCATTTATGATGTTGGTGCTGGGCGGTACATTCATCACAACGCTCTTCGGGTGCGATTTGATGACAGGATTTTCGGCTACGCTTGCTTGTGTAAGTAATGTGGGCCCTGGATTTGGTGAGGTGGGTACGATGGATAACTATTCGGCTTTGCCCGCCGTGTTAAGAATTACAATGTCGCTTTTGATGCTGTTCGGGCGATTGGAGATATTTGGATTGGTTCAACTCTTCTTTATAAGATGGTGGAAATGATAAAAAACAGATTTATAGTGGCGGGTTTGTTGCTCGCCTCATTGACTTTTGGCAAGGTTTCGGCTCAGGATATTGTGCCTCGTGTAGCAGGCTTGGAGGATAATAAGGAGTATATGGATTTGTTGCGCAACGATGAGCAGTTGCGTCAGCAGACCGACTCGCTGATGTTTGTGATGCGTACTTTGCGCAGCGCGATGACCAAGAATGCCGAGCAGCGTGACTCGCTGGCACAGGTGAAGGCCGATTCGCTGATGATGTTGTTGTCGGGTGTTGAGAGCAAGGTCTATGCGTTGCGAGCAAGCAAGGTGAAGCTCATCGACAAAATTAACACCATCGAGCAGAACTATGTCCTCTCGACTATGGGCAACATCGGCGATGCGCAGTCGGCGCAGGGCTCGAAGTCGCTCTATAACAACGCCTACTTCGTGCAGAGCTTCGATGGCGAGGACTACAAGATGTTGATGGATGTTCACAGCAAGGAGGCAACGGCTTATGGCTATGTGCAGACCTATGTGAAGAACTACTCTAACATCAAGTCCCTCTACGACCAGTATTTGCTGGGCAAGGAGGAGGCAGAGGCGGAGCGTCTCTATGCTCAGATGGCGGAGACGATGGCCGAGAATATGATTGTTGAGCGCCAGCTGGCTGATCTCTGGAGCGAGATTTACGACCAGAAGAGTTATGTCTACTCCTACTTCCTTGAGAAGGAGAATCGCCTCGACCTGCTGGAACTTCTGGAGAATATGATGGCGGAGTCGCGTCAGGAGAAACTCTCGGCGCTGGATGACTGCGTGTCGGAGCATATCGTTGATTACTGCTTGCAGAAGCCTATCGCGCTGAATTATGAGATGTATGTTGCCAAGTTGCTCAACCTGCCTCCGGTGATTGACTCGCTTTCGGTGGCGGCGCGAAATGTGCGCAGCATAGATTACAGAATGCCTGTGATTGATGTTGAGCGCCGTTCGTTTGTTGACTACGAGCCTATCGAGTTCCTCTCACGCAGCCCTTACACGGCGTCAAACCCTATCCCCGAAGTGGTGGTTTACGAGTATGGCGACATCTATCGTATCTTGGTGGGGACATTCAAGTATAAGCAGCAGCCTTCAATCTTCCGCAATGCAGCGCCACTCTATGTCGAGCAGTTGGAGGATGGTCGCTTCAGTTACTATGTGGGCGGCTTGCGCACGCGTGACGAGGCAGAGTCGGCTGTGGTGATTATGAAGAAGAAGGGCTTCCGAGCGCCGCAGATTGTTGAGTGGTGTGATGGCGAGAAGATTAACCTCTCGGAGGAGGGAGCATCGCGCTCAACCTACCGCATTGCAATCTCGGGTGCAGCGCTGGATGATGTGGTGCGTGAGGTGATTGCCAAGATGGCGGAGGATTGCCAGCTCTCGCGCTTGGGTGAGAATAATTTCCTGTTGAGCTCATTCGATAGCCGTACGGTGGCGGAGCGTGTGGCGCAGGCCATCGGTAAGTGTAATGCCGAGTTGGTTGTCGAGGTGCAGGAGGTTAAGTCTGATGATGAGGAGTAGGACCTTATAATATATATAGTTATGGGTATGATAGCATTTTTGGTGTTGCTGGGAGCATTTTTCCTGGTGCTGGAGTTGATTTTCTTGCCTGGCGTGACATTTGGCACTATCCTTTCGATGGTGAGTTACGGCGCGGCAATTGCTATGGGTTTTCACCGCTTTGGCGTGAGTGGCGGCGTGGTGACGGTGTTGGTGACGCTGGCTCTGTCGTTGGTTGTGACGGTGCTCTCGTTGCGTGCCAAGACCTGGCAGCGACTCGCCCTGAATGATAAGGTGGATGGAAGCAGTAATGAGAATCCTGCCGATGCTGTGCAGGTGGGTGCGCAGGGTGTGACCATCTCTCGCCTCTCGCCTATGGGTAAGGTTGAGATTGCTGGCAAAATCTATGAGGCGAAGTCTGGTGGTGAGTATATCGACCAGCGCACGGCGGTCGAGGTTGTTGGCTTCGAGAACTTTGCAGTAATAGTGAAGAAGATATAATCTTAAACTTGAGATAAAACTTAAAACTTTATAACTATGAGCGAATTACAGATTGGTATTTTTGCCGTAGTGGGTGTGCTTGTGCTGCTCGCTATCTGGATTATTTTCTACTTTATCCCCGTGGGATTGTGGTTCTCGGCGTTGGTGTCGGGTGTGAAGATTAACCTGTTGCAACTCTTCCTGATGCGTTGGCGTAGAGTGCCACCATCAGTTATCGTGTCGTCGATGATTGAGGGTACAAAGGCGGGCTTGAAACTCGATGCAAACGAGTTGGAGGCACACTACCTCGCTGGTGGTAATGTGACAAATGTGGTGCACGCTTTGGTGTCGGCGCAGAAGGCTAACATCAACCTCGATTTCAAGATGGCTACGGCGATTGACCTTGCGGGCCGTGATGTGTTTGAGGCTGTGCAGATGTCGGTGAATCCAAAGGTTATCAATACCCCACCCGTTGCCGCTGTGGCGAAGGATGGTATCCAGTTGATTGCCAAGGCTC
>JAFYOF010000197.1 GCA_017560305.1 Alistipes sp.
CACGGTCCATCACAGGCGGTTACTACTTGCCAGATGTATATGCGTAAGTTTAAGGATGGCTCTACAATCACAATCGAGCCTTGGCGTTCAGCTGCCTTCCCAGTAATCAAGGACTTGGTAGTAAACCGAGGTGCTTACGACGAGATTCTTCAGGCTGGTGGTTATGTATCAGTTCGTACTAACTCTGTACCTGATGGTAACGCTATTCCTATTCCAAAGGCAGACGCTGACGAGTCAATGGACGCAGCTGCTTGCGTAGGTTGCGGTGCTTGTGCTGCTACTTGTAAGAACGGTTCAGCGATGTTGTTCGTTGCTGCTCGCGTATCTTCACTTGCTAAGTTGCCACAGGGTCGCGTTGAGGGCGCACGCCGTGCAAAGGCGATGGTTGCTAAGATGGATGAGCTCGGTTTCGGTAACTGTACTAACACAGGTGCTTGCCAGGCTCAGTGTCCAAAGCAGATCTCTATCGCTCACATCGCACGCTTGAACCGTGAGTTCTTGGCAGCGAAGTTGCAGGACTAAAATAGAATTTTAGACTCATTCCAAGGGTTGCCCAACTGCGGTTGGGTGACCCTTTTTCTTTGCCCTATATCGGGCGATTTTGGCGAGGTTTGGCGAGAGATAGAGAGATTAGTGGGAAAAGGAATAAAGGCGTGATAAGGGTGTTTAAGAGAGAAGAAATGGGGTGAAATGAAATACAGCCTTCAAGCTGTATCTTCGTTGGCGTAACGCGTCCAAGGCGCGTCACCCCCCCCGCCCACGAAGATAGTTTATCTGCGTCAAAATTGTCATTGTACGCAAGAAATAACCATACAAAAATAGGCTACCCAAACGGATAGCCTATTGCTTTATTTGCGGGGTGTTCTCCTTCTTACCCTACATAAATATCATCAGTATGACCTGCGCTATTACCACACGGGCAAACATCGAGAGCGGGTAGACCGTTGCGTAGGCAACCGATGCATACTCGCCAGGGATAGTTTCGTTGGCATAGTTCAGCGCCATCGGGTTTGCCATCGAGCCGCACAACATTCCGCAGGTAGTGCCGAAGTCGTTCTTCGCCCAGCGCATCGACACCAAGCCCATAATTAATATAGGCAGGAGTGTGATTGCAAAGCCAAGCGCCACCCAGATAAGACCCGTAGAGCTGAATGCAGTGGTGAAGAAGTCCTGACCAGCATTCAAGCCAAGGCACGCAAGGTAGAGCGAGAGTCCGATTGCGCGCAGCATAAGGTTTGCGCTCTGTGTTGTGTAGGTCACAAGGTGGAGGCGTGGTCCGTAGATACCCAGCAGGATACCCACCACGATAGGTCCGCCCGCCAAGCCCAACTTAACTGGCAACGAAATGCCTGGCAACGAGATAGGTATTGCTCCCAGCACAAGACCCAGCGCCAAGCCGATGTAGATGGCCGTCAGGTTTGGCTCGTTGAGTTCGCCCTCGGCATTGCCGAGCACCTTCTCGACCTTCATCACGGCACGCTCGCCACCCACCACGACCACGCAGTCACCCACCTGCAAGGTGAGGTCGGGCGTCGCCAGCAGAGCCATACCACTGCGGTAGATGCGGCTGATGTTGATGCCGTAACTGTTACGCAGGTGGAGTGAGCCGAGTCGTTTTCCGTTGATGTCGGGGCGTGTGATGATGATGCGGCGCGACACCATACGGCTATCGACCTTGTTCCAATCGACATTGTCGCTGTTCCAGTCGATGCTCTCGCGTGCGCCAATCATAGCCTCCATAGTGTCAATATCCTTGCGTGAGGTGACAACCATCACGCGGTCGCCCTCCTGCAATGTCGTGTCGTTGGATGGGAGGATAACCTCGCCACCACGCCACAGACGCGAAATCACAAATGGCACATGAGCATACTCCGCCAACTTATGCAGGTCCTTGCCAAATACGCCTGGGTTCTGCACGCGCAGCGTAGCGATGTAGGTGTTGTTCTCGTGCTTTGCGTTTGGCGCTGCGATGTCACCCTTGCGTACCCACAAGCGGTTGATTACAAGGATGGCGATGATGACGCCCACCACACCCAGTGGATAGGTCACCGCGCAACTCAATGCGGGCGCCGTCGTAGGCAATCCCATCTGCGCCAATGTCTGCTGCGAAGCACCCAGAGCGGGAGTGTTGGTCGTAGCGCCGCACAGCACGCCCATCATCTCGGGCAGTGGCATATCGAGCGCGAAACTCAACCCTACGGCCATCATCGTGCCAATCAAGATGACGCCCAGACCCAACGCATTGAGTTTGACGCCACCCGAGCGGAAGGCACTCATAAAGCCAGGTCCCACCTGCAAACCGAGCGAATAGACGAACAGAGCAAGGCCGAAGTTCTCGGCAAAGAGCAGCATCTTCTCGTCGATGGTGATGCCGAAGTGACCCGCCACGATACCCGCAAAGAATACGAATGTCACACCCAAAGACACTCCCCACACCTTCACCTTGCCAAAGATAAGACCGATGGCAGAGATGAGCGACACCACGATTACTGCCTGCGTGGCGGAGTGCTGGAAAAATAGAGTCTCAAACATCTTTTCTAAATGAAGTTCAGAAACTAAAGGTTGTTTTTATGATAGCCTTTTATCGCAAGTCCATCTCGTCGAGCAGATATGACGCGCCACCGATGCGGTCCACTACGAACAATACATAGCGGATATCCACCGAGATGTTACGGCAGATGGTTGGGTCGAACTCCATATCACTCATCGTCGAGCGCCAGGTGCGGTCGAAGTTGATACCAATCAACTCGCCCTTGCCGTTGATTACCGGTGAGCCCGAGTTACCGCCCGATGTGTGGTTTGTTGCGAGGAAGCATACTGCCACGCTCTCGCGGTTGCCAATCTGCGATGCCCAGCGACCATAATCCTTGCGTGCGTAGATGTCGCGCAGAGACTGTGGGATGTTGTAGTCGTAGATATTTGGGTCATCCTTTGCGATGATGCCGTCGATTGATGTCACAGGGTTGTGATACTCGCCATCGGCATACTCATAGCCCGCCACCGAGCCATAAGCCACACGCAAAGTGAAGTTTGCATCCGGATAGAAGGCGCGCTTCTTGTCCCACTCGCGCAGAGCACGCATATATGGGCGATACCACTGCTCCACATCAGGGATGTTGCTCAGGTTGCGGTAAGCCACCTTTGCAATCTCGCGGCGCATAGGCATTAAGATGTTTGCCAGCTCAGCCATTGGGTCGCTGTCAAGTGTTGCAGGGTCGAACTCTGGCGATGTAATCTTGGTGTTGTCGTAGAGGTAATCCACATACGCTGTAGCGCCACCCTTTGCCTCGATAGCCGCTGTGAGAGCCTCTGGCACGCCACCCTCGGGCATACGCTTGAGGAACTCTGCGAGCATAGCGTGTGCAATCTTGCGGTCGATAGCGGCAGAGTAGTCCTTCATAAAGTTTGCGTGAGAGCTCTTTGCGCCCTTTAAGAAACTATCCGCATCCTTTGAGCGGCTCTTCATTGCGAGCAATGAATTAGCAAGTGACAAAGCCTCAATGCCACCCAGTGACTCGTTGAAGAGTTCACGCACATAGTAATCCTTCTTTGCCTTGTCGTATGAAGCGCTCATATTTGCGAGCAAATCCTTGTACTCTGGCTTGTCTGCAGCCCACGCAGCGAACTCTGCCTCGTAAGCCTTCTTTGCCTCCACGGTCTTCAGGCGACGCAAGCCCAACACCTCGCCCTGCCACTTCTTCCACGCATTGGCGATTGAGGCGTGCTTCGATGCATACTGGATACGCACCGCCACATCCTCAGCCTGCGCAGCCGAGATGATGTCAAGACGCTGGGTGCGTAGGTCAATCTTCATAGGGTCAGAAATCTCTGCCACATACTCCACAGCATCAGAAGTTACATACTCCTGAGTGTTGCCTGGGAAGCCGTAAATCATCGTAAAGTCACCCTCCTTCACGCCCTTTGTCGAAACGGCAAAGTGACGCTTTGGCTGGTAAGGCTTGTTATCCTTTGAGTAGGCGGCTGGCTGGTTGTCCTCGCCTGCATATACACGGAAGATTGAGAAGTCGCCCGTGTGGCGTGGCCAGATCCAGTTGTCGGTGTCGCCACCGAACTTGCCGATTGATGATGGTGGAGCACCCACCAGACGCACATCGTTGTAGGTCTGATATACAAACAGGAAGTGCTGGTTGCCGTAGTACATAGCCTCCACGCTTGCACGGTAGCCCTTACCCTCGGCAGCAGCCTCCTTTGCGATGTCGGCAGCCTTCTCGCCACTCAGGATACGCTCGGTCACATCCTCCATCTTCACCAAAAGGCTCACGGTCAAGCCTGGCACTGGCAACTCCTGCTCACGCGAGAGAGCCCAGAAACCGTCTGTAAGGTAGTCGTGCTCAACTGATGAGAGCTGCTGGATAGAGCCGTAACCGCAGTGGTGGTTGGTCAAAAGCAGACCCTCCTTCGATACGAACTCGCCGGTACAACCGCCACCAAACTGCACGACAGCATCCTTCATCGACGCCTTGTTGATAGAGTAGATATCCTCGGCAGAGAGCTTGAAGCCCTTGCGCTTCATATCCTTGATGCGCTCGCCAATAAGGCTTGGTAACCACATACCCTCGTCGGCGTGGCTCGGAGTGAGGAAGCACACGCAGAGGAGCAAAAGAGTAAAGATTTTCTTCATATTATTTTCGTTTTTCTTATTTGCGAATGATATTCACCTCGCCACGCTCACCGAATGCTATGATAGAGCTTGGCTGACCCGTAGGCTTGCCCTGGAAGCGGGGATTTACAACATAGTCCACGCCGTCGATAATCTCCTTTGCGACATCCTTCAAGCCCTTGAGTGGGGTAGGCTCGCCCGAGATATTTGCCGATGTCGAAACGATTGGCTTGCCGAATTTGCGTAGCAGCTGGCGACAGAAGTCGTGGTCAGGCACACGCACACCCAATGTGCCCTCCTCGGGGATGAGGTTTGGCGCAACGCCCACAGCGCCCTCGAGGATGAGGGTCATAGGCTTCTCGCTCATCTCCATCACCTCGAATGCAATGCCTGGAGCCTTGTTCACATATCTTACGATCATATCGGCGTCGCGACACAGAACAATCATCGAAGTCTTGTTCTGGCTCTGCTTCAACTTATATATCTTCTCCACCGCCTCGGCATTTGTGGCGTCGCAACCGATGCCCCAAACAGTGTCGGTAGGGTAGAGGATGATACCGCCTGCGCGGAGCACCTCTATTACGCTTTGAATCTCTTTTTCCATATATATAAAGTATTTAGATAGACAAAAGTAGTGAAAAATGTTATACGAAAGATTGTTTATCAGCGAATTTCTCTTGCCGAGGTTGCTGATTGCTGATTTTTTTACTAATTTTGCGGTCATAGAAAAAAATAATAACAAAAAAATAACTCACTATGGGAAGAGCTTTTGAGTATCGTAAAGCAAGAAAGATGAAGCGCTGGGGTCATATGGCGCGCGTATTTACCAAGATCGGTAAGGAGATTGAGATGGCAGTTAAGGCATCTGGTTCAGATCCAAACTCTAACACTCGCCTCCGTATCCTCATCCAGAATGCCAAGGCAGAGAATATGCCAAAGGAGAACATCGAGCGTGCTATCAAGCGTGCAACAGATAAGGATGCAGCCGATTACAAGGAGATGATTTACGAGGGCTACGGTCCTCACGGTGTAGCGTTCTTGGTTGAGACTGCTACCGACAACACTAACCGTACAGTTGCCAGCGTGCGTATGTACTTCAACAAGTGCGGCGGTACATTGGGTAACTCTGGTTCAGTAGCATTTATGTTCGAGCACAAGTGTATCTTCAAGTTCAAGCCAGTTGAGGGCGTTGACTTCGAGGAGATGGAGCTCGAGATGATTGACTTGGGCGTTGACGAGTTCTTCCACGAGGAGGGCGAGGTTACTGTGAGCGCACCTTACGAGTCATTCGGCGCAATCCAGAAGTGGATTGAGGATATGGGCTACGAGTTGGTATCAGGTGAGGGTGTTCGCATCCCAACCGACACCAAGGAACTCACTGCGGAGCAGCGTGCTGATGTAGAGAAGTTGCAGGAGAAGCTCGAGGAGGACGATGATGTCGTGAATGTATATCACACAATGGCAGAGTCTGACGAGGAGTAAAAATCGTCTAAAAAGGTAATTTTGGTGTCAGGCTTGCTTTCAAAATCCTCATTTACCTCAAGTAAACTGCGGTTTTTCAAGCATCGCTTTCCTAAAAATTCCTCTTTTTATACAATTTTTAGGCTTTGTTAAGATTAGGCTTTTAGTAATAGTTTAGGCGTAACCCAAAGGTTGCGCCTTTTTTGTTGCCTTTGAGAGAATATTATCTTCGTGGGTAGCGGGGGTGGCACAAAGTGCCATACCCACGAAGATACAGCCTGAAGGCTGGGTTTTTACATATAATATATATGATTGCGAGAAACCAAAGGTTTTTATTATCTTTGTGGGAAGAAACAACAAAAACTTAAATGAATATGAAGAAGATTTTTATTTTGTCGGCGGTGCTGGCTCTCTTTTCTGCGTGCAACTCAAACAAGGATGAATGGAAGTTGGTGTGGGCTGATGAGTTTGATGGCGAGACTATCGACGAGAGCTCTTGGACACGCGTGCCTACAGGCAGGGATGATTGGGATGATATGATGTCGTTGCGTGATGATCTCGCTTATGTTGAGAATGGAGAATTGGTCTTGATGGGTAAGGTCAATGATGGCACAGCACCCGACAATGGTCGCCCATTTGTGACTGCGGGGATCATCAGCAAGGGTAAGAGGGCGTTTCAGTTGGCGCGCTTCGAGGTGCGTGCGAAGTTCTCCTCTGCCAATGGTTTCTGGCCTGCAATCTGGCTCTCGGGCCCTTGTCCCGACTACGGCACAGAGGAGTATGCCGAGATTGATATGATGGAGCACTTGAACTATGATGATTATATCTTCCACACCGTTCACTCAAAGCACGCTGCCATCATCCACGACAACCCGTTGCGTGGTACAACCGTACCAGTGAAGCGAGATGATTGGAATCTCTACGCTGCCGAGGTCTATCAGGATAGCGTCTGCTTCTATGTAAATGGTGCAAAGACACTCACCTATCCTCGTGTGGAGGGTCTTGAGTATCAGTTCCCATTCCCCGAAAAGGAGATGCACATCCGCCTCTCAAACCAGCTCGGTGGCGGTTGGGTAGGTCCAATCAGCAACCCCGAACAGTTGCCAACGGAACTTCGTATAGATTATGTAAGAGTCTACCAGAAATAAAAATCAAAGGCTGCCAACTCAAAAGTTAGCAGCCTTTATTATGTGTGGAGGAAAATCTCCTACTTCTTGTTCTTGATAATCCACTCGGCAATCTGCACAGCGTTGAGTGCCGCACCTTTCTTGATCTGGTCAGCAACGCACCAGAATGTCAAGCCGTTCTCGCGGCTGATATCCTTGCGGATACGACCCACATATACAGGGTCCTTGCCTGCGATGAAGAGTGGCATAGGGTAAACCTTCTCTGCTGGCTCATCCATCAACACCACGCCCTCAGCCTCTGCAAATGCCTTGCGAGCCTCCTCTGGCGAAATCTCGCGCTCGGTCTCAACCCACATAGCCTCAGAGTGAGCACGCATAACCGGTACACGCACGCAGGTTGCCGACACCTTGATGTCAGAGTGCATAATCTTCTGTGTCTCGTTGTACATCTTCATCTCCTCCTTGGTGTAGTCGTTCTCGGTGAATACATCGATGTGAGGGATTACATTGTATGCCAACTGATAGGCGAACTTGTTCACGGTAGGCTCCTCGCCTGCAACCAACTGCTCGTTCTGCTTCTTGAGCTCTGCCATGGCCTGTGCGCCGCCGCCACTTGCCGACTGGTAGGTAGCGATGTGTACACGCTTGATGTGCGAAAGTTTCTCGATGGCGTTCAATGCCACAACCATCTGGATCGTTGTGCAGTTGGGGTTTGCGATGATGTTGCGTGGTGCGTTCAGGGCATCCTCAGGGTTTACCTCGGGCACGACCAATGGCACATCCTTATCCATACGGAATGCTGATGAGTTGTCAATCATCAGTGTGCCGTGCTTGGTGATTGTCTCGGCGAACTCCACCGATGTAGAGCCACCAGCCGATGTGAGGGCGATGTCGATACCCTTGAAGTCGTCGTTGTGCTGCAGCAACTTCACCTCAATCTCCTTGCCACGGAACATATACTTTGAGCCCGCGCTGCGTGCCGAGCCGAACAATACCAACTCGTCAACGGGGAAATCCACTCTCTCGTTCAGGATTGAAAGAAACTCCTGACCTACTGCGCCACTTGCGCCTACAATAGCAATTTTCATATTTTGAAACTATTTATATCCTGTTAATCGAAAAATTCATCTGATGTTGTCTGCTGGGTTGTTGCGGCGTTTGCCTCCTTCTCCTTTGGACAGTCGTATGACTCCCATCCCTCGGGGCGTGAGAACTTGGCATTGCGGCTCAAGCCAAGGCGTGGGTCATCATACGAGCGCTTGAGGAACTCGCCCACGATAGGCAGAGCCATCACGCTACCCTCACCCTGCGACTTGAAGTGTACCGACTGGTCCTCACCGCCGACCCACGAGCCCGCCACAAGGGTAGGCGTCACGCAGATAAACCACGCGTCGCGGTTCTCGTTTGATGTACCAGTCTTGCCGCCGATGTCCATCTTCTCCAGGCCGAACTGCCACTGCAAGCGGCCTCCCGTACCGGCGGTAATCACGCGGTTGAGCATCGTGAGCATAGTGTATGCCGTGTGCTTGTTCACCGCATCCTGCGACTGAGGGATGAAGCTCGAGATGAGGTTGCCCTGTCTGTCCTCGATGCGAGTGACAAAGATTGGGTCGATGTGTACACCCTCGTTCACGAATGTCGAGTAGGCGCTCACCAACTCAAATACATTTGACTCGAATGCGCCCAGACACAATGCGTAGGCTGGGTAGATGTAACTCCTGATACCCATATTGTGGAGGAAGTCAGCCACAGTCTCGGGCTGCTTCGCCTGCTTCATAATCCACGCCGAGTAGTTGTTGCGTGAGTTTGCCAGGCCCCAGTAGAGTGGGTGCAGCACGCCATCATACTCAACCTTGCCCGCCTCCTTTGGTGACCAGATACCCGCAGGCGTCTCAATCGAAACGGGGAGGTTTGGTGCGTAGGTACAAGGCATAAGACCCAACTGGTCGATGGCGAAAGTATAGATGAAAGGCTTCACGGTAGAGCCAATCTGACGCTTGCCCTGCTTTGCCATATCGTACTTGAAGTAGCGGAAGTTAGGTCCGCCCACATAGGCCTTCACCTGACCCGAGCGAGGGTCCATCGCCACGAGGCTTGCTCGCATAATGCGCTTGTGGTGGAGGATAGAGTCGCGTGGTGACATCACGGTGTCGCGCTCGCCCTTGAATGTGAAGACGCGCATCTGGCACTTCTCGCCAAACTTGGCGGTAATCTCCTTGTCCGTAGCGCCCGCCTTCTTCATCTCGCGGTAACGGTCGGAGTTCTTCATTGCGCGTGTGATGATTGCCTCAATCTCCTCCTTCTCCAGATCCTGGAACAGCACGCCTGTAGCTCTGACCTGACGGTCCATTCGAGGCTGGATGACGCTCTCCATCTGCTTCTGCACCGCCTGCTCGGCATAGCGCTGCATCGTAGGGTTGATTGTGGTGTAGATGCGCAGACCATCGCGGTAGATGTTGTATGGTGTGCCATCGGCCTTCTCGTTCTTCAGGCACCAGCCGTAGAGCGGATTCTCGTCATACTCCTTCACTGCCTGCTCGTAGTCCCAGTCGGTGAGGAACTGGCGGCGTGTAGGGCGCTTGGCGTTCATTACATTACGCAGCATCTCGCGGAAGTAGGTCGCCTCGCCCTCGTTGTGAGAGATAGGCTTGTAGTTCAGCGTGATGGGCAATGCAGTGAGCGAGTCGCACATATGGCGTGAGATAGCACCCACCTTGCGCATACGGTTGATAACGAGGTTTCTTCGTGCGAGTGCATTCTCGGGGTTGCGCACGGGCGAGTAGCGGGTTGGGGCATTCACCACACCCACAAGCATAGCCGCCTCCTGAATGTTCAACTCGTGTGGCGCCTTGCCGAAGAAGGTGCTTGCCGCCGACTTGATGCCGTAGGCGTTTGAGCCGTAGCCCACGGTGTTGAGATACATAGCCGCAATCTCCTCCTTGGTATAGTTGTGCTCAAGCTTCAGGGCTGTAATCCACTCCTTGAACTTCGACTGCACGAGCTTCGATGTGCGAGCAATCTTGCCTCTGTCGCGCACGGTGTCGCGAGGGAAGAGGTTCTTTGCCAGCTGCTGTGTGATGGTTGAGCCACCACCCTGCGAGTGGTCGCGCAAAACAATGGTCTTGACACCCACACGGAAAAGCGATGGGATATCAATGCCCGAGTGGTTGCGGAAACGCTCATCCTCGGTTGCGATGAGGGCCGCCACAACGGGAGGCACATCTCTGCCATCGAGCGTGATATGCTTCGATGAGTCCTGTGGGAAGAGCTCCTCATACTGCACATAGGAGCGGTTCTGCACGAAGAAGGTGCCGATGATGTGACCGTTGTCACCATAAATCTCGGTTGCAAGGTTGCTCTTGGGGTTCTCCAACTCCTCGAACGATGGCATACGACCAAAGGCCCCCGTTGCTGCCAGTATGAGCATCAAAAAGAGCAATCCGACGGGAATCATCACCGCCGCCCACATCAGTCTTACGACCTTGCGCTTATTCTTAAAGAATCGTTTAATATCCATAGTCTGAATGTACGCTAAATTCCAAGGTACAAAGATAGGAAAATATTTCGGAATTATCTTACGCCGAGGGGCAAACAATTCTCTTTTGCCCGCATAGATTCTTTTGGAACAAAAGAAAAGGGGTGTTAGAAGGGCAGGTCAAGTCCCACCGAGAAGTAGAAACCGCCCTCGCTGGGCTGATAAAAAGACAGACGCAGGGCAGTGGTTGCCGCTGCAGGCTGCTTGAGGATGTTCACATCGAGGATTACATCGCCGCCATAGGATGTGATGGTGTGCCACTTGTGTACAACCGAGCCCTCCTGCTTGAACTGCGCGTGCTGGAAGCGAGCCATATCGAAGCCCGCATTTAGGCGTATACGCTTGAAGTAGACGATGCCCTCCCAGCCACCATCGGGGTAGCAGATGGGGAGTTGGTAGTTGATTGATGTGGCGAGGTAGTTCTTGTTCTCAATCTGCGTAGAGTTGAATCCGCGAGGGAGCAGGCGAGTGGATTTGAAACTCAATGCCGAGACCGCATCGTTGCTGTTGAATCCGCCAAATGAGTTCTGGTATGCCGCTGCAATGGTGAAGCTGTTATGTGGCAGGAAACCAGGGGTGTAGACCTTGGCGTAGAGGGCTGCCAGGTCGCTGAAGTTTTCATTCGCAGGGTTTGTCGCATAGGTTGCCGACGCCACCAGGCCCCAGCG
>JAFYOF010000198.1 GCA_017560305.1 Alistipes sp.
GAGAAGATTTTGGAATAAACTATTAAACTATAAATGACTATGAAGAAAATGTTTTTGACAGCCCTGCTTATGGCGGGCGTGTTGGGTGCTTCGGCACAAAATAAGGAGGGTGGCATCAGCGAGGATATGCTCTCGCGCATCCGCCAGAGTTATACCGCTTCGCCCGAGCAGAAGGCGGTGAAGAATGCGTTGGCGTCGAACTCAATCGCTACGCTGGCAATCAACGCCGAGAACCTAGCTATGATTGACACCCACTTCTCGCACCGCGTTGAGACAAAGGGCATCACCGACCAAAAGGGCTCGGGTCGCTGCTGGTTGTTCACCGGCTTGAATGTGTTGCGCGCGAAGATGATTTCAAAGTACGACCTGCCATCGTTTGAGTTCTCGCAGAACTACAACTCGTTCTACGACCTTCTGGAGAAGTCTAACCTCTTCCTGCAGGCTATGATTGACAACCGCGACCTGCCGCTGGAGGACAGAAAGGTTGACTGGCTGATGAAAAACGCCATCGGCGATGGTGGTCAGTTCACTGGCGTGTCAAACCTTATTATGAAATACGGCGTAGTGCCAAAGGCGGCTATGCCAGAGACCTTCCAGAGCAACAACACATCGCAGATGCAGAACATCCTTCGTCTGAAGTTGCGCGAGTTCGGTTTGGAGCTCCGTGAGTTGAAGCCAGCGAAGGCTGCAAAGCGCAAGGAGGAGATGCTCTCGGAGATTTATTGCATTCTGGTGAAGTGCTTGGGCGTACCTCCAACCGAGTTTGAGTGGGCACGCTACGACAAGGCGGGCAACCTGGTGAGCAAGAAGACCTACACCCCAAAGAGCTTCTACGAGGAGTATATCGGCGAGGAGTTGGAGAAGAACTATATTATGGTTATGAACGACCCATCGCGCGAGTATAACAAGGTGTATGAGATTGAGTACGACCGCCATGTCTACGATGGCGAGAATTGGCTCTACATCAACCTCCCAATCGAGCAAATCAAGCCTATGGCGATTGCCTCAATCAAGGACAACACAGCGATGTATTTCTCTTGCGATGTGGGCAAGTTCATCGACCGCGCAAACGGCACTTTGGATATCGCAAACTTCGATTACGCATCGCTCTTCAACACATCGTTCCCAATGGACAAGAAGCAGCGCATCCAGACATTCTCAAGCGGCTCGTCACACGCGATGACACTGATTGCCGTAGATTTGGATGAGAACGGCGAGGCAAAGAAATGGATGGTGGAGAACAGTTGGGGCGCAGCATCGGGCTATCAGGGTAACCTGATTATGACAGACGAGTGGTTCAACGAGTATATGTTCCGCGTGGTCTTGGAACGCAAGTATGTGCCAGAGGATATCTTGCGTCTGCTTGAGCAGGAGCCTATCCTTTTGCCTGCGTGGGATCCTATGTTCGCCCCAGAGGAGTAGGGTGGTGAGATTGTATAATATGGTGATTTCTGCGTTATGCTTGCGCTAAATTGCTCACATACCTCAAGTATGCTCCGCATTATATCGCTTCACAAGCCTTGAAATCCCTCATCTTATACAATCCCAATTCACTATATACAGAAAATGCTACCGTTTGCGGTAGCATTTTTTTGCGATATAAAACCGAATTAGAATATCGACTCCTTGGTTTCGGTGGTGAGCAGTTCAAGCGCCTTGATACCCATCACAGAGTTGCCCTTGGAGTTCAGGCGTGGGCTCCATACTGCCACCGAATACTGCAACGGATAGATAGCCACGATACCTCCGCCGACACCGCTCTTGCCCGGGAGTCCCACCAGATAGGCGAACTCGCCCGCCTCGTCGTAGAAACCGCAGGTCTGCATAATGGCGTTGATGCGCTTCACCTGTGACGCCGTGAGCGTGATGCCCGCATAGTCGAACTTGCGGCGGTGGTTGGCAAAGGCGAGGAACGCCAGTGATAGTTCGCGGCAGCTCATCTCAATTGAGCACATCATAAAGTAGAAGTGCAGCACCTCCTCGATGTCGTTCTCGATTGTGCCGTGATACTTCAGCAGGTTGACAATAGCGGCATTCAGGTAGCCGTTCTCGCGCTCCGAGATTGCGACATCGCGGTTGTAGTCGATGGTGTCATTGCCCGCCACAGCGCGCACAAAGCCGAGGAAATCTGCCTCGGGATTGTCCAGGTGCGTAAGCAGGATGTCTGCCATCACAAGCGCACCCGCATTGATGAACGGATTGCGTGGCACACCCTTCTCAACCTCCAGCTGCACCAGCGAGTTAAACGCCGTGCCCGAAGGCTCTTTGCCTACTCGCTTCCAGAGGTCATCACCCTTGATCGAGAGGCACATAGCCAGCGTAAAGACCTTCGAGATACTCTGTATAGAGAATCGTGTGTCTGCCTGCTCAATCGACGCGGTCTCGCCGTAAATCGTGTGTATGCTCATACCGAACTGGTCGGGGTTGACCTTCGCCAATTCGGGGATATAATCGGCCTGCTTACCCTCCTTTGCATAGGGCAAAATC
>JAFYOF010000199.1 GCA_017560305.1 Alistipes sp.
CGAGGGGTCAAGGCAAAACGCTGCTCTGGGGTATAGAAGGCAACATTATCCACGCCTGCATCTGGCATCGCTGGCTCAATATCCTTTCCGCTCATCCAGTCGCCACGAACACCCAGCACCAAAGATAACTTCTCTGGCACATTGTAAGTGTACTCGGCATAGAAACCTGGCTCAACATACTGCTTGATATTATACGCCACGCCTGTCCAGCGCTCCTTGTTTGCCAGCACGACATTGTTTCGCAAAGTCTCTGTGCTATTTGAAATCGACGCCGAAGCACCCATAATCATCGACGAGCGAGGCGAGAAGTAGTGAGCATACATAAAGTTCAACCACCACGCGCTGTCGTGACCATCGTAGGTATTCAGACCGAAGTAGGCATCCTCCTTGAAGTAGTTGTAGTCGGCAACAAAGGCGATATTTGAACGAAGTTCCTCGCCCTCCACCTCGTCGTAAACCGACTTACCGACTGGCATACCAAACTTCACATAGGCATTCGCGCCCTTGTTGTCCATATGCGAGCCATACACCGAGAGCGACTCTGTCATCTCGTCTCGCATTGACTTCTTGTAATCCATCTCACCGCTCAAGCGGTTCTCATCGACATACTTCCAGCCCCAGCGCAACTGCTCGCCATTCTTGCCCTGATAGAGCCACTTGTTGGCGATGTTAATCTGGCGTGTCTCGGGAAGGTCGCGAAAGCCATCCTTATTCATATCGTGCGACTTGGTATCCATCGAGCCGTGAGCCAAAATCACAGTCGAAAGACGCTTGTCTGCAGTCACAGGGATAGCAGACGAGAGGTTAATCTCGGGGCGAAGTTCGCTGTCAAAATACAGGTTCACAAACAAGCGCTCCTCATCGGTAGGCTTGCGGTGCTCCATATTGATCTGACCCGTGATAGCCTCGTGACCAGCCGTTACAGAAGCCACACCCTTTGACACCTGAATAGAGTTGAGCCACATACCGGGCGTATAGTTCAAGCCATAAGGTGCGCTCAAGCCACGCATAATAGGACGATTCTCGTCAAGAATCTGGGTATAGGTACCAGTCAAGCCGAGCATCTTGATCTGGCGCGCACCAGAGATTGCGTCGCTGTAACCCACGGTCACCGAAGCCGAGTTCTCAAAACTCTCGGCAAGTGAGCAGCAGGCCATCTTACACAGACCTGCAAACGAGATTGTCTCGCCCTTCAACAATCCATCGTGCTTGATGTAGTTGCCAAGACCACCCTCAACCACCACCTCATCAATCTCGGTGGCGCTCTTCAACGCAAAGTCTACCGCCGTTACTCCAGCCTCGACCTTGATTGTGTCGCTATGGTAGCCCACATAGGCGGCAACCAACTGATTGTAACCCTTCACCTGATGCAACTTGTAAGAGCCATCAAGTTCGGTGCCCACGCCCACATTCGTACCCAGCCAATAGACCGAAGCACCGATGAGTGGCTCGCCATTTGAGGCATCACGCACGACACCACTAACATTCTGTGCAGCAACGCTATAACCCAACAGCGAAAGCAATGCACAAAGCAAAATATTTCTGATTTTCATAGTCGTTTAGATGATAATATAATTAAACTTCAGTGCGCCCCAAGAGCGCAAATCACAAGTAAATTACACTATCGCAGGCGGAGCGCGCAGAGATTGTCCGCCACCATACCCCGACACAAGCGAGGGCAGGATATGTTCCTGATATACAAAAGATAACGCACCTTCGGACGACTCTATGGTCACCGCATTATCCATCAGCACCGCCAGCAGAATGGTCTGTCGCAACGAGTGGTCATTGGTCTGCGGAGGTGTGTAGAGTTTGATGTTGGTTGAGTGGTCGTGATTGCAGCCGCAGCGACGCTCCATCTGCGGAGCCTGATACTCCTGCGAGTGGTCGTGCGAGCAATCCTCAGACGAGCAGTGGTGGATGTGGCGGAATGCAGTATGCACATCCGCTGCGTGGTCGTGGTGGCAGCAACCGCACATTAACGACATCACATCGCCTGCCACCATCGTCGAGATGTAGAGCACAAGCAACGCGATTGCCGATGCGATTTTCACGCCTCCCCTATTTCGCCACTTCATCATCCTGAAATACTACTCAAGTAATTGACACTCCGAAAGTTTATCAATCCACTTCTGGGCATCAGCCAGAGCCGTTGGGGCATCCACCTCGTAGTTGCGCATCAACTCCTCGGCAGCATCCTCCACCGAAAAATCCTTGCCAGAGAGTGTCTCCCAGAGCAAATGAGCACTGTCGTTGAGCGAGATGATGCGTGTCAAATCAGCACCGTGATGACCCTGCATAATGACCACATTTTCGCCCGCGATATTCCTAACTTTATACTCTTGCTTAATTCTCATAGTGAATCAATTAACCTATATCGTGGCAAAATTAGAAAAAATCCGTGGCAAATGCAAAACTTACTGCGCTTTTTTGTATTTTTGCACCGTATGGCGATGCAAAACGAAAATATGGAGGCGCTGCTGAAGGCGACCCTCGAGAAATATTGGGGCTACAAGGAGTTCCGCCCTGGTCAGGAGCAAATCATCCACTCAATTATGAGTGGACGCGACACGCTTGCCCTGATGCCAACGGGCGGAGGCAAGTCGCTCACCTATCAGGTTCCCGCCCTTACCAAAGAGGGCGTCTGCATCGTCATTACCCCTCTGATTGCACTGATGAAGGACCAGGTGGACAGACTCAAAAGGCTGGGAATATCCGCCGTTGCCATCCACTCGGGACTCTCGTTCACGCAGATTGACATTGCGCTGGACAACTGCGTCTATGGCGATGTGCGCTTTTTGTATGTCGCGCCTGAACGACTTGCAACAGAGGCGTTTAGGCTGCGTGTGCAAAGAATGAAGGTGAGTCTGCTTGCCGTCGATGAGGCGCACTGTATCTCACAATGGGGCTACGACTTCCGCCCATCCTACCTGCGCATTGCCGAGATACGCAAGATGTTACCCGACACACCCGTTCTGGCACTCACCGCCTCGGCAACGAATATGGTGGCGGAGGATATTATGCACCACCTCGGCTTCGAGCAACCACACATCATACGCAGCAGTTTCGCACGCCCCAACCTCTCGTATGCGGTGCGTCACACCGACGACAAGAACGAGCAGTTGCTGCGCGTGATCAACAATGTTCAGGGCTCTGGAATTGTCTATATGCGCTCCCGCGAGGGTTGCGAGCAACTCGCCGAGACACTGCGCGCCGAGGGCATATCTGCCTCATATTACCACGCAGGACTACCCCACGCCGAGCGCACAATGCGACAGGAGGAGTGGACATCGGGCAGAGTGCGTATTATGGTGGCTACCAATGCTTTCGGTATGGGTATCGACAAGGCGGATGTAAGGGTTGTCGTACACTACACGATGAGCGATTCGCTGGAGAGTTACTATCAGGAGGCAGGTCGTGCGGGCCGTGACGGCAAGCGCAGTTATGCGGTGCTTTTGGTTGCATCCGATGACCAGAGCAGAATCACAAAACGCTTCCAGCAGGAGTTCCCTTCGCTGGAGACGATACGAAGCGTCTATGAGAAGGTGTGCAACTTCGTGCAGATGGCGGTGGGCGATGGACTCTACGCCTCGCTGATCTTCAACATCCACGAGTTCTGCCGCCGCGAGAGAATCTATGTCGGCACGGTGAAGGCGGTGATGGATTTGCTTGAGCAGAACAACTACCTCACCCTCACCGAGGAGATGGAAAACCCTGCGCGAGTGATGTTCTGCATCAGCCGCGACGACCTCTATAAGATTAGAGTTGGGCGCAACGACCTCGACCATATAATCCGCACAATACTACGCCTTTACAACGGCATCTTCACCGAGTTCCGCGCCATCGACGAGAAGCAGATTGCAGCCACCAGCGGCTACACCGTAGAGAAGGTCAAGGAGTTGCTGAAGCGTATGTGGCAGATGAGAATCATCCGCTACATCCCAGCCAACACTTCACCGATGCTCTTCTTCAACGAGGAGCGTCTGCCAACAAAAGACCTCTTCATCGCACCCGAGACCTACCTCCAGCGCAAAAAACTGATGGAGGAGCGATTTGAGAATATGCTCTCCTATGCTATGAACGAGCAGGAGTGTCGCAGCGTGGTCATCCAGCGCTACTTCGGTGATGATGAGGCTGTTCCTTGCGGCGTGTGCGATGTATGCCTTGCCAACAAACGACGCCTAAAGAGCGAGAAGGCGGACCTCACCGCAACCATACTTCAACTGCTCGAGCGAGAGCCTATGACCACCCGCGAACTGTGTCGCGAGATTAAGGTTGAGCCCGCCGTTATAGCCTCAACAATCGAGCAGATGCAAGAAGATGGTAAAATTTCGAGCGCGATAAGCGGAAAACTCATAATAAATAAGTAACTTTGCAGTTTGTAAAGTTAAAGCGATGATTTTTCAACCTACCATATCCAACGAGCAGACAGCCGAGTTACCCTCGGCTCACTTCGACGGGCGCATAGTTGTAGTCGACAGTGAGGCTCAGATTGAGAAGGTCTGCGCCGACCTTGGTGCGCAGCAAATCATCGGCTTCGACACCGAGACACGCCCCTCGTTCAAGGCAGGCGTGACGAACAAGGTGGCTCTGCTACAACTCTCTACATCAGAGTGTTGCTATCTCATCCGTCTGTGTCGCACCAAACTCCACCCTGCCATTTTGAAGATTTTGAGCAACCCCGCAATCAAGAAGATTGGCGCCGATGTGGCGGGCGACATCCGCTCGTTGCACGCCCTGCGCAACTTCAAGGAGCGAGGCTTCCTCGACCTTCAGCAGATGGCTTCATATTGGGGCATCGAGGAGAAGAGTCTGCGTAAGATGTCGGCTCTGGTGCTTGGCGAGAGAGTGTCGAAGGCGCAACGCTTGAGCAACTGGGAGGCGAGCACGCTCACCCCACAACAGCAGATGTATGCCGCAACGGATGCGTGGGTCTGCATCAAGATTTACGAAAAACTGATGGCGACACCGCCCATCAAGGAGTTACCCTCGTTTGAGATAACCCCAGCGGCGGAGGTCATAAAGAGCGCACCGAAGCGCCCACGCCGACCACATCGTCGCTACGACAAGAGAAGACAACAAAACGATAATCAATCACAAAAATATGAGAACACAAATATTCCTTCGACGAGGTAAGGAGGAGTCACTCCTGCGTCGCCACCCCTGGATTTTTTCGGGCGCTATCGAGCGCGTGAAGAGCGAGGGCGAGATTAAAGAGGGCGAGGTGGTGGATGTATTCACCAAGTCGGGCGAGTTCATCGCTCGCGGTCACTATCAGATTGGCTCTATCGCCGTGCGTGTGCTTACCTTCGAGCAGGAGGAGGATATTGACCAGCAGTGGTGGAACAACCGCATCGCAGTGGCGTATGATGTGCGCCGCACGCTCGACCTTACCGACAACGAGGCTACGAACTGCTATCGTCTTGTCCACGGCGAGGGTGACTCGCTGCCTGGTCTGGTGATTGACATCTACGACTCGGTTGCTGTGGTGCAATGCCACTCGGTGGGTATGTACCTCTCGCGTATGGCTATTGCCGAGGCTCTGCGTAACACCTACGGCGATAAACTCACAGCCATCTATGACAAGAGTTCGCAGACCGTACCTTTCAAGGCTGGCTTGAACGCGGTGGATGGTTACATCTGGGGCAAGAGCGACCACAAGGCACACATCGTGAAGGAGAACGGCGAGAAGTTCCTCGTGAACTGGGAGGAGGGTCAGAAGACAGGTTTCTTCCTCGACCAACGCCAGAACCGCGAACTCGTGAAGCACTACTCAAAGGGACGCACCGTACTCAATACATTCTGCTACACGGGCGGTTTCTCGGTCTATGCGGCTTCGGGAGGCGCTTTGGAGGTTTGTTCGGTGGATGCTTCGGAGCGCGCCGTACAACTCGCCGAGGAGAATATGAAACTCAACTTTGGCGACAGCTTGAAACACTCGGCTGTGGCGGCTGATGCGGTGGAGTACATCAAGCAGATTGGCAGCAAGTACGACCTTATCATCCTCGACCCACCAGCCTTCGCTAAGCACCACAAGGTGTTGGGCAACGCAATGCAGGGATATAAGAGAATCAACGCACGCGCCTTGTCGCAGATCAAGAGCGGCGGTATCCTCTTTACATTCTCTTGCTCACAGGCGGTATCGAAGGAGTTGTTCCGCACAACGGTCTTTTCGGCAGCTGCTATTGCTGGCAGAAAGGTGCGCATCCTGCACCAGCTCACCCAGCCCGCCGACCACCCTATCAACATCTACCACCCCGAGGGCGAGTACCTGAAGGGCTTGGTGTTGTATGTAGAGTAATCGTACAAGGTATAGAAAGTAAAAATGTCAGACCGAAAAAGTCTGACATTTTTTATTTAAAGGTTTCACTCTCCAGCGAGTTAGATTTTTGAGGAAATTTCGCTTTAAACTCCGAAGGCAATAGTGGACCTATTGTCGAGGAGCGCAAAGCAAAATTTACCAAAAAGAAACTCGCCAAAAGAGCCGCGTTAGACGAATTTACTCTGTGATATAGATGTTGCGGAACTCGATAGGTCCACCCTCACTCTGAAGTGCGATGTAACCATCAACAAAGTCGCAAGTACACTCATTCTGCTCTTTGCCGTTGATTTTTACCTTGATAACATTACCAACGCAGGTGATATCTGCTGAGTTCCACTCGCCAACTGGGTTCTCGTAGTCGCCGATGCGATCCTTAACTGGGTACTCGCCCACGCACTCAACCTCGCGAATCTGCGCACCGCCAAGCATCACATAATCGCCCGCCTTACCGCTGCAAAGCTGACACTCGATGGCTGTACACCACAACTTGTCGCCATCCTGCACACGCTGGAACAGACCGCTGTTTGTGCCCTCGCCAATCCAGCGCCACTCAACATGGAGAGTGTAGTCGCCATACTTCTTCTCGGTGCGGAGATAACCGAAAGGCTCGCCCGCAACATAGATATTACCATCCTTTACAGAGTAAACCTCCTCGGCTGGCACTCCGCTCTCGGGGTCAACAAAGCCAACCCATCCCGAAAGGTCCTGACCATTGAACAACTCTGTCTTCTTGCACTCGCCCGAGCACGCCGAGAGCAACGCAACGGCAGCCGCAGCCACCAAAATAAATTTTGCCTTCATTCTATTTAGTTTTTCGTTAATTATTTCACTAATCGCAAAAATAGGAATTTATTTGGTTAAAACCACATCTTTTCCGCTCTTTTTGAGTATATTTGCGCATTATAGTGAAACTAAAACTCAATTAATATGAAAAAACTTTTACTCTTGGTGGCAGCTACTCTGGTATGCTGCTCGGCGTGGTCGTTCCAGCGTGAGACTATCGCCATTCATAGCAAAGCTATGGATAAGAATGTGATGGTGAGAGTGGTGTTGCCTGATGGTTACCACGAGATGAAGGACCTGCCTGTTGTCTACCTGTTGCACGGTCACAGCGGCAAGTACGAGGAGTGGGATGCCTGGGGCAAGGCTTCTGACTGGGTTGACCGCTACGGCATTATGCTCGTTTTGCCTGATGGCGGCTTCGACAGCTGGTACTTCGACAGCCCCGTTGACCCAACCTACAAGTATGAGACATTCGTAACAAAGGAGCTCATCGAGTACATCGACTCACACTACAAGACCAATGCTCGCCGTGAGTCACGCGCGATTTCGGGTCTTTCGATGGGTGGTCACGGCGCGCTCTACCTCGCTTTCCGCAACCCAGACATCTACGGCGCTGCCGGTAGCACATCGGGCGGTGTGGACATCCGTCCTTTCCCAAAGAACTGGGGTCTCTCGAAGCGTCTCGGCACAATCGAGGAGCATCCAGAGAACTGGGAGGAGCATACCGTAATCAACCTCGTTGAGCGCATCAAGCCAGGTCAGTTGAGCCTCATCATCGACTGCGGCTACGACGACTTTTTCTTCGGCGTGAACTGCGACCTCCACGAGAAACTTCTCAAGGCGGGCATCAAGCACGACTTCTATGTTCGCGAGGGCGTTCACAACTGGGATTACTGGCGCAACTCAATCCAGTATCAGCTGCTCTACTTCAGCAACTACTTCAAGTCACAGAACAAATAAAACAAAATAAATGAAGAGATTTATCGTATCAATGCTCTGCGTGGCGGCCGTTTACACCGCTTCGGCAGAGAACAAGCCTTCGGAGCGCGAGAATACCCGTACACGCAATCGTTACGAGTTGGCAGAGCGCTTCACCGCCGGCAAGCTCGGCAATATGCTCTTCTCGACATCGGTTGACCCACACTGGTTCCTCTCGGGCGAGAAGTTCTGGTATAGCTACAAGACCAGCAACGGCACATCGTGGTATGTTGTAGACCCTGCATCACGCAAGCGCACACCGCTGTTCGACAACGACAAGATGGCTGCACAGCTCACCGAGATTGTGAAGGACCCATTCATCGGCTCACAGCTCCCAATCCAGAATCTGGAGGTTGCGGAGGATGGTCGCACATTCACTTTCGAGGTCACATCTACTCAGGACGCAAAGCCAAAGCCACTCTCAAAGGAGGACTCACTGGCGGGCAAGAAGCCAAAGAAAGTGAGCGGCAAGGAGGTTTTCTACTTCTCTTATGACTCGCAGACTCAGGAGCTCACACACCTTGTGGACAAGGAGCGTGAGACAAAGCAACTCTACTGGGCATCTATCTCTCCCGATGGCAAGACAGTTGTTTATGCCAAGGATTTGAACCTCTATCGTATGTCACGCGAGGATTACGAGAAACTCAAGAAGGATGAGAAGGATACAACAATCGTTGAGACTCAGATTACAACCGATGGCGAGCCACACTTCGGCTATGGTCAGGGTTACAGCCTGCTCAACACCGATAAGCTCATCGACGGCAAGCGCAAGGGCGTAAGCGGCGTATGGTCACCAGACTCACGCCACTTCGCAACAATCGTAACCGACCAGCGCGCGGTGAAGGAGTTGTGGGTTATCAATGCTTTGGCGCAGCCACGCCCAACACTTGAGACCTACAAGTACCAGATGCCAGGCGAGAAGGAGGCTCCACAATATCACCTCTATGTATTCAATATGGAGGACAACTCACGCAAGGAGGTTGCAACAGGTCGCTTCAAGGATCAGACCCTCTCAATCGCAACCACTCCACGCGAGCAGAAGCAGCGCCATATGTACGACCAGCCACGCGTATGGTTGGGTGACGAGAACCGCTTCTTCGTGACCCGTTCAAGCCGTGATTTGCACCGCATCGACATCTGCTCTTACACTATCGGTGCCGACACTCTGCGTCCAATCATCGAGGAGCGTATGAACACCTACATCGAGGTTCGCCCACTCTCTGCCTTGAACAAGGGCAAGGAGCTTATCCAGTGGAGCGAGCGCGACGGCTGGGCTCACCTATATTTATATGACGATGAGGGTAACCTCAAGCGCAAGCTCACCGAGGGTGCTTGGCATGTTCACAACATCCTGAAGGTTGACGAGAAGGCTCGCAAGGTATACTTCACTGCGATGGGTCGCGAGAAGGACGAGAACCCATACTACCAGCACCTCTACTCTGTAAGCCTCGATGGTGGCGATGTGAAGCTCCTGAACAAGGGCGACCACTTCCACACTCCAATGGTTGACGATGCTTGCCGCTACTTCGTGGACAACTACTCACGCGTGGATACTATCCCTGTGACTGCACTCTACGACTGCGCTGGTAACCGCTTGATGACACTCGAAGAGAGCGACTTCTCGCAGCTTTTGGCTAACGGCTACAAGTTCCCAGAGACCTTCACCGTGAAGGCTGCTGATGGCGTTACAGACCTCTATGGTGTTATGTATAAGCCATTTGACTTCGACTCTACAAAGCACTACCCTATCGTAGACTATGTATATCCGGGTCCACAGACCGAGGCTACAAACTACCCATATACCCGTATGAGCGTACGCACCGACCGCCTTGCACAGGCTGGCTTCATCGTTATCTCGGTAGGTAACCGCGGTGGTCACCCCGACCGCTCGAAGTGGTATCACAACTACGGCTACGGCAACCTGCGCGACTACGGTCTGCTTGACCAAAAGGTGGCTATCGAGCAGTTGGCGGCACGCCACAGCTACATCGATGTAAATCGTGTGGGTATCCACGGTCACTCGGGTGGTGGCTTTATGTCTACGGCTGCTATGTTGCAGTACCCGGACTTCTTCAAGGCTGCGGTATCTTGCGCGGGTAACCACGACAACAAGATTTACAACCGCTGGTGGAGCGAGACTCACCACGGCGTGAAGGAGCAGGTGAGCGACAAGGGCGACACCACATTCCTCTACAGCATCAAGAGCAACCCAGAGATTGCACGCAACCTGAAGGGTCACCTGATGCTGGTACACGGTGAGATTGACAACAATGTACACCCAGGCAACACATCGCGCGTGGTGGATGCACTCATTCGCGCCAACAAGCGTTTCGATATGCTCTACTTGCCTACACAGCGTCACAGCTTCGGCGATATGAACGAGTATTTCTACTGGCGTTTGGTTGATTACTTCACCGAGCACCTTATCGACGAGAGCGACCCTAACCCTATCGACATTCCAAACCGATAGCGAGTCTTTGCAAAAAGAATCAGGCTGTTTAACCCGTGGGTTAGACAGCCTGATTTGTTTTACCTTATAGTCTGAAATTTCATTAGCGATAGCTATTTTGAAGCTGCTCGCAAATTGAGGGCGCGGAGTTTACTTTTCGTAAATGAGCAGCCCGAAATCAAGGCAGATACCAAAAGAGCATCGCTAATAAATTTCCTAAATGTCGTGGGAAAGAGATGGCGGCACCGCCCCACTCATATCATAATCACCCCAACGCTCGGCAATGTAATCGAGGGTAGCGTTAATCTCGTCAACATCATAAAGAGTGACCAGCTTCAGGCGTGTAGACTTGAAGTCGGGAAGACCCTTGAAGTAGTTGGACATATGGCGGCGCATCTCGAGAATACCGACCTTCTCGCCCTTAATCTCAAGCGACTTGAGAAGATGCTCCTTTGCGATTGCAACTCGCTCAATGACAGTAGGCTGCGGCATCACCTCACCAGTCTGCATATAGTGCTTCACCTCCTTGAAAATCCAGGGACGACCGTATGTTGCACGACCAATCATCACGCCATCCACGCCATAGGTATCGAACATTCTTTTCGCCTTCTCGCCCGAGTCTACATCACCATTTCCGATGATAGGAATCTCGATTGAAGGGTGGTTTTTCACCTCGCCGATAAGAGTCCAGTCAGCCTCGCCGCGATACATCTGCGAGCGGGTGCGACCGTGAATTGTGAGCGCCTTGATACCTGTATCTTGCAAACGGAGCGCAATCTCCATAATATTCTTCGACTCCTCGTCCCAGCCTAGGCGTGTCTTGACAGTCACGGGTGTGTTCACCGCCTGCACAATCTGGCGTGTCATCTCGACCATCAGCGGCACATCGCGCATCATACCCGAGCCAGCACCTCTGCCCGCAATCTTCTTCACGGGGCAGCCGAAGTTGATGTCAATAAAGTCGGGATGGGCAGTCTCGGCAATGCGGGCAGCCTCGACCATCGGCTCGATGAGATGACCATAAATCTGAATACCCACAGGACGCTCCGCCTCGTCGATATTGAGCTTTGCGCGCGACTTCCACGCGTCACGGATAAGGCCGTCAGACGAGATAAACTCGGTGGTCACCACATCAGCACCAAAGCGCTTGCACATATAGCGGAACGAAGGGTCAGTGACATCCTCCATCGGAGCCAAAAACAGGGGCTTGTCGCCCAATTCGATATTGCCTATCTTCATTATTCTTACATTTTATGGCACAAAATTACAAAAAACCGAGAAAAGTAAAGCATCAAAGCCATTTTATTCCTACATAATCGCCTCCACCACACCATAAGTAATGAAAAAATCACTATCTTTGTGCGAATAGTGAGAATACAAAAAATCAAATATATGAATACAGAAACTTTTATCGCTCAAATTGCGACCTCGTCTATCGAGGCTTTGTATGGTGCAGTAGAGGCATCGCAGATTCAGATTCAGAAGACCCGCAAGGAGTTTGAGGGCGACTACACATTGGTTACCTTCCCACTCCTGAAGCTCAGCCGCAAGGCTCCTGAGGCTACCGCTAACGAGATTGGTGAGCACATCGTGGCAAACAACCCACAGATTAACTCATTCAATGTCATCAAGGGTTTCCTTAACCTCTCTATCGCTCCATCATACTGGGCTGACCGCTTCAACGAGGAGGTTGCCAACGAGTCATACGGCGAGGCTGCCCCATCGGGTCGCACAATTATGATTGAGTACTCATCACCAAATACCAACAAACCACTCCACCTGGGTCACATCCGCAACAACCTCCTGGGTTACTCGGTTGCCCAGATTTTGAAGGCTAACGGTCACAATGTAATCAAGGTGAACCTGGTGAACGACCGCGGTATCCACATCTGTAAGTCTATGCTTGCTTGGCAGCTCTATGGTGGTGGCGAGACTCCAGCATCATCGGGTATGAAGGGTGACCACCTGGTGGGTAAGTACTATGTTGAGTTCGACAAGCACTACAAGGCTGAGGTTAAGGAGTTGGTTGCTGGCGGTATGACTGAGGACGAGGCAAAGAAGAAGGCTCCTATTATGCTCGCTGCACAGGAGATGTTGCGCAAGTGGGAGGCTAAGGACGAGGAGGTTTACTCACTCTGGCAGACTATGAACGGCTGGGTATACGAGGGCTTCGATGTAACCTACAAGGCTTTGGGCGTTGACTTCGACAAGGTATACTACGAGTCACAGACCTACCTCTTGGGTAAGAGTCTCGTGCAGGATGGCTTGGACAAGGGCGTATTCTTCCGCAAGGAGGACAACTCGGTATGGATTGACCTCGAGTCAGATGGCCTCGACCAGAAGCTCCTGTTGCGTGGCGACGGCACATCGGTGTATATGACTCAGGACCTCGGTACTGCATTGAGCCGCTTCGAGGAGAACAAGCTCGACGATATGATCTATGTTGTGGGTAACGAGCAGAACTATCACTTCCAGGTGTTGAAGCTCGTTTTGAAGAAACTCGGCTACGAGTGGAGCGACAACATCTACCACCTCTCTTACGGTATGGTTGAGTTGCCAGAGGGTAAGATGAAGTCACGCGAGGGTACTGTTGTTGATGCTGACGATTTGATTGCAGATATGGTTGAGACCGCACGCGATATGTCAAACGAGTTGGGTAAGCTCGATGGC